>URDS01000030.1 GCA_900546635.1 uncultured Eubacteriales bacterium | reverse complement strand
GCGGCGCGACGGCGCGAGCGAACGCGCCCCATCGTCGAAAAACCTTGGTTTTTCGGCGGATAGAAACCGCCCGGCATTGTTTTGCAGTGCCGGGGCGGTTTTTTGGTTATGAAAAAGAAAAAAACATTCCTATGCAAATTGAACTAACTGTATAAACAAAACAGGATATTGCGTAAGAACCGCTTTATGGTCGAATATTTCCATACTGGAAAATAAAACCATATTAAAATAATGCACGACAAAGTTGAAAAATATGTAAAACCGTGATATGATAATATTGGTTCGGTAAAAGTACAGAAAATACAAATGGGGATTCTTGTATGATTTGGTCGTAAACGGTCAAATCAAGCTGTTTTTCGATCCGAGCCGAAGATCATTATAGAGTTATATTACATTTTTGAGGAGTGACTGACGTGACATTAAACTGTATTTTGTGTGATGATGACCCTGTAATTCTGAAAGAAACAAAAAAGATTTTGGTACGAACACTGTCCTCGGAGGCGGTTCGGCTAAACATCAGCGAGTACACTGATTCCAGAATCTTTTCATTTGATCTTGATGAGGGTAAGCCGGTAGACTTGGCGATTTTGGATATTGATATGCCGTTCTATAACGGCCTCAATATAGCGCATGAGATCAAAAAGCGTTATCCGGACAGTGTTATAATTTTTTTAACCGCCTATATCCAGTATGCGGCGCAATCCTATGAGCTTGATGTTTTTCGGTATTTGCATAAAAGTGAATTAAATGTAAAACTTGGTAACTATATTTCGGATGCGTATAATGTGCTGAAAGAGCAGGATAAAGAGGCGCTTCTGGTTTTCAGGACGGACATTTGCGAGCGGGTGCCGTACAGACAGATCGTTTATATCAGAAAGCAAGGCAGGTATGTTGTGATTTATTGTAAAAATCAGCGTGAGATCAAGGTTCGAGCCCCGCTTTTTGAAGTGCGTAAAGATCTGGATCCCGAACAGTTTTTTACGGTAGATCGGGGTTGTGTTGTCAATCTGGCTTATATTGAAAGCTTTGAGCGGGACCAACTGCGATGTAAAAGCGGCATGCGTCTGCCGGTTAGCCGTTCCCATCAGCGCCAAATGAAAGATAAACTCATGGAATTTTGGAGCAGCCGGTTATGATGTGGTTTTATACGCTTTCCGAGAACTTGGTTTCTTTTTTGGAATGTTACATATTGTTCTGTACATATAGCTTGTTTTTTGAAAAGCGTTTTTCCAAGTGGCAGCATGCCGGCGCATGTGTGCTCAGCGGTTTGGTTTTGATGGTTTTGCTCGGTTGGCTGAATACGCTTGCGTTGTTTTCTTTTTTCAATACGGCGGCCGTGGTGACGGTATCGTCGCTTATAGCCCTTGTGCTGTATCGGGCAAATCTACTTCAAACGCTCAGCGTTTCCGTGATTTATTCTGTTTTGATTTTGGCGTATGATTTTTTGATCGTGTCGATTGTTGAACTGCTGTATGAAGTGGACAACTTTACCCTGACCATTATCACTGCGGTGGGGCCGGCGCGGACCGCGTATATCTGGTTCCAGAAGATTTCGCTGATCGCGGTATACTGGATTTTGATGCGGAGAAATAAACAAAAGCGCCGTATTCGGATGGATAACCGGGTCAGCCTTGCGCTGATCGTCTCCGGCGTGCTTTGCTTTTTCTTTATGCAGTATTTGGTCGGCGCGGTTTTGGTCGGGGATACGGCGGAGATCAAAAAATCGGTGTTGATCGCGTGGCTGTTCATGCTTTTGTTTTTTACCGGCATTTGGGTGCTGGTCGCGGCATATTCCAAGATAGAGGCGCAGAAGATCGAAAAGGACGTGGTCGCTTCAAAGGCGGACGCGCTGGAGGAAAACAGCATGCGTTTGAATCAGGCGTATTCCGAGATTGCCAAAGTCTCGCATGATTTCGGTAATCATCTGCGCGCAATGAATGTGATGATGCATTCGGGGCAGAACGAGGAAGTACGCAAATATCTGCGGGCATTGACAGACGAACAGCCGCCTTTACGGATGCGGATGTATACCGGCGTGGAGATTGTGGATGCTGTTCTGAACAATAAGGCGCAGGAAGCGCGAATGCAGAATGTGCCCCTTTCGATCCATGCGAGTTATCCGCCGAGGGTACAAATTCGCTCGGTTGACATCTGCGCGCTACTCGTGAATCTTTTGGATAATGCGATTGAAGCCAGTGTTAAAATTGCGGATCCGAAAAAGCGTTTTGTGGAGATTGATATCGGGGCGGTCAATTCGATGCTGATGGTGCAGGTGAAAAACGCGGTGGCTGAAAATGTGCGCATCACAAGTTGGGGCATCACAAGCAAAACCGATAAACGCATACACGGATACGGGCTTAAAATTATCTGGTCGGTGATCGAGCGGTATAACGGAAACATGAATCAGAAGTGCAAAGACGGATTCTTTACGGCGCGGGTTTTGCTGAATGTGTATGAAAAGAATGATGCTGAAAAGCAGTCCGAAGAAAATACGGATACAAAGAGCATGGTTTTGAAATGAAAATTTTGCCGTAATCCGTAATAAGGAAAAGAATAAGAGTATGACGTGGTTTTATATATTTTCGGAAAATATGGTTTCTTTTCTGGAATGTTACATTTTATGCCGCATTTATTGTTTGTTTTTTGAAAAACGGCTTTCCGGATGGAGGCACTTGGGGGCATGTGTGCTCGGCGGCCTTGCCCTGACGCTTATGCTGTACTGGCTGAACGCGCTTGCGCTGTTTTCTTTTTTGAATACTGCGGCCGTGATCGCCGCGTCTTCGCTGATCGCGCTTTTGCTTTATAGGGCGAATTTTATCCAGACGCTTAGTGTTTCCGTGATTTATTATGTTTTGATTTTAGCATATGATTTTTTGATTGTATCCATTGTTGAGCTTTTATATGAAGTGGACAATTTTACCCTGACCATTATCACGGAGGTGGGTCCTGCGCGGACGGCGTATATCTGGTTTCAGAAACTTTCTCTGATTGCGGTGTGCTTGATTGCGCGCCGGCATAATCGCGGACGCCGCATTCAAATGAACAACAAGGTCAGCCTTGCGCTGATTGCCTCAGGCATGTTTCCCTTCTTTTTCATGCAGTTTCTGATCAACGCGGTTTTGATGGGAGACGCGGCGGAGATTAAAAAATCGGTGCTGATTGCGTGGTTGTTTATCCTTTTGTTTTTTGCGGGCGTTTTGATGCTGGTTGCGGCCTATTCCAACATGAAGACACAGCGGATTGAAAAGGATGTGGTGGCTTTTAAGGCGGACGCGCTTGAGGATAACAGTATGCGTTTAAACCTCGCGTATTCCGAAATTGCGAAAGTATCCCATGATTTTCACAACCACCTGCGCGTCATGCGCGTGATGGCGGAGGCGGGACAGTATGAGGAACTCGGCAAATATTTGCAGATGTTGGCTGACGGTCAGCCGACTGTGCAAATGCGGCGCTATACCGGCAATGAGGTTGTGGATGCCGTTTTGAACAACAAGGCCGACAAAGCGAGGGAGATGCATGTGCCGCTTTCGATTGATGCGGCGTATCCGGAAGATGTGAAGATCCGGACAGTTGATATCTGCGCGCTCTTGGTTAATTTGCTGGACGGCGCGCTGGAAGCCGCGGCTGAAGTTCCCGATTCCGAAAAACGCTTTGCTGAAGTTTCCATAACGTCGGCTGATGCCATGCTCATAATTCGGGTGAAGTCTGCGGCGGCGCATGCCGCGCCGCCGCAGGATGTCAAACGGATTGACACGGCGCGCGAGGCAAAGCGTATACACGGGTATGATGCTCAAATGATCCGGTTAATTGTGGATCGGTATCAGGGGCGTGTGGAGCAGACCGGGGATAATTTTTGCCCCGAAACGCGAATTTTGCTTAAAAATGTAGGCAATCTGTAAAAATATGTAATTCAAAGACGAAATAGCACAGAATACGGACGTGATGTATAACAGTTCTGTATTCTGTGCTATATTTTTTCCCGGTGATGGACAGATGTTGGAAAAGGTTTCCTGCTTTTTAGCAGATTCCCTGATTGGCCGCTGTGCGGCAAAAGAACGCAATCGGGAGATCTATACATACGGATTTATGCTCATACTATCGACGCTTTTCGGCATGATCAGTATCGCGGTGATCGGCGCAGTCGTCTTTGACTTTTTCTCGGCGGTCTTGTATTTGTTTATTTTTACTTTGCTGAGGATTTGTTCGGGCGGCTATCATTGCGGTACGTATGGCGGATGCTTTGTCGTGTCAAACCTTTCTTTTGTCGCAGTCATGCTTTTGGTGGAGGGGCTTTTGCGTATGCGGGAGCCAAGGTGGATTTTGCTCGGGTGTTTGCTGGTTTCCTCCGTTTATATTCTCTGCAATGCGCCGGTACTCCATCCAAATTGTCCGATCGGCCCGAAGCATATCGCCAAAAGCCGCCGGATGTCGATGGGGCTGACCGTTTCGTTTTCACTTTTGATTCTGATGGGTATGGCGTTGCTGCCGGATGTACCGTCGGTACGGCGCTGTCTATGTGTGGCGGTGCTGACGGTTACGCTGGTTTTTATATTTATGGCAATAGCAAAGGTACAGAGAAAGGGGGTGCATAAGCATGTTTGATTTTCTCGCGGATTTGATTGAGAACATCGCCAATGCGGGTGCAGGTATGCCTTCCATGGGACTGTCTTATCAGCCGAAGACACCGGCATGTCTCGTTGAAGAGAATGCGCAGTAAGGTGATTTCAAGAACCGGCCGACTGGTTTCAGTCGGCCGGTTCTTCCTATCGCACAGGCTGAAATTTGCAATTCGAGGACATATTTTAACAATATAAAACGTTTTTACGCAAAAATATGTGCAATATGCTAAAATGTATGATAAAATAAAACCATTAAACGAAGATTAGGGACTGAGCAAAAGGTAAGGGGGCGGCTTTTTTGCGTGATCTTCTTCGCTATATTATTGTGGATAAAACATCGTGCAGCGGCTGCGGTCTGTGCGTACTGAAATGTCCGAACAAAGCGCTGAGACTGAAAGTTGACGGAGAGGGATTTTATTATCCGGCGCTTCGGACGGATCTTTGCATCCATTGCGGAGCTTGCAGCAGTGTGGGCAGCGGCGTCAATTGTTCGTTTATTAATCCGGTGAAAAGAAACGAGGAACCCGGAGACGTGTTTCTGGCGCGCTACAAGGCATTTCAAGACTTGGATTTTGATGTGCTCAATTATTTTTGCCGGCGTTTGGCCGATGGGTTTGTTCGATTTGGGGGCGTTGTGTTCGGCGCGCAGTATCAGGACGATCATTGGCTGCTGCATATGCGCTGCGATACGTTGAAAAGCGCTTCGCTTTTGAACTGCACAAGCAGTCTGCAAAGCGATCTCCAAAACAGCTATGAGCAGATCCGAAAATATCTTGAGCGTAGAACGCCGGTGCTGTTTTTCGGCAGACCCTGCGAGGTTTCCGGACTGTATGCTTATCTCGGTGAATTGGCGGAGACCGCTGATTTGACTACCTGTGACACAGAGTGCCATGGAGCGGCTTCTCCGCTTGTTTGGAAACGGTATACGCAGTATTGTGAACGATTATACGATGCGAGACTGGACGATATAAAACTGTACAGCAATCCCGCCGCGCGTTGGATGCACTGTGAAATGACCACCGCCGGAAAAAGAGTGCGCCGCGACAATTATGCCTCCTGGCTGAAAAAACGACTGATTTTAAGACCCGCCTGCTATACCTGTAAATTTTCCGCCGGACTGTGCGTTTCGGATATTCATTTATCCGCTGTAGCGGATAAGGATACCGGAGACGCGGTAGCCGCCGTCGTTGGCGGTAAGCGCGGAGCGCGGCTGCTTGAAATTTGTCAAAACTCCTTGCGGGATTTTGAGGTTGCGCCGACAAAGGACAACGTTTGTCCCGCAAAACAGCCGCCTGCCGCCGCGCCTGCGGAAGAACGTGCGGACTTTTGGCACGATTATTTTGAAGGGCGGTTTCTTCGCATTTTGAAAAAATACAGCAAAACCAATTATGCGGATCAGATTGCTTATTTTTTCGTGCGTTTGTCCTATCGTTTCCGAAAGCTGTTCAGTCGAAAAACAAGTATTTCGTAGATATGTCCCCTTGTCGGAAAACTTTGATTTTTCGACAGTTCGACAGTCAGAAAACCGCCGGTTCGCCGGCGGTTTTCTCTTGCAAAAATGAGGATGACATGATAAAATAACAAAATAAACCGGAAAATTTCAGTACGGCGTTGTTCGCGCCGCTGAATGACGGTGCAGAAAAGCGAGGGAGGATGTTTATGTTTTTACCCGGTTTATGTTCGGTTTCCTTTCGCGCGCTTTCGCCCGAGCAGATTGTGACTCTGGCGGCGCGCGCCGGACTTTTTTGTATCGAGTGGGGCGGCGATGTCCATGTGCCGCCCGGAGATTTCGGCAATGCGGCGCGCGTGGCGCGGCTGACAGAGGAATTCGGACTGCGCTGTGCTTCCTACGGCAGCTATTATCGAATCGGCGCGGGGCAGAGCGCGCAGTTGCCGGTTATTCTGGATACGGCCGAGGCGCTCGGTGTTTCCACGGTGCGTATATGGTGCGGCACGCAGGCTTCCGCTTCGGTTTTACCAGAGACGCTTGAGGCTATGCGCCTTGAGGCGCAAAAGGCCGCTGCGCTTGCGGCAAAGAGAAAGATGACGCTCTCGCTTGAGTGTCATCCGGGAACATTGACCGACGACTGGCGCGCGGCTCTGGATTTTATCCGGGCGGTCGATCAGCCCGCGCTTTTGATGTATTGGCAGCCGAATCAGTGGCGGGATACGGCGTATAATCTGGAGTCTGTGCAAAAGCTTTCGCCGCTGATTACAAATGTACACGTGTTTCATTGGATTCAGAAAGCGAAATATCCGCTGGACATGGGCGCGTCGATTTGGCGGCGTTATCTCGCCGCGCTGGATTGTACGCGCGATCATGCGCTGCTGCTTGAATTTATGCATGACGGCGCGCCTGAGAGTCTTGAAAAGACGGCGCGGGCGCTGAAACAGATTCTGGAGGAGCCTTTGAAATGAAGAGTATTTTTATGGGCGGCGAAAAGATTTTTTCGGTGTATTCGGAGGCCGTGCAAGAAAAATTGGCGCAAACGTGCGGCGCGCTTCCGGGCAGAAATTTCCGCGCGGAGGAATATGCGGAGTTTTCCGATGTGGAGTTCATTTTTTCCACGTGGGGGATGCCGCGTTTTTCCGCCGAGGAGATTCGGTTGTATTTTCCGTCGCTTCGCGCGGTGTTTTACGCGGCGGGATCGGTGCAGGGCTTTGCGCGGCCTTTTTTGGATTGCGGCGTGCGCGTGTTCAGCGCGTGGGCGGCCAATGCCATTCCGGTAGCCGCCTATACGGTCGGTCAAATTCTGCTGGCCGCGAAAGGTTTTTTCCCCGCCTGTCGGATGATGAAATCGGGCGAACCGAAGGCGGCAAAAAAAACGGCCGCGGCGTTTCCGGGCAATTTCGGCGCCAAAATCGGCGTGCTCGGCGCCGGACAGATCGGTTCGCTGGTCATTTCCGGTCTGGCGTTTGCCGATCCCACAATTTTCGTCTATGATCCGTTTCTGTCCGCCGAGCGGGCTGACGCGCTCGGTGTGATTCGGGCGGAGCTTGACGAGGTGTTTTCTGTTTGTGATGTTGTTTCCAATCATTTGGCCAACAAGCCGCAGACGGTCGGGATCCTGAACTATGCGCTGTTTTCCCGGATGCCGGAGCACGCTGTGTTTATCAACACCGGCCGCGGCGCGCAGGTGGTCGAGGCGGATCTCGTGCGTGCGTTTTCCGAGTGTCCGGGGCGGACGGCGTTACTGGACGTTACCATGCCTGAACCGCCTGCGCAAAATCATCCTTTTTATCGTATGGAAAATGTGATTTTGACTCCGCACATTGCAGGCAGTATGGGCAACGAGCTTTGGCGGATGGGCGAGTATATGATGCAGGAAGCCGAACGTGCGAAAAACGGATTGCCGTCGCGTTATGAGGTCACAAAAGAAATGCTCGAAACGATGGCGTAGTACGAAGTCGGTGTGAGCGTGTGCGCATCGGATAAAAGTATAGAGGCGGGGAGGTCGTTTTCATTCGATTGCTTTTTTTAGACGCACCGCAAATTTGAGATTGCACGGAGTACATAGCGTATAGAGAAAAGAGGTCAAATGATGAATACAAATGAAAAAAACAGCCGGGATTATTCTGCGATAACGCCGCAGATCCGTCATTATGCGGAGCTTTGCACCGAAAGGTGCGGGATTGATCCGCAGTTGTATGCGGAATATAAGGTGAACCGCGGACTGCGTGATTTAAACGGCAACGGCGTTTTGACCGGGCTGACTGAAATATCCGAAATCGTTTCAAAAAAGATGGTTGACGGTCAAGAGGTGCCCTGCCGCGGAAAATTGTATTATCGCGGATACGATGTGGAGCAGCTGGTGCAGGGTTTTTTGCAGGATAATCGCATGGGCTTTGAGGAAATTGTGTATCTTTTGCTGTTCGGACAACTGCCGGACAAAGAACAACTGGATGCATTCATACAGACGCTTGTGGAGTACCGTTCGCTGCCCGATTCGTTTATCCGGGATATTATTATGAAAGCGCCCTCTTCGGATATGATGAATTCGCTTGCCAGAAGCGTTCTTACGCTGTATTCGTATGATACCCGGCCGGATGATATCACGATCCCGAATGTGCTCAGACAGTGCTTGCAGCTGATTGCCACGTTCCCGCTTTTATCCGTGTACAGCTACCATTCCTATAATTATTACATCCGAAACAACCGGAGCTTCTTTATTCACGATTCGGATCCGAGCCTTTCCACGGCGGAGAATATTCTGCATATGCTTCGTATCGACAGCAAATATACGCCGCTTGAGGCAAGAATACTCGATCTCGCGCTGGTACTACATGCCGAGCACGGCGGCGGAAACAATTCCACCTTTACAACGCATGTGGTTTCCTCTTCCGGTACGGATACGTATTCTGCGATTGCGGCGGCGCTCGGTTCGCTGAAAGGGCCGAAACACGGCGGCGCCAATATCAAGGTCTGCGCGATGCTGGATGACATTAAGCAGAATGTGCGGGATTGGACGGACGAGGATGCGGTCGCCGCTTATCTGAAAAAAATTCTGCATAAAGAGGCGTTTGACCGTTCCGGGCTGATATACGGCATCGGCCACGCTGTATATTCTGTTTCCGATCCCCGTGCAACGATTTTCCGCGCGTTTGTCAAAAGTCTGTCTGAAGAAAAGGGGCTGACGAAAGAGTATCAACTGTACTCGCTTATCGAAACGCTTGCGCCGCAGATTATTTCGGGCGAGCGAAAAATGTATAAGGGTGTCAGCGCAAACATTGACTTCTACAGCGGTTTTGTGTATGACATGCTCAATCTGCCGCACGAGCTTTATACGCCGATTTTTGCCGTTGCCCGTATCGCGGGTTGGAGCGCGCATCGCATTGAAGAATTGATTAACGCGGGTAAAATCATGCGTCCTTCGTATAAAAATGTACAGCCGCGCCGAGATTATTTGAGACTTTCGGACAGATAAAGCCGCACTGAGAAAAATACGATTGTTCGGCGAGGAAACGGCAGAACGCCGTTTCCTCGCTTCTGACCGCCGCAAAACCAAGGTTTTGCGACGATGAGACGCGTATAGGCGTGAGGAGGGGCCCGGCGTTAGCCGGGAGGAGTCCTGACGCCATAAGGAGGCCGCTTCTTTGGGGGCGTATTCGCGCCGTCGCGCCGCCGATGGCGGCACTCGCGCGCCTGCAAGGTGTTTACAAGGCGGCGCATGTCCGCCTTGTAAACAAAATTTATTGCTTTATTCTTTGCAGCTTTTATTTTATCGAAAGTCTGGGCGAGGTAACGGCAGAACGCCGTTTCCTCGCTTTTTGTATGAATTTTCACCTTTTGCAGATACTAACCGAAAGGATGCAGGAGGCGGAGTATGGGAGAATCCATTTGGAAAGCAGATATTTCACTGCCGCGGTTTCCAAGGATTGAAACGGATGTTCAGACGAAAAATCTGATTATCGGGGGCGGGCTTTGCGGACTGCTCTGCGCGTATTTTTTGGATCGCGCGGGGGCGGATTATCTATTGGTTGAGGGCAGACAAATCTGCGGCGGCGTCACGCAGAATACAACCGCGAAAATTACGGCGCAGCATGGGTTTATTTATGACCGGCTTGTTCGGACGTTCGGCCGGCAGTGCGCGGCGCAGTATTTGCGCGCCAATATGGCGGCGCTCGATGCGTATCGAATGCTCGCTAAAGGGATAGACTGCGGCTTTGAAACGGCGGACGCGTACGTGTACAGCCGGGACAGGGAACGGCTGCGCCGCGAATCGGCGGCGCTTGCCGAACTCGGATTTGAAGCGCCGGTAGTCGATACAGTGCCGCTGCCGGTTCCCGCAGCGGGCGCGGTGCAGTTTCCCGATCAGGCGCAGTTTCATCCGCTGCGCTTTGCGGCGGGCATTGCGAAAGATCTGCATATATTTGAGGATAGTTTCGTTCATTACGTCGAGCCGGGCGCCGCCTATGTGAACGGGCATAAGATTTCGGCTGAAAATATCGTGATTGCAACGCATTTCCCGTTTATCAATACGCACGGCCTGTATTTTATGAAGCTTTATCAGCAGCGTTCCTATGTGCTTGGGCTCGAGGGCGCACCTCTGCCTGACGGCATGTATATTGACGGCGACGGCGGCGGATATTCTTTCCGGCATTTCGGCGGCATTCTGCTGCTTGGCGGCGGCGGTCACAGAACCGGCAAACATGGCGGCGGATACGGTGAGATGCGCAAGTTTGCGCGTGAACACTATCCGAATGCGAAAGAGCGTTTCGCTTTTGCCGCGCAGGACTGCATGTCGCTTGACGGCGTTCCCTATATCGGACGGTACGCGCGGTTCGCGAAAGGCGTGTATGTGGCTTCCGGTTTTAACAAATGGGGAATGACCTCGTCCATGGCGGCGGCGCAGTTGCTTTCTGATTTGCTTTGCGGTCGGGAAAATGAATTTGAAGCTCTGTACAGTCCCATGCGCAGTATCTGGCGCTCGCAGCTTTGGAAGAACGTTGCCGAGACGGCGGGGCATCTGTTGCTGCCGGTTCCGCGGCGGTGTACGCATCTCGGCTGCGCGCTGAAGTGGAACCGCGCGGAGCATAGCTGGGACTGCGCCTGTCACGGTTCCCGTTTTGATGCGGACGGCAAGGTGCTGGAAAATCCCGCAATGAAAAATGCGAAGCTTCATGCGTCAAAGTCCCGGGATGCGGAACCTTGATATGAAAAAAGCGGGGTATTCTTCTGTTTTCCCATCGATTTGCCTGTTTTTCAGTGTTCAGAGCGCGCTCTTTTACGTATGCGTAAAGGGGCGCGCTTTGTTTGATTTTCAAACGCTGAAATTGACAAATTTCCCGATTGCAAGCGGTTGAAAATACATCTAAGATATGCTATGATAAACAAAGTACCGTTATTTTGCGCCGCCGCATTTTTGGTATGTGCGGGGCACTGTGGGAGGAAGCTATGGAACTGGTTTTACAGGATATTCAAAAACGGTTTGGCGAGAAAGAAGTGCTGCGCGGCGTGTCTTTTTGCGCCGCGGGCGGAAAGGCGTTCGGCCTGCTCGGCCGCAACGGCGCGGGTAAGACCACCACAATTCGTATTTTGATGGATGTGTTCCCGGCCGATGCGGGGCGTGTGCTGCTTGACGGCGCGCCGCTCGACTGTAAAAACGTGAAAATCGGTTATCTGCCGGAGGAGCGCGGCCTGTATCCGAAAAAGAAAATTATCGATCAGCTTGTGTATTTTGCGCAACTGAAAGGCATGAGTCAGAGAAACGCGGTTCAGTCATCCGATGCGTGGCTTGAGCGTCTCGGAATGGCGGAATACCGCAACCGGCGGCTGGATACGCTTTCTAAGGGCAATCAGCAAAAGATCCAATTGATTACCGCGCTTGCGCATGACCCGCAGATTGTGATTTTGGACGAACCGTTTTCGGGACTCGACCCGGTCAATGCAATGCTCCTCAAGGATGTGGTCAAGGAGCAGATTTCCAAAGGAAAAATCGTGCTTTTTTCCAGCCATCAGATGAACTATATCGAGGAATTTTGCGATCATATTGCGATTTTAAACGGCGGAAATGTGGTTTTGACAGGCGATCTGCGCGAGATCAAACGCAATTATGCGCGCGACCGCCTGGTCGTGCGTTCCGAAAAAAAAGAGCGGATCAAAGCCGACTTCGGCGCCGCTTGTACTGAAACCGACGACGGCGCACTGATGATTCAAATGAATACTGCGGCGGAAAAACCGGATGTGATGCGGTGTCTGGCTGAGAATTACGACCTGGATGAAATCAAGGTTTTCGAGCCCTCGCTCAATGACATCTTTGTCGAATATGCGGGAGAGCGGGCGTAAGGAGGAGCGGCAATGAAACAATTCTTAACAATCCTGAAATTTGAACTGAAATCCTATTTTAAAAATAAAGTTTTTATCGGCGTTACACTGTTTTTGGTTCTGCTGATCGGCGTTGTCATGTTTTTTCCTCGCCTTTCCGCGATGCTGGATACAGGGGTTCCGTCCGAGCCGTCTGAGCGCCCGATCATGCTGCTCCATGCAGGGCAGGCAAAAAATCCGGATGCGGTAGAACAGGCGTTTGCCGCCGCGTTTGAGGGGTATGAGGTGCGCGGAACGGCTGAATCGGTAGAATCCGTTCGCGACCGTGTTGTCTTTGGCGAGGCGGCATGCGCATTCGTGATAGAAGCGGCGGACGCATATACGTATTATGTGAACAATCTTTCCATGTATGACATGAATACGGCTGTGGCGGATGAAGTTTTACAGAATCTGTATCGGATTGAAGCGATGATTGGCGGCGGCATCGGCGCCGAGCGGGCGGAGGAAATTCTTTCCGCCAAAATTACGCATACGATTGAAAACCTCGGCAAGGATCAGATGCAGAATTTCTTTTACACGTACATTTTGATTTTCGCGCTGTACATGGTCATTTTGCTGTATGGACAGATGGTTGCGACCAATGTGGCGACCGAAAAGAGTTCCAGGGCGATGGAGCTTTTGATTACGAGCGCGAAACCGGTAAACATGATGTTCGGCAAGGTAATCGGATCCTGTTTGGCCGGACTGTTCCAGCTTGTGGCCGTTTTCGGATCGGCGTATCTGTTTTTCAACGGCAATCGCGCGTACTGGGCGAGTAACGGCATCGTCGCGTCCATATTTGACGTTCCGCTTGAGTTGCTGATCTACATGCTTGTATTTTTCGTTCTCGGTTTTTTCCTGTATGCGTTTTTGTACGGCGCAATCGGCTCCACCGCTACCAAGGTGGAGGATGTCAACACGTCGGTCATGCCGGTGACGATGATGTTCATTATTGCGCTTTTTGTAGTCGTATTTTCCATGACGAGCGGAAATGTGGACAACACGGCGATGCGGATTTGTTCGTACCTGCCGTTTACTTCTCCCATGGCCATGTTTACCCGAATTGCCATGAGTACCGTTCCGGTCTATGAGATTATCATTTCAATCGGTCTGTTGGTGCTTACGGTTTTCGGCGTCGGCGTCTTGTCCGCGAAGATTTATCGTGTCGGTGTGCTTCTGTACGGAACCGCGCCGAAACTCGGTGAAATTTTAAAAGCGATACGGAAAGCTTGAGGTCCGGCTTTCTGCGCGTTTGTATCGGTTGCGCTGCCCTTGAAATCGGGCAGCGCAATTTGTGCCTTTATTGTTGACGTTTTCGACAAAAAATGCTATACTGAAATAAATTTGTGAGGTTTTGAAATGGGCAAAGCGTTTCGACATTTTTTGGTTATTACACGGCATCGCCGCGAGGTGATTCGCAACTGCCGCCGCGCCGGGATTTTCTTTCAGGGACTCCGGCATGATTTGTCTAAATATTCGCCGGCGGAGTTTTTGCCGGGCGCGCGCTATTACGTCGGCACGCGCAGTCCGAACGAGCTTGAACGCGCGGAACACGGATATTCGGCGGCGTGGCTGCATCACAAGGGCAGAAACAAGCATCATTTTGAGTACTGGACCGACTATAATCCGGCAGAAAGACGTGTCAGACCGGTCAAAATGCCGCTCCGCTATGTAATTGAAATGGTTTGTGACCGCATTGCGGCAAGCAAGATCTATCAAGGAGAAAAGTATACCGATCAAAGCGCGCTGGATTATTTTTTGCGCGGCATGGATCATCGTTTTATTCATCCGGAGACCTCGGAACTTACCGAACGTCTGCTTCGGATGCTTGCCGAGCGCGGGGAAAAAGAAACGTTTGCGTATATTCGCGGTCTTCTGAAGAGCGGTCGGGAATATTAAGCCGTTTTCGCGGGCGCGAATGACAAAGCAGGAGGGACAATGAAGAAGCAGACGCCTTTCGGAGAAAAAGTAAAATCCGCCGTTTTCGCTTTCAAGCTCGCGTGGAAGATCAACAAAAAGGTATTTTTGGCATGGCTTGCGGCAAGCGTGATATTGTCTGTGCTGCCCGCCGTTGTGCTGATTCTCAACCGAAACGTGATTTCTGCGCTTTCAAGCTTTTTGGCGACGGGGCAGGGGCAGTTTTCGGATATTTCGGGCAGCATCCTGCTGCTCGGCTTGTTTATCGCGGTCAACGGACTTTCCGACCGTATAAATCAGGATCTCATCTACATGATGATGTACGACACCTATTACTACGGCATGGGTGAGCAGTTCATGAACAAGCGGCAGAAAGTCAGCCGCGAATATCTTTTAAATAAATCCGTTCGCGACGAGATGCAGTCAACCTCGATGAAATATTCGACGCTCAACAGCTTTATGACCGGTCTTGTCGCCTTTATCGGCAAACTGACGCAGGCGGTATCGCTGCTTTTTGTCGCCGCGTCCGCCTCGTGGACGATTTTTGCAATTTCGCTCGGATATATCCTGGCCGCCTTGCTCTACAGTATATACGCCTCGGACAAACGGCAGCAAAAGTATGAAATTTACGACCGCGCGCTGCACCGCGCGCAGTATTATCAGAAAATGCCGAAACAGCCGGGACTTGCCAAAGAGGTGCGCATCTACGAGTCGCGCGAGGATATTCTTCGGCAGTGGCGCGAGGCCTACAAAACGGTTGCGGATTTTGACCGAAAGCGCAAGCTGTCCTTTGCACTCGAACCGTTTGTCAGCGGACTTATCTTTTACCTTGCTATGGCCGGTATTTTGCTGTATTCGATTTTTGCCGTGGCAAGAGGCGAGATGCGCGCGGACGTTTTTTTGATGGTCTATTCTCTTTCAACCGGACTTTCGGGTACGATTTCCGGGATGGCGCGCGGCATCGGCGAGATTCTCTGGTCGCTTTTTGAACTCGGACGACAGCGGCGGCTGCTTTTTTCCGCGCCCGAACGATTGGAAAATCCGAATCCGCGTCCGCTGGATACAAACGACGACACGGTCTATGAGTTTAAAAACGTCACCTTTGGGTACAACCCCGAAAAGCCGGTGCTGCACGATATCAGCTTCAAGATACATAAGGGCGAAAATATCGCGCTGGTCGGCTACAACGGCAGCGGCAAAACGACATTGACCAACTTGATGCTGGATAGCTTTCGTCCGCAGAGAGGCGAGGTGCTGTTTTACGGGCATCCGCTCTCCGATTATAAATATGAGGACATCAAAAAACAAATCGGTGTGTTTTTTCAGCAATGCTTTTTATTCCATTCCAGCTTGCGCGACAACGTCGGCTACGGCTGTGTGGAAGAAATTGAGCGTGACGAGCGCATTAAGGAAGCGATCCGTGCGGGCGGCGCGGAAAAGGTGGTTGCGAAGCTTCCGAGCGGCATGAATACCTGGATGCACCGCTATTTTTGGCCGGACAGCGTGGAGCTTTCAGGCGGCGAGGCACAGCGCGTCTGCATTTCGCGCACGCATATGAGCCGCGCGCCGATTATGATTTTCGATGAGCCTGCGGCGGCGCTCGACCCGATCGCTGAAATGGAGCAGTTTATGGAAATCAAAAAGAAAACCGAGGGCAGAACCTCGGTGCTCATCTCTCACCGTATCGGTTTTGCCCGTCTTGCCGACCGTATTCTTGTAATGGACGGCGGCAGACTGGTTGAGGACGGCACACACGAAGCGCTGATGAAAAAGAACGGCGTGTATGCGCATCTATTTTACGAGCAGGCGAAGTGGTATACCGGCGGAGAGGAGGAGACGGTCAATGGCTGAAAAGAAAAAAGAAGTCACGAAGGAAAAACTTACGGCCAAAGAAACTTTTTCGGTGTTCGGCAAGGCGCTTGCGGTCAGCTTTAAGACCAAAACGCCCTTTTCCTTTATCATTGCTGTTCTCGGCTTCGGCTTTGCCTTTCTGCCCGCACTGATTTCCTCGGTGCTGAGGATTTTCACCGACGAGATTCAGACGATGGCAACAGGCGGCGCGTATGAAATGTGCCGGGTACTCTGGATTTTTGCCGCGCTGATTCTCCTGCATATCGCGCAGGTCACATTTACCTTCTTTTCCGCCTATGCACGGGGCTGCGACAGCGTGCGCACGCAGAAATACTTGATTGAGCATATCGTGGATATTACCTGCCGCGTCCAGTATAAGTATATCGAAAATCAGAGCGAGCTTGCACAGAAAATCGAGTTTGCCAATTCCTATGCGGGCACGCGCGTGGCAGGCAGCATACAAAGCATCATCGGCTGGCTGCAAATGCTGATAACTTTTGTCAGCGTGCTTGTCCTGCTCTCCGGCGTGAGCGGCTGGCTTGTACTTTTGCTGGTTGTCACCTCCATTCCCGCGGCGTGGCTTTCCTATACGCAGCGGGATGAGACCTATGTACATAATGTCAAGTACATGATGGAGGGCGCGCTGCTCATCCACTATATGCAGATTCTCACACGCAACAATCCGTTTAACGACATTTGCCATTTTCGCATTTTTGACTATCTCAAGATGAAATGGCGGGAAATCTGCAACGATTACACCGGCAAGAAAAATAAGCTGACCCGAAAGCATGTGCTAATCAACGGTGCTGCCGATCTGCTTCGCAATTTGGTCTACATTGGCGTGCTATTGGTTACGGCATATCAGATTTATGAAAATCCCGCGCTCGGTCTCGGTACCTTTACGCTCATGATGTCGCTGACAAAGCAGTTCCAGTCGGTGACGGCTAATCTGCTTGTGCAGGGCGGTCTGTTTTTCACCGATATTTCTTATATGCGCGATTTCTTTGAGCTTGACAACTTTGAGAAAGAGGCGATCGATCAAACGGCGCTGCCGCGCGAGGGCGGCGAGGTTGATTTTCGTCATGTGGACTTTGCCTATCCCGGCACCGAGCGTCAGATTTTAAAGGATTTAAGCGTACATATCGAGGACGGCGAAACCGTTGCCATTGTCGGAGAAAACGGCAGCGGCAAAACGACCTTTGTCAATCTGCTTTGCGGAATGTATGCGCCTGACCGCGGCAGCGTTTTTGTCGGCGGGCATGACATTGCCGAAAATCCGACGGTGGCGCGGCGTACCGTTTCGGCGGTTTTTCAAAACTTCGGCAAATACGATGCGACGCTGCGGCACAACATCACGGTTTCCGATCCGATGCGCAAAGAAACGGACGAGGACGCTGTTCTTTGGCGGCTTTGCGACCTGACCGGCTTTTCGGATTGTGTCCGGGCGCAGAAGAACGGCTTTGACGAGGAAATCGGTGATTTTGCCGAGAAGGGAAACGACCTTTCGGGCGGACAGTGGCAGAAACTCGCGCTTACCCGCGCCCTTTGGCGGGACAAAGCGCGTATTATGGTGCTGGACGAGCCGACAGCGGCGCTTGACCCTGTCGCCGAGGCGGAGATTTACACAAACTTTGCCAAAATCACGGGCGGCAGAACCACCCTTATGGTCTCGCATCGTTTGGGAATTACAAGCATCGTTGACCGTGTGCTGGTCTTTCGCGACGGCGAGATCGTCGAGGACGGCAGCCACGCCGAACTCTTGAGAAAGGGCGGTTATTACGCCGAGATGTACCGCGCGCAGGCCAAATGGTATACCGAAACGCCGAAGCCGCATTCGGACGCCGCTTTGTCCTGAAACGCCGCGTAAATCCGTGTCAAGCCGCGCCAAGAGAATTTGTTCAGAGAAAAACGCCGGAATTTACATTGCAAATGTGCGGCGGTTGTGATACAATAGGCGCATAAAGGAGTGAGTATATGCTGTCCTTAAAACAAGATACAGAGTTTGATATTATCGGGCTCGGCGAGGTTATGCTTCGTCTCACCGCGCCGCAAAAAGAGAAAATATCACAGAGCGAGACTTTTGAAAAAGGCGCCGCAGGAACCGAACTGAATGTGGCTTCGGGCGCGGCCATGCTCGGCGCGCGCACCGCGATTCTTACAAAGCTGCCCGCAAACAAAATGGGGCATTTTATCCGGAACAAAATTCGGTACGGAGATGTCAGCGACGACTATATCGTATACGATGAACGGCCGGAAAAACGGCTTGGCGTTTATTACTACGAAAGCGGCGCGTATCCGCGCAAATCGGCGGTGATTTACGACCGTGCCAATTCCTCGGCCACGGCGCTGACGCTTGACGAAATTCCGGCGGATATTTATGATAAAACGAAGATCTTCCACATCAGCAGCATTTCGATGGCGATCGGCGAGCGTCTGCGTGAAACGGCAATAGAGGTCATCAAGCGGTTTAAAGCGGCCGGTGCGCTGATTTCATTTGATGTCAATTACCGCGCGACACTTTGGAGCGAGGAAGAGGCAAAGCGCGTGGTGGAATCGGTTTTCCCGTATGTCGATTTGCTGTTCGTCTCGGAGGAAACCTCGCGCAGGATGCTGCAGAGAACCGGAACGCTT
Organism: uncultured Eubacteriales bacterium; assembly: GCA_900546635.1. Lineage (GTDB taxonomy): Bacteria > Bacillota > Clostridia > Oscillospirales > CAG-272 > UMGS902. The sequence continues at coordinate 5,197 of URDS01000030.1, read as the reverse complement.
GATGAAATTATGCGCGGCTATGCGGAAACCTACGGCTGCCGCCTGGTCGCGACGACCCGGCGCGAGGTGGTCAGTCCGATGCGCCATAATTTCGGCTCCAGACTGTTGTATGACGGCGTGTTTTATGAAGAACCGCCGTATATGGGGATCGAGGTCATTGACCGCATCGGCAGCGGAGACGCATACATAGCCGGCGTGCTTTACGGCCTTGTCAGCGGGGGAGACATCGTTCGCGCGCTGGAGATCGGCAATGCGCTTTCGGCTGTGAAAAATACGATAATCGGAGATATGCCCGCCAGCAGTATTGAGGAAATTGAGGGAGTCATTCGTTCGCACAAGGCGACGGGACGTCAGGATGAGATGCTGCGCTGAAGTTTCAAACCGGATTGCCTGAGCGATCCGGTTTTTTTAACCCGAATTTGCAAAAGAACGCTTTATTCGGCTTGCATTTTTGCTTGCCGTGCGGTATGATAAGAAAGACATATCACTTTTTGATTGTTTCGTTTCGCGTCATACTCGAGACGGCTTTTGAAAAAATCAATACAGAACATACGGACGGATATTGCATGCATATTTTAAAAAAATATATCGGTGACCGCGCATTTTATAAAATGCTTTTTTCATTGGTGATTCCGCTGGTGATTCAGCAGGGGGTGACCAATTTTGTCAGTCTGGTTGACAATTTGATGGTGGGCAGCCTCGGCACGGGGGAGATGAGCAGCGTCGCGATTGTCAATCAGCTTGTGTTTGTGTTTAATCTGGCGGTTTTCGGCGGGATTTCCGGCGCGTCTATTTTCGGCGCGCAGTTTGCCGGCGTCGGTGACGATACCGGACTGCGGCAGACCTTTCGCTTTAAATGGATCTTCGGCATTGTGATTACCGGCCTTGCTATCGTCGCGTTTTATATGTTCGGCGACCGGCTGGTTTTGCTTTTCCTTGAAAATGAGTCGAATGCTGAGGCGGATATTGAAACGCTGCTCGGATATGCGCACAGTTATCTTTGGATTATTCTTTTCGGACTTGTGCCGTTTATGATCGTACAGGTGTATTCCAGTACGCTTCGTGAGATGGGCGATACGGTCGTTCCGATGGCTGCGAGCGTTGTCGCGATCCTTGTCAATATTGTGTTTAACTACCTGCTGATTTTCGGCAAATTCGGATTTCCGCGATGGGGTGTTGCGGGCGCGGCGGCGGCAACCGTTTTGTCCCGCTACGTGGAGCTTGCCGTTGTGATGCTGCACACACATCGCCATGCGGAAAAGTTTCGGTTTATCCGCGGCGCGTATCGAAGTTTGTATATTCCCGCTTCGCTGATCAAAAAGATCGCTTTGACGGGCACGCCGCTGATGCTCAACGAGGTGCTCTGGTCGCTTGCGATGACCTTTATCAACCGCGCCTATTCCACACACGGACTTGAGGCGGTTGCCGCTGTGAACATTACCACAACCGCATGGAATTTGTTCTGTGTAATCATGTTTGCAATGGGGACGGCGGTTTCCATTTTGGTCGGCCGCGAACTCGGACGCGGAGATAAGGCGCGGGCAGTCGATCTCAATCGAAAGATTCTTGCCTTTACCCTTTCCATCCATATTGTGATCGGTGTGCTGGTTATGCTGGTTGCGCGGTTGATTCCCGAACTGTATAACACGGAACCCGAGGTAAAGGCGCTTGCCGCGCGGCTGCTTGTGATTGCGGGCGCGTCGCTGCCTATGCATTCGCTGGTGCATTGCATCTATTTTACGATACGGTCGGGCGGAAAAACACTGATTACGTTTTTGTTTGACAGTGTGTATACCTGGGCGATTCCGGCGGTACTGGCTTATTGTCTGTGTACGTATACGCAGCTGCCCCTGTATTTGATTTATCTGATCGTTCAGTTTTCGGATGCCGTTAAAATGGTCATCGGACTGATTATGCTTCGGTCGGGCTTTTGGGCGAATACAGTGATTCGGGAGGAGAGATATGAATCAATTCAGAGTAATTGTGAACTTTGATCCGAAACAGATTCTGGAGTTTTCGCTTGACGAGCATCCGATGCAGCGCTTGCGTGAGAACGCGCGGAGCGCATTCGGCGCGAACGCCGCCGCGCAGTCGGAGACTCTCTGCGGCTGTATTTGGACGGTACGCACAGCGCTTTCCGAAGAAGAGGTCGCCCGTCGGCTTCTTGTCGGTATTTCTCCGTCGGTTGCTGTCTGCCAAATTGATAAGCTGACCGATCTTCCTGAAAAAGAGGGGACGGATACGGGCGCCGGAAAGCATGAGGTTTTGGCGGCGGGCGATTTAAAAACGGCTTCGGACGGCGGTGCAATGGCCAAAATCGAGCGGCTGGTGGGATGCGCGGAGTTTAAGGCGCTGATGCGGCAGCTGAAAAGCGTTGCGCCGCTCGTCAGACGGCATGAAACATACGATTTGTTTACCTATCGGTGCTATTTATTTTCGATCGGCGCAGGTCGGGGTCTGACCACGGCGCTCGGCCTTTTTGCCGAGCTTTTGCGTGAGGAAGCGCTGTTTCGCTTTCAGGCGGGCGGCGCGGTTTTAGAGATTCGGCTGCCCGCGCCCGATGACTTTCGCGAGGAACTTGCGGGGCTTGTTCCGGAATTTGGCCGCGGCCGGCTTGTGTGCATTGACATCAGCGAGTGGCTGGAGCATCTCAATGAAAAGCGCTTCCGGCGTTTTCTTGCGGTGATCGAGGATTATTCGGCGGATAATATCGTGGTGTTCCGCGTTCCGTTTATCGAGGACGCGGCGCTTGAGGGCGTGCGCCGCGAACTGTGTGAGATTTTGACGGTGCGCACGGTGTCCTTTGACCCGTTTTCCGCAGATGAACTGCGCGCCGTTGCTTCGCGTGCGCTGCAGGGATACGGATATGAAATGACAGAGGATGCGTGGGATTTTTTTGATCTTTTGATCCAGCGTGAAAAATCGGACGGCGTGTTTTACGGCATCAATACCGTGCATAAGGTCGTTCGCGAAATGATTTACGAAAAACAGGTTTTTGACGCGGCCGACGGCACGGACGACTGCTTGATCAAGCGCGAGGAATTGGCCGGGTTGTATGCCGCCGCCGATTATGACGGGCGCGGCGGCGAGGAAATGCTGCGCGCGCTTTGCGGTATGGACGCGGTTCGGTCGCGCGTGTATGAAATCGTTTCTCAAATCGAGCTTGCCAGGGCGGAAAATCTTGCGCCGCCTTGTATCCATATGCGTTTCCTCGGAAATCCGGGCACCGGAAAAACCACGGTTGCGCGCGCGATCGGCAAGCTCCTCAAGGAGCGCGGCGTTTTGCGATCCGGCGGATTCTTTGAGCATACGGGACGCGATCTTTGCGGCAGATACGTCGGACAGACTGCGCCGCGCACGGCGGAAATCTGTCGGGATGCTTACGGTTCCGTCCTTTTTATAGACGAGGCTTACTCGCTTTACAAGGGCGGAGAAAATGCGGATTCATTCGGTCTTGAGGCGATTGACACGCTGATTTCCGAAATGGAAAATCATCGCGGCGATCTTGTGGTTATCATGGCTGGCTATCCGGAGGAAATGGAGACGCTGATGCGGGCAAATCCGGGGCTTGAGAGCCGTATGCCGTATGTGTTGGAATTTCCCAACTTTGACCGCGCGGCTTTATACGCGATTTTTATGGGATTTTGCCGCGGCCGTTTTTCCTATGACGAAGCGTTTGACGAGGCGGTGCGGGCCTATTTTGACGCGCTGCCCGATGAATTGCTTGCGTCGAAGGAATTCAGCAACGCGCGTTTTGTACGCAATCTTTTTGAGCGGACGTGGGGAAAGGCGAACATGCGCGCGCGTCTGCACGGCGGAGACAATTTTGCCCTGCGGCGCGAGGATTTTTGTCTTGCGAGCGGCGAGCGTGAATTTTCGGGTATGCTGAAGAAAAAAGGAAAAAGCGTAGGCTTTACCGGCTGAGCGGAAGTTTTGACAGAGTTGTTGACAAAATGACGCGCTTCCTGTAAAATAAAGCATATTACGGTAACGGAGAGGTCTATGGCTGCAATTACACAAAGCGAATTTGATCGGATCGTCGAAGAACTGATCTGTACAAAGCCCGCGCGGTATGACGCGCTCTGCGCGGCGGCGAAAAAGCTTGTCGGCGCAAAATTGGCGCGCAAATGCGCGCAGTCCCCGGCGCTTGCGCGCGTCTGCACGGCGGAAGACCTTTTATCCGAGGTTTACATACGGCTGATTAAAAACGCGATTCCCGGCTTCTTTTTCCGCACGGAAGAGATCAATCTTGATATAGACGGATTTTGCCGATGGGTGTATACGATTGCCGGCAATCTATGCATCGATCACATCAAGGCGGCCTCGTCCCGATATACGCTGCCGATTGATGCTCCGCTCGATGACGATGACTTCTATTTGCAGATCCCGGATCCGGATGCGGAGGCGGCATTTTGCGCCGAACCGGATACCGATACGCTTCGTGCGGCGTTTGAAGCGGTGCTGGATATGGATATTCAGGTTTATAAGGTGCTGACCTGGATAGCGCAGGCCGTGCTGATTTTATCCGAGGATGTCAGCAAGATTGAATCCAACGCGCTTTTGGTAGAACGGTATGAAAATATGACGCTGGAGGAAATGTGGGCGTCTGTGCGCCGATGCGCGCAAACGATTCCCTGGATGAAAGTCAGCAAAGAATCCGAAGAACGGCTGCGAAAAATATTTTTACTGCCGTTTAATGAAAGTAGAAGATACGGTGAGATGAAATATTCGGATTTCTATATGAAAAAAGGCGCAAAAGCGTCGATCAGTGACTGGGTGAACCGTATCAATGCAGGTCTGAGGAGAAAATTGTATGGAACATCTGAATATACATGATATTATTGAATTTATTTCGTTTGATCGATTGGATGAGGAGACGATAGCGCTCTCCGGTCGGGTAAACGCGCACATGGCTGATTGCGCCGAGTGCCGGAAATTGGTGCGCAATATGCAGCGGGTGTATGGCGGTTTGCTTGCGGAAAGTCGCCGCGCGGCCAAAACCGGCGTTGCCGAGAGCAGGCCGAGCAGCCGCCCGCTGGAGCTTTAAAAATCAAAGAGCAAGGCGTATCCGCCTTTTTCCGCCGAAAAACCAAGGTTTTTCGACGATGAGGCGCGTTCGCTCGCGCCGTCGCGCCGCCCTCAGCGGCACTCGCGCGCCTGTAAGGTGTTTACAAGGCGGCACATGTCCGCCTTCTTC
>URDS01000029.1 GCA_900546635.1 uncultured Eubacteriales bacterium | reverse complement strand
CGGCGCGAGCGAACGCGCCCCATCGTCGCAAAACCTTGGTTTTGCGGCGGTCAGAGCCGGTGAGAACCGGCTTTTTTATGTTTGAGATTTGTTTTGCCGTTTCAAAACGGCGGGAAAATTTAACTTTTACAAATCGGAAGCAGGGCTTTAGCTCTGCTTTTCCGCTTTTTTTAATAGATCGGCGTCGGCGGCTCTCTTTGAAAATTTCGTGTGAAAAACCGAATCCTCGATTTCGGAAATCATGCATCCGAGATTCTTGACCGATACATAGTCGGCTAAAAACGCGGCGGCTTCGCGGCGGTTTTCACATCCGAGCATATCCCTGATTTTGCGGACGCGGTAGCGCGCGGCCTCCGGCGTCAGATAGCAGAACGCGCCCATTTCTTCATAGCTGTGGTTTGAAAGCAAACCGTAAATCAGTTTCAGGTTTACTGCATCGGATGTATTCAGCAGATGTTCCAGCCGGCTGAGCCTTCTCTGAAACAGGGGGATGGTGATTTTGCCGGGCTGTTTCGCGTCCTCGACGGCTTTTTGTAAAGGTAGCCGATTCTGGATATACGGTTGATTGTCCGTGCTGCCGCGGATATGCAGTTCGCTTTTGAGGAAAATACAAACCGATTCGGCACGGTGTCGGAGGCGGTCAAAATAAGCCGCGACAGCGGTTCGCCCGACCTCGTAAAAGTTGACCGACATCGAAGTGATCCCGTCGGCGTAAAGGCGCGCGGTTATCGTATCGGTAAAGCTGAGCAAAAACGGCGGCTTTTCGCCGCGACGGCGGAACCATTCGCAAAGATGGATGGCGATGTGGTCGTTTGAACAGATAACGGCGTCATACCGCGTATGCTGCGCGTAAAACGCGGCAAAACAGTTTTCCATGCTGTCGTCAATGTAAAACAGCCCGCGCGCGTCCTCGGCCGTATATTGTTTCAGCGTGTTGGCGCGTCCGGTATCATTCCAACTGTCCCGGTTGATTCCGACAAGCGCGATGCGGCATTTGCCGCAGCCTTGCAGATAATCAACGGCCGTGTACATGGCGTCGTCGGCGTTGCTGGCGACGACGCTTGCGCCGCGCGGGGGAAGCAGGTTGCACATGTAGGTTGACAAAATCGGATGCAGTCCGGCCTGTTCGATGATTTCGGCGGCCTTTTCCATCCAGGCCACGGAATCAAACAGACAGATCACCGCAGCGTTTTTCTCGTATTGCCCGGCGTCCTTTTCAAAGGCGGACAAATCGGTATAGAGGGGCACGGAGATTCGCCGTTTGGCCGCTTCATCATAGATGCCGCAGAGCTTTTTCATACACCATACGCTTCGATAGTATTTCGCGTCGCAAAGAACCAGCAGCGCCATCGTTTGCCGCCCCCTCTCTGTGTTTTCATTGTATCAGAAATTCCTGCTCTTGTAAATCGGATGTTAAAATTTTGTGATTTTTATGCAGCCTTTTTTTCCTTGTGCAAAAATGAAATACGGCGTATCCTGTAAGCAGAGTACATATAGGGGGAGGATCGTATGCAAAAGCAATTGAAACGGCTGTTTTTTACGATTTTATTCGTGATGGGGTTTGTGATGCTTGCGTGCACGTCTGCGGCGGCATCCGACAAGGTAATCTATATCGCAAACGGCGCGTCAGGGGACGGGTCGAGCGCCGAAGCGGCGCTCGGCACATTGACTGCGGCCTACAAGGCTGCCGGCGACAGCGATACAACTTTTGTTATTTGCGGCGCACTGAAAATCACGGCAAGATTCAATGCGCCGGCACACGCGGGTAAAATCACCTTTACCAGCGTATACGGGGGCGTGGATTACCGCGCGGGCGGCGCGGTATTCAACATTCAGTCGTACACTTTCGCCTGCGGGGGCGAAACGGAGTTTGCCGATCTGAACATTTTTGCCGGGACCGGCGTGATCGCCGGCAACTTTAAGGGGCTTACCCTTGGCGAGGGCATTGCAACGACCGGAAAAATATATGTCTGCGGCGGAAACAACAATGAAAAAATATCCGCGTTTACAGGGGAATCGTATCTGACGGTCAACAGCGGCAAATATTTGGACATCTGCACGTTCGGACGCTCGACCGCCAATGTTTCCCATACCGGAAAGATGACCGTGTCTGTCGGTGGTACGACCGTTATAACGGGCGGCGTCAGTCTCGGCGTCGGCAATGCGAGTTCTTCAAAGGGCGGCAGCGCCGATTTGACGCTTTCCGGGTCTGCGGCGGTTCCGACGCTGTATATCAGCGGCAACGGCGGCATGAACGGAAGCGTGAACGTCCGGATGTGCGGCCAAGCTGCCGTCACGGCGTTCGGCAACGCTGCGGCGTCGTATTTTTCAGGCGGCACGCGCACGTTGGTTTATGAATCGACCGTAAAGCTTCCGTCAAATTTTGCGTCTTGCTTTGATACGGTTACGGAAGAAACAGAGGGGGATACGAAGATGAAAAGCGTACTTCTTGCTCTGCCGAATGATCTGTCCGGCAGTTTGCCTGAACTTATTTGGCCGCGCGACATGACGGCGAAAAGCACAGCCGACGGTCTTTTGCTGCGCTATGCGGAAAGTTACGCGGATTTTACCGTAAAAATGGTTTTTAAAACCGCGGGCGGCAGCGCGCTGCTGACCTATTCGGTGACCGAAAACGGCGGAGCGGCCGCGGGCGCGCTTACGGCGCGCGCGGATTGCGGCAAGGACGCGGTATTTGCTTTTGATGGCGACAGCTTTGCGGCGGCATTTTCTTTGCTCCCCGCGGGCGGAACAATTATCGTCTGCGGCGAAGTGACAATGACATCCTTTTCCGCGCCCGTATGCGGCGCGCCGGTTGCGGTAACGTCGGTATACGGCGGAACCGATTACCGCAACTTGGGCGCGAAGCTTGTGTATGCGGGTTCGGCCAATTTTACGCTTGGGAGCGAGATGCATTTTGAAAATCTGACCATTGACATTGCGACGACGGGCGTAATCAGCGCCGGCTTCAACAAGCTGGTTTTCGGCGACGGGATGCGTGTAAACTATGACGATACCGTGGACGCAAACGGCCTGTATATCGTGGGCGGCCATAACAAGGGCGAAAACGCGCAGGCGGCGTATGCGGATGATCCGTGTATCGTCATTCACAGCGGCAAAGTCAGCCGGGTGGTCGCGTTTTCGCGCTACAGCGGCGCGCGTGTACATACGGGAACGGCAAGCGTCACGGTGGACGGAACCGCGCATATCCGGTACGTGTTTCTCGGCGCGGTGAGCGGCGGTTCGGTTGCTGCGGGCGCAAACCTCTGTCTCGGCGGTGACGCCGTGATTGAAAATCTGTATACCGGCGGTTCGGAGACGACCAACACCATGACCGGGGATGTCAATATTTATGTAGACGGGGGAGACATATGGGAGTTTGACAGTGTGCCCCTGTACGCTGTAGCCGGCAGCAAGCGGCTGATCTATGACCCGCGCGCGGTTGCGGACGGCGTGGTTTTCCTCGCCGAGCTTGCGCTTTTTGACTGCGTGGAAACGGTCTGCGCGTATGAGAATACCCATGATTTCGGCGTCGCGTACCCAAATCCGTTTGATAAGGACGTACAGATTCATTCCTGCTCGGTCTGCGGGCATACGGAATATGTAAATGCAGACGAAATGCCCGCAAGGGTTGCGGAGGATGTCGTATTTTTGGCGGACGGCGGCTTCGGCGACGGCAGGAGTCCCGCCTATCCGACGGCGGACTACGAGGCGGCGCTCAAAGCCGTCCGGGCGGGCGGAACCGTCGTTCTGGTGGGAAAATATACGCTGGTTCCCAATCATGAATTCAGGATCAAAAATGAACCCATGTGCTTCCAGGAGCCGGTACACAGCGGTACGGTCACGGTTACTTCGCAGTACGGCGGGGTGGATTACCGCGCCGCCGGCGCAAAGTTCGTTTTTGACGGAGACGTACACTACCGAATGTCGGGCGATGTGATTTTCGATCATATCGTTTTTGACGCCGAGCATACTTTGGCCACGACGATAGCCGCGCGTTATCACAGGGTCGTTTTCGGATCGGACTGCGAAATGCTGAAAAATTACGCGGAAGATCACTACAAGCTTACGCTTCTCGGCGGTTATCAGTATTTCCGGTACAATGATCTGGTGGGTCTTGAAATCGCCGAGGAGACTTTGCGCATTTGCACAAGCATTCTTCCGTATACCGAGGACAGCCTGCCCGATTCCGCAGTTGTGACCAAGCATACAAACACGAACACGACGTATACGCTTCGCGCCGAGGCGGCAGCGGCGTTTGACGACATGATTACGGCCATGGAAGCGGCAGGGTTGAAGACGCCCTATATGAGCGATGCTTCCAGAACCTATCTGCGTCAGTATGCGCTCTTTACAAACGCGGTCGGTTCCAGACGACGCAAGGCGGGTTGCGGTTTTGAATCGGCGTTTCATTATGTCAACCAATCCTGCGGTCTGCCTTACGGCTCGGAGCATCGTCTCGGCTATGCGGTGGATATTTATGACAATACGCTCAGCTACGGCGGTCTGAATCATCATCACTATGACGAGACGGCCGAATGGGCCTGGCTGGTTGAAAACGGGCCGAAATACGGGTTTGTTCTCAGATTTTTAAAGGACAAGGTCGCGCAGACCGGATTTATCTATGAAGCATGGCATTTCCGCTATGTCGGCGCCGAGCACGCAGAGGCGCTTGCGGACAGCGGACTTTGCCTTGAAGAATATGTCGGCGAGTTGTACGGACTGACGGCGCTTGATTCCGACGTTGAAGTCAACAGCGGCAGTTTTTATGAAATCAGCGGCGGTTCGCGCGGAGCCGACCATCTTACGTTTACGGGAAAACGCTCGGTCACGCTTGCGGGCACGGCGACGGCGGTTTTGACCGAGGACGTTGCGGAGCGTTTTGTAACCGTGACGGCTGCGGCGTCGGCGGGCGGGGGCATTGCGCCGGCCGGCGTAACACAAGCGGTTGTCGGCGGGGATATTGCCTATACGATTTCGGCAGAGGCGGGATATGTTCTCTGCGATGTAAAAGTTGACGGAATTTCGGTGGGCGCGGTGGAGCGGTATGCGTTTACCGATCTTTCGGAAAACCATACGATTTACGCGGAATTTGCGCGGTGCAATCATGCAGACATGGTTGAATCCATCACGGTTCCAAAAAGCTGCACAGAGCCGGGAGAAAAGACTTTTACCTGCACAGACTGCGCGTATTCCTATACGGAGCCGATTCCCGCGGGACATTCTTTCGGCGAGTGGGCCGAAACCAAACCCGTCAAACCGGGCGCAGCCGGAGAAGAGGCGCGCATCTGCGCCGTTTGCGGTTTCACAGAAACCAGACCGATCCCCGCGCTGCCCGATAAGGAGGGCAACCGCAACCTGATCGCGCTTGTGATCGGTAGGAACAAGGGAAACTATACCGTTCGTTTTGACACGGTCGGCGCGGCCAAAATCGGGTCGCAGACCGTGCAGAAGGGCAAAACGGTCACAGCGCCGGAAAATCCCGTCAAGCTCGGTTTCCGCTTTGCGGGCTGGTACGCGGACGCGCGGTATCAGACACCGTATGATTTTACGGCGCCGGTGCGCGGCGATATGACGCTGTTTGCAAAATGGGAGACGGTTAATCTGCAAATGCCGTCCTGACGGCCGGACAGATTTATGCAGGCACGGGGATTTTGTGCGCAGATACTTTTTTGCGACAGTAAATTGTACGCGCAGACTCGTGCAGCTGATCGGTGAAAAATCCGCGTTTTGCGCCGCCCGGCGGCGCTTGCGCGCGAAAAGGCAGGGGTTCAACACGCAGTGCATCGCGTGTTGAACCCCGCTTTTTATATTTTGTTTCTTTGCAATTCTTATGTTCGCGACAGACTAAGTTGATTTTTATATCTGACCTCCGTTTTTCGTCTCCAATCGTGCGATTTTTTTCACCGCCGGTTAAATTTTGTACTATTTGCTTGAAAACATCCCGCCTGATTTGACCGATGCAATATTTTTGCACAAAACAGATGGATTTTTTGAACAAAAAGCAAATGTTTTAACATTGACTATTTTTGCTTGTGCGGGTATTCTATAGGTAAAGTCAGGGCGCGTCTGTTTGGCTTTGTCAATCTTGCGCGCACGTTTTCCCGAAGCGGGACTTCCCGCGCGGGGAAAAAACAGAAATTTTATACTTTCAGCAAGGAGAATGTATGATGGAATGGATCAACCTCGGCGCCAAAGTCGATGAAAAGGACGGCGTTTTTACGGCGCAGGCCGGCGATGCGCTTTTCCCGGTTCCGGAGCATCGCGCAATTTTGTTTTCTAAGGAACAGGCGCCGAAAAATTTCGCTTTTGAATGCGAAATCAAACTGGTGCAGGACGGTGAAGCGGGCGTTTATTTCCGCGCGCAGGGCAAAAACGGCGTTGCCTGGATCGCGGGCTATTACCTCTCCGTCAACGCGGCCGACTGCTCGGTCAAGCTGACCAAGGTCAACGGCGGCGACCGGGATAACCGCGTGCTCGGTTCCATGCGCTATCCGTTCGGAAAAGATCAGTGGTATAAGATCCGTGTGGAGATGCGGGGTACATATGCAAAAATCTGGTTCAACAACTTTGTTACCGAAACCGATCCCTATCCCAAATTTGATATTGAGCTTTCCCACTTCCCGCGCGGCGTTATCGGCCTGAACCTCGGCGACGGCGCGGCGCAGTTCCGCGGGGTTTCGGTCAGCGAAATCGGCGAGACGCCGGTTTTTGACAAGGACAATTTCTATAAAAACCCGGTTGTATACGGCGCGGACCCGGATATTTTGTTCTACGACGGCATGTACTATCTCTACTTTACCGATACGCAGGATATGTCCCTGTTCCAGTGCTATACCTCCGAGGATTTGATTCACTGGTCGGAGCCTGTGGTGGTGTTCCACGGCAAGGACGGCTGGGGCAACAATGAGTATATGAGCCCGAACGTCATTTACAAAGACGGCATGTTTTATATGTTTTATGCTTCGCATACCGCGCCCGATGAGCGCGGCAAGCGCCGTGCGCAGGTCGCGTTTGCGTCCAGCGCGTCGCCGCTCGGTCCGTTCAAGTCCAAAACGATGAAGCCTCTGCATGAGGATGTGCAGGAAATCGGCGGACATCCGTTCGTGGACGAGGACGGAAGAACCTATATCACGGTTGTCCGTTTTAACAACGGCAACGAGATCTGGGCGTATGAAGTCAAAATGGAGGACGGCATCGTCACGCCGCTCGACGATACCCTGGTCAAGATCATGGTGCCGACCGAACCGTGGGAATGCGATTATGCGCGCATCGTTGAGGGCGGCGTCATTATGAAGCACAAAGGGCTTTATTACATGATCTATGCCGGATCGCATTACAAGGGCGATTACGGCGAGGGTTTTGCCATTGCGGAAAAGCCGCTCGGACCCTACAGAAAGTATAAATACAACCCGATTCTCCGCGCGACCGGATTTACCCGCGGTACGGGCGACTCGGTGTATACGCGCACGGCCGACGGACGGTATATCATGTTCTATCATCAGCATTTCAGCACGACCGAAATTTCTCCCCGCCATATCTGCTATGACCCGATGAAGTTTGTGGAAATGGAAGAGGGACCGGACGTTATCGTGGTGCACGGACCCACGGGTACGCCGCAGGAAAAACTGATTTAACGGATCATGTTCTGCAGCTTGGCGTTCCGGCGAGTCATGGCGGCTTGCCGGTATGCCGGCTTATTTTCGGATATGAAGGAGGCATTGATTTATGTGTAAAAAATTGCTCGCCGCGCTGCTGATTCTGGCAATGTGTCTGCCGTTTGCCGCATGCGGCAAAACCGAACCGGACAATACGGGGGATGTATCCTCGGACACAACCGTCGTGACGGAGGAGGAATATAAGCTTCCCGAATATAACTTTGACGGATACGAGTTCAAAATTCTTTCTGCCGGCCGCGGGTCGGTCAATACGAATGACTTTTTGTACAATGAAGAGAATCCGACGGTGATTGACTCCGCAGTTGAGCGGCGAAACAAGGCGGTGCAGGATCTTTACGGCATTAAGATTGTCACCTCCCAGAGGAATACGACGGCCAATCAACAGTCTCCCGAAGCATATCGGGTGCTTGTAAAAGAAGCTATGTCGGGCGACTACAACTATGACATGTGCGTGATTCCCGGCTATGACGTCAGCCAGCTGGCCTATGAGGGGTATCTCTCCGACCTCAATCAACTGCCCTATTTCGATCAGGACAATGACTGGTATGACGAAAAGGCGAATGATGCATTTGAGTTTGCCGGTACGCTGTTCTTTACGACCGGTGATTTCGGCATCAGCATGATGGATCAAACCTACTGCATCGCGTTCAACAAAAAGCTGGCCGAGACCTATAAGGTCGAAAATTTGTACGATCTTGTCAACGAGCATAAGTGGACGATCGACAAGATGTATTCCATCTCCAAGGAAGTCACGGATGATACCAACGGCGACGGCGTTACCGATGTTTACGGCACGCTGTACTGGGTGGATGCGGTGTACGGCGTGGTGAACTCCGCCGGTCAGAAGATGGTCACACTCGACCCCGATACGCTGAATTATGAACTGACGATCAATACCGAGGTTACGCATAATATGCTGGAGAAATTCTTCAACATGGTTATGGATCCCGAAAGCTCGCTGAAATATCAGCATAACTCGGCGAAAAAAGAGTATATTCCGATCTTCAGCGGAGATCAGGCGCTCTTCTTTATGACGACGATCGGCAAGCTCGGCGAATTTCGGGATATGGAGACCGATTACGGCATTCTGCCCTATGTTTTGTACAATGAGCAGCAGACCGAATATGCCAATACGGTTGCGCCGTTCTATATGAACTATTTATGCGTGCCGCTGATGGTAGAGAATGAGGAGCGCACGTCGGCGATCATAGAGGCGATCGGCTACTATTCGCATGAGTATATTATTCCCGCTTACTATGACAAAACGCTGAACGGTCAGTACACGCGCGACGAGGAAAGCTCGGCGATGCTGGACATTATCTTTGAAACGCGCGCCTACGATCTCGGATATTGCTATCAGCCCGCCAACCTGAATAAGCATTTGATCTATATGCTCAACGACGGCAGCTTTGACTGGCAGAGCCGCTATGCAAGGCTTGAGATTCCCGCACAGACGTTTTTGGATTTAATTTCGAGCGCGCTTCGTAAAACAGCCGGTGTCGAACCGACCGCTGAAAATAAGTAAAAAGTTGTCCCGAAGTACAAACTCCGGGACAACTTTTTTCACGCCAGACGCATGGATTTATTTTGAATTGTATATAAAATGTATTGACCTTTTCGGCATTTACGTATACAATGGTAATTGTACATGCTGGGAAAATAAGGAATTCAATAAGCGGAATATATGGGATTTTTGTCGAAGATTTGTTTATTACGCGCTTTTCAAAAGGGATCTCTCGTTCGGAGCGCCTAAACGAAAAACTTTTGGCAGATCGGATTGTATTGGATTTGCGTTTTCGAACCCGTTGGGAAAATTGTTTGCGCTTTTCAGCCGGGCAATACGAAAAATAGACAGTACGGAAACGAATAGATTTTGCCGAAGTAAATTACGGATTCTTTTCCGGCAATCAAGCGTCGCTTATAGGATGTCGTTCATTTTCAGCGGTGCCGCAGCTGCGTTGGTTGCAGTTTGTGTGCCGACAAAATTATGAAAGGTTCGGAAAAGCAAAATGATTGAGGCGATTGTGTATACTTCCAATACAGGTTATGCTGCCGAATATGCAAAGATGCTCGGCGAAAAGACCGGGCTGCCTGTATATTCGTATGCTCAGGCAAAGCGGGAATTATCGCGTGGAATCGAGATTATTTATTTCGGGTGGCTGATGGCCGGCCGTATAATGGGATACAGAAGCGCGCTGAAGCGCTTTGAAATTCCCATGCCGTGCGGCGTCGGTATCGGCGATACATATACCCAGATTCCAAAAGTGCGCAAGGCGAACGGCATGAATACGATTGAACCGGTTTTTTTGCTGCAGGGCGGTTTTGACAAGACAAAGCTGCGCGGTATTTATAAACTGATTATGGCGGTGGTGTCTCCGTTTCTGATCGCCGATTTGTCCAAGCGTCCGAAGAGAAGCGCGGAGGAAGAGGCGATGCTGGACATGCTTCGTCATGGCGGCAGCCGCGTGTGTGATTACAATCTTGCGGTCATTTATGAATGGTATCGGATGGATCTCGAATCTTAAATTAAATGGCGTATAAAAAAAGCTGCAGGGTAGGTATGCAGCTTTTTTGGTCGTGGAAAACCGGAGGGTTTCCGACAGGGTATTTGCCTATTCAAGACGCTTCACGCATTTTCACGGCTGCAAGACGTATGGAAGGCGGCACAGCCGCCTTCCATACAGAAACGGATAGACAAAATTTGCTCAGCCGCAAAACGGCGCCATTTCAAGACGGATGAAAAAGCCCTGATCGTGACTGCACACCGGGCATATTTCAGGCGCGCCTTTGGTATTGGCGATATGGCCGCAATTGAGGCACATCCAGCCGCATTCCACATCCGAAAGGAAGAGCTTGTTTTGTTCGAGCAGGTCGGCGAAGCGGCCGAACCGGTCTCCGTGCGTTTTTTCGATTTCGGCGATGCTGTGAAAGGACGCGGCAATTTTGGCAAAACCCTCCTCCTTGGCCTTGTCGCCGAATGCGCGGTACACGTCGTCGTGTTCCTCGTATTCGTTGTGCTGCGCGTACCGGAGCAGCTGTACAACCGACTGCGAAATATCGACCGGGTATCCGCCGTCAATATGGATGGTCTCGCCTGCGCACTCTTTGAGGTGATTGTAAAAAATCTCCGCGTGTTCCTTTTCCTGGTCCGCCGTAAATTTAAAAATCGCCTCTACCACGTGCAGCTTTTGGCTTTTTGCCTGGGAAGCGGCAAGGGTATAGCGGTTTCGCGCCTGACTTTCGCCTGCGAATGCGCGCATCAGATTTTGTTTGGTTTCGCTGTTTTTAAATTCGACTGCCATGTAAAATCCTCCTGTTATTACAGTTTCTATAGTATGGTTGCCATTTTTGCGCCGTACTATCCGATTCAACTTCAATTTCCGGATCCTTGGGCAGTCGGAATTTCAAAGGAAACGATTGACAAATGCAGGACTCGGCGTGATAATAGCATTATGCAGAAACAGATTGTCGAAAAACCGCAGTTTTTCGGCGAAAAAAGGCGGCGCATGTCCGCCTTGTAAACATATTTTTATTAGCAGTTTTTACTTTATCGGCAGATGTATGCGGGCATGTTGATTTTCGGAGGTGCGGGATGAGACAAAACTATTTGAAAATTATGAATTTTGCGCTGGAAGCCTACGGAGAAACGCGCATAAAACAGTTTTTCGATCAAGTAAAGCGCGCCGGTCTGACGGAACACGGGTTTCCGAGGCTTACCGCCAATATCGGGATCCTTTTGTCTCACGGTATACACAGCGAGCTTTTGCCGATGTTTTGCGAAATGATGGAACTCTGCTGTTCGCAGGTGCCGAAAGTTCGGGCTGCAAATGATTTTTCGGTTAAGGAATTGATTTTTTGCATTCTGGAATTGGAGCGCTCCGGCATCGTGGAGAAACCGACAATCGACGGATGGCGGCAAAAACTCGGTACAATCGATCCGTATACCTGTTATACGGCCATCGCCAAATCGCCGGACACGCCCAAGAGCAACTGGGCGGCGTATAATGCCGCGAGTGAATTTATGCGGCAGTATATCGGACTTACCGATGCGGAAGCATTTCTGAATGTACAGGTGCCCTCTCAGCTTTTGTCGTTTGATGAAAACGGCATGTATAAGGATCCCGGAAATCCGATGCTGTATGACCTGGCGGCGCGCTGTCAGCTTGCGGTGCTGCTGCATTTCGGGTATCGGGGCAAATACGCCGAAAAAATCGGGGAACTGCTTGCAAAGGCTGAACCTCTTATGCTGAAAATGCAGTCGGTGACGGGCGAAATTCCCTACGGCGGGCGGAGCAATCAGTTTTTGTTTAACGAAGCCTATCTTGCGGCGCTGCTGGAATTTGCCGCCGCAAGACATGCAAGCCTCGGTGATACGGAGGCGGCCGGAGTCTATAAGGCGGCGGCGCTCAAAGCATGCGCGTCGCTTGAACGCGATGCCGAGCGGCGCGTCAGAACTCACGTAAAAAACCAGTACCCGCCGGACAGCGGTTTTGGCTGCGAAGCCTATGCGTATTTTGATAAATACATGATTTCCCTGGCCTCGTTTATCTATCTTGCCTATCTGTTTGCCGATGACCGCATAGAACCGTGCGCGGCGGACAGCGATCCGTATGTTGCGGTCACTTCGGCGGATTTTCATAAGGTGTTTTTGAAGTGCGGCGGGTGGTTTTTGGAATACGACACGGCTGCGGATTATAAGTATGATGCTTCCGGTCTCGGCAGAATCCACTATGGCGGCGTTCCGTCCGCCATGCTGTTGTCGCTTCCGTTTACCGACAGCCCGCATTATGCGCTGGATATTCAGAATCCCTCTCCGCTTTCAATCTGCGGCGCGGCCGTTGTAAACGACGGTCTGCTTTGCGGATCGGATCGGGATGCAAAGCATACTTTGAAAGATTATCACGCCGATTCGGATCGCGCATTTTTTGCGGTTGAATGCCGTTTGTCAAACGGTGAGATCCTGACCGAGCGGTATGAGGTCGACGAATCGGGCGTGAAAATTTCGGTTTCGGGAAGCGGAAAGGTCGCGGTGGTGCTGCCGGTCTTTTTGTTTGACGGGGCGGAGCATACCGAGACCGAAGTCACGGAAAACCGTATTCGCATATCGTACCGCGGGTACGCGGCGGAGTATACCTCGCGCGGCAGCGCCTCGGATACCGGCAAGATCTACGCCAACCGAAACGGACAGTATACATGCTGCTGTTTTACATCCGACAATCTTTGTGAGGTTTTTTTGAAAAAACCGGTGTATACCGACAAGTGAGTGAAGATTCTGTATTTTGAAAATGTGTTCTATGTCAAAACCGCTGGGACTCACAGAAAACGAGTCTCAGCGGTTTTAGCTTGTTGAAAAAAGAAAGAATAAAATATGTTTACAAGGCGGACCAGCGCCGCCTTGTAAACACCTTACGGGCGCGCGAGTGCCGCCAACGGCGGCGCGACGGCGCGAATACGCCCTTCGGAAAGGGGTTCTCCTTGTGGCGTCAGGACTCCTCCCGGCTTGCGCCGGGCACCTCTTTTTTGGCATCAGGACTCCCCCAGGCTGACGCCTGGTACCCCCTCATGCCTGTACTCACGCCTATACGCGCCCCATCGTCGCAAAACCTTGGTTTTTCGGCGGCTTCCGCTTACTCCACAAAGGAATGGCTCATGATATAAAACGCTTCCTGCGACGGCAAATATTTCTTTTCCATCGGTTCCAGCGAATCATCATACGCTTTCGCCTGTTCCGGAGAAACGGCCATGACGGGACTGTCATGATAGAACCATTTCCGACCGTCTAAAATACCGGGAATGAGTTCCTTGACCAGCATGGCCGACGGATAACGGCCGTCCTCAAGACAAATATTGAATTTTTTGCAGCTTTTAAAGCCGCTGCTCACATAGTTGGCGGGGGAGCCGAAAATCACAACGGTATCGTAGCCCATGGAGACGGCTTTTTCAAAGGAATGCCGCATCAGCATTTTGCCGTAGCCTTTCCTCTGATGCTCTGGCGCGATACAGAGCGGCCCGAACGTGAGAATCGACTTTTCATTTCCGTTTTCATCCGTAAGACGGGCTTTTGTATACATGATGCTGCCGATGATTTCATCGTCCAGTTGTGCGATGAGATCCAATTCGGGGATAAAGTCGGTATGGCCGCGCATGATGCGGATCAGATAGTGCTCGACGCAACCCGGTATATAGACATTGTAAAAGGCTTTTCGGGTGAGCTTTTCTACAGCGGAACGGTCTTTTGCTTCTTCGCTTCGGATGCGGATCATGGTAAAAGTTCCTTTCATTGATTTTTCAGACAGAGCGGCGCTTGACCTACGCACGGCGGCAGAGCCGTCCGGCAATCGAGCATACGACCAGTACGCCGAGGTTGACCAGCACGATCATCGCGCCGGCAGGCAGGGAAAACGAGAGCAAAAGCCCTGCCGTAAAACAGAGTACCGAGAGGACGGCCGAGAGCAGGATGACGCCCCGAAAGCTCTTTGCAAGCTGCATGGCCGAGAGCGCGGGAAAGATAATCAGGCTGGAAATCAGCATGGTTCCCGCAATCCGCATACCCACGACCACGGTAATGGCGATAAGCAGGGCCAAAAGCGTGTTGTACAGCCGGACGTGCACGCCCGCGCTTTTGGCAAAATTGGTATCGAACGTCACCGCGAAAATGCGGTTTTTGAAGAGCGCGAACAGCAGGATGACCGTCAGGGAGAGGACGACCGAGAGCAGAACGTCCGCGCGGGTCAGCGAGAGGATACTGCCGAACAGATAGCCGTTCAGATCGCTGGCCGTGCCGCCGGAGAGGGCGGACGCGACCACGCCGACGGCCAGCGCGGCGGAGGAAAGAACGGCTATGGCGCTGTCACCGCGGATTTTTTCACTCTCGGAAAGGCCGAGCAGTACAAACGCGGTCAGAATCACAACGGGAACGGCTACGGCCATCGGCGCGGCGCCGAGCGCATAGGCGACCGACAGCGCGCCGAAGCCGACATGCGAGAGTCCATCGCCGATCATGGCGTACCGCCGCAGCACGAGCAGAACGCCGAGCAGCGCCGCGCAAAGCGAGACCAGCACGCCCACGATCAGCGCGTACTGCATAAAGGTATGGGAAAAAAGCCTTGCGATCTGTTCAATCATTTGTTTCGTCTCCCATCGTCATGGCTGCGCAGAGCGGCGTTTTGGCGTAGGCCGCGGTGGTGCCGAGAAAGCGCAGGGAAGTCGCCAGATGCAGAATCCGGTCGGACAGGCGCATGGCCGCCGTGATGTCATGCGAGACCATAATCACCGTCATGCCGTGCTCGCGGCACAGATGCATGATCGTTGCGTAGAGATCGGCTGTCACAACCGGATCAAGGCCTGCGGCGGGCTCGTCGAGCAGCAAAATGCGTTCGGCCGCGCAGAGCGCGCGCGCCAGCAATACGCGCTGCTGCTGGCCGCCCGACAGGGCGCGGTAGTTTTTTGAGGCGAGCGCGTCGATTCCGAGCAGACGCATGTTTTCGGCCGCGCGGGCTTTATTTGCGCGGGTGTAAAACGGAAAGACGCCGGTCGATCCGATGCAGCCGGAGAGCACGACCTCCCGGACACTTGCGGGAAAGTTGCGCTGCGCGCTCGACTGCTGCGGCAAATACCCGATTTTTCCGCTTACCCCCGGCGCCGTTTCGACTTTCCCGCTGTCCGGCTTCAGAATGCCGAGAATCGTTTTGACCAGCGTGGATTTGCCCGCGCCGTTTTCCCCGACAATGGATAAAAATTCGCCGGCATGTACCGAAAAACTCACGTTTTTGAGCGCGAGCGTTTTTTCGTTGTGCACGGTCACGTCCGTGCAGGTGATGATTTCATTCATGCGTCAAGCGCCTTTCTGAGAGCTTCGAGATTCTTTTCGGAGAGGGTGAGATACGTTTCTCCGGCGTCCAGTTCCGCCTTGGTGATGTTGTGGATGGCATGGATGTGCAGCGCCTCGGCGCCGGTTTCGGCGGCAATGGTCCGGGCGGTTTTTTCCTCGGACGCGCTGTCATACAGCACATACCGCGCGCCGGCGGCGCGCATGTCCGCAATCAGACTGTCCAGCGCGGCGGCGGACGGTTCGGTGTGCGCGGCGCAGCCTGCGTATACCGAGCGGTGCAGAAGTCCGTAATCGTCAAACAGACAGGCAAAGGCGAACGAGCCGCCGAAGTAGGCGGTGTCAAGCGAAGCGTGCTCGGTTATTTTCTGCATCTCGGCGTCGAGCGCTTGCAGCTGTTTTGTATAGGCGGCGAGGTTTTCACGGTAGGCTTTTGCGCCCCCGGCATCCAGCGCGCAGAGCGCGTCGGTGATGGCAATGCACATGTTTTCCGCGTTGTGGAAGGATGTCCAGATATGCGGATCGGCCTCTTTTTCGTGTTCGTGCGCCTCTTCGGCGTCGGTATGCTCATGCGTCTCTTCGGAAAGGCCGAGCGCCGCGGACAAATCAAGCACCGTCAGACTGCCGGACGACAGGGCGCGCGCTATATCCTCGCTTTCGAGCAGCCGGCGCACCCAAAGCTCCATGTTGTCGCCCGTGTAGATAAAGAGGTCGGCGTCCGTGATGGTGAGGATGTCTTTCGGGGATGGGTCAAAGGAGTGCGCGTCAGCCCCCGGCGAGAGCAGCAGCGTGACCTCAGCCCGGCCGCCCGCAAGCGTGTTTGCAAAATCGTACTCAGGAAAAAGCGTGGCGACGATTTTCAGGGGCTTGTCCGATTCGGACGTTTGGGCGCAGCCGTACAGCGCGCCGCAGAGAATGAACGCGGCAAAAAGCGCGCAGAAAAGTTTTTTCAAGGGCAAAGTCATTTGTTTTTTCCTCCCCGGCAGTTTTCGCATACGCCGTACAAAACGGTTTTCTGTGTGTCCACCGCAAAGCCGTGTTCGTCGGCTACATGCTGAAAAATCGCTTCCATTTCCGGGCAGTGCGTGTGGTAGACGATGCCGCATGCACTGCAAATCAGATGAAAGTGGCTTTTTTCTCCGCAGCCGCTGCCGATAAAGCGGTAGGTCACGCTCCGTCCCTCTTCGGGGGCGAAGCGGCGCGCATAGCCCTCGCGGCAGAGTTCCTCAAGCCGGCGGTAGACCGTGCTTCGGCCTATGCGTTCTCCGCGCGCGGCAAGCGCTGCGAGAACGCCGTCCACCGTGAGACTGCGGCTGGTCTGCTCCGCAAGACAGTCAAGCACGGCGTTTTTTTGTTTTGTGTTGTATTGCTGTTTCATCGTGTCTCCATAAATTGAATTTGAAATTCAAAATCAAAATCCAGCTTATTATACCGCCGGACGGCGCGCCTGTCAAGAAAATTTTGCAATTTTCTTGACCCGCTCCAAATTGTATAGTATTATAAATATATTCAGACTGCCTGAAAAACCGAGTCTTTTCGGCGGTTGAACGCCATATACAAATTTTGCAGTCGGGGTGCAGATCGGCGCCGACACGCGGCGCGCGCCGACGCTTTCGGGAGGCGCGGCCGCCTTGAAAACAGCCGCTTCGGTATATTTGTTTTTACTTTGCCGACAGACTGAGATATACCGTATACAATCGTTCCGGCGCGGCCGGAGAAACGGAGACAGAGAATGAACCGGGAATTGCTTTCGCAAAGAGAACTGAAAAAAAAGAGCGTTAAAAAATGGATCGCCGCGGCGGGAATTGTTCTGCTTGCGGTTGTGCTGACATTTTTGATCGTCCGTTTTGTGGAAGAGCGCAGGGAAGCGGCCTATCTTGAAAAATACGGCTGGACGGCGCTGTATGTCGGCAAATATGAGGCGACTTATGATTTGTACAGATATTTTTACCTCAATTACCGCGCGACGCTCGCCGAGTCCTATCCGGATGACAGCGGCGCGCTCGACCGCGCGGTGCGGGCGCGTGTGGCGGAGGCCGCGCAGGGGCTGTACGGTTCTATTGCGCTTGCCGACGATTACGGTATCACGCCGAACGATGCGGATGTCCGTCAGAGCGCGGAAGAATATATAGACGCGACAAAAGCGTATTTTAAGGAAAATAAGCTGAATTTCGCAGATGAGCTTGCGCAGAACTATATGACGGAGGAAGTATTTGAATTTTTGATGCGCGTTGACGCGCTGGAGGACAAGCTGTATGAGCGGCTGCTTTCTTCGGAGGGGGTCATTGAAAATGACGAGGCGGCGCTGCTTGAAATTCTGCGCGGGGATTCGTTTGTGCGCGCCAAGCAGATTTTTATTGAAAACGATCCCGGCGAGGATGTGGAAAATAACCGCAAAATCGCTGAGGAAGTGCTTGAAAAATATCTGGGCGGCGAATCCTTGGATGTGCTGATCGGCCGTTATTCGGAGGATTATTCCATGCCTGCGGACGGTTATTATTTTACGCATATGGAGATGATCGACGAATTTGAAGCGGCGGCGTTTGCCCTTTCGGACGGCGAGGTGAGCGGCGTTGTGGAAAGCAGCGTCGGATTTCACATCATTCTGCGTCTGCCCAAAGAGGACGCCTATATCGACGAGCATTTTGAGGAGCTTTGCGCGCAGTATCAGGCTTCCCGGTTTTACG
Organism: uncultured Eubacteriales bacterium; assembly: GCA_900546635.1. GTDB lineage: Bacteria > Bacillota > Clostridia > Oscillospirales > CAG-272 > UMGS902. The sequence goes on along the minus strand of URDS01000029.1, from coordinate 6,250 downwards.
GGCTGATTGAGGCGCGCGCCGATACGCTTTCCGTGCGTGAAACCGATTATGTGCGCGGGCTTTCCATGGAGGAAATTCGGTAATGGCAGTGTACAAGCGGTATAATACCCGCCGTAAAAAAGTCAGATGGCCGCTGCTGATCCTGATCGTGTCGGTACTGCTTATTTTTGCGGCGACAGTTTGGCTCGGCAGCTATCTTTCAAGGCGCGCGGCGGATCCGCAGCATTTTCCTTTGCCCGACCCGGATGTAACCGGCGGCGAGACGATCACGCCGATTATTGAGCGCACCATGCACGGGGAGTATGTTTCGCCGGAGGCGTTTGCGGATTTCTCGTCTGAGGATCCGTTCACCTATGCGTCCACGGTTTTGTACCGTGACGGTGTGTGCATGTTTGCCGCCGAAACCGACAGGGCGCTCGGCCGGGATGTTTCGACCCGTCCGCCGATGTCCGCCTTGGACATTGAATACGGCACAACCGGTCTTTTTTATGTCGGCGCGCTGGACTGGGAGGCGGCGGGGCGCAGTGTGATGTATGAATATGAGCTTTCCCTGATTCGGGAATTTTGCGCCGGCCGTTTGGGGGAAACCGTGCTTGTGTTTGGCGAGGTGACCGAGGAAAATATCGGGGAAATCTTTGATATGGCGGGGGCTGTGGGCAGTCCGGTCACGATTTGCGTGCCGTATGCGCTTTTGCGTTCGCCGCTGCTTGCGCGTTTTTTTGCCCGCATTTCGGAGGGCGGCTATACGGCCGCGCTGCGTGTGGATTCGCTCACGGCTGAGCAGCTTGCGGCGGATATTGAAGAATTTGCGTTTTATTTTACAAAATATAATCTTCGCTTGGTGCTTGAGGGTAAGGATGAAGCGCTGCTTTCGGTTCTTTCGGAGGCGTCCATGCTGAATTATCAGTTCTGTTCTCCGCGGCCGTCGCCGTTGCCGGAGGAAAGCGCAGCGGAGAGTACGGGGGCAACGTTCGAATGATACCGCCGTTTCTGATTACCGATGAGGGCGGCGCCGTGCTCTATAAAAGCGCCCGCGCGCCTCTGAAGCACGCGCAGCGCGCATGGCTGGAAAACGCGGCGGGCAGTATGCGCGGGCTCACCAGTGCGTTTGGGCGCCGCGTACTGATTCGGGAGTTGATGCTCGGCGGCCGCCGGTATCTGCTGTTTTTGGATTTTGATTGTATGCATTCGTATTTTCGCGAGGGCGCCGATCGCGCCGCTTTGCAGTTGTTTGACTGTACGCAGCTGTCAAAACAGGCGAGGCGCGAATGCTCTCTCGGCGCGCTTCTCCGGTTTTTTAAAGAGACGGTCGGCGATCCGCTGGAAAAAGAGGGAATTTCGATGCGCATTCAGCCGCCGCGCACGGATGCGGTGATTTCGGCGGCGCCGAATGCGTTTGCGCTTGCGCTTACCCTTTTGCTTCGCCTGGCGGCGACAAACGGTTCAAATCTGCTTGTTTCTTTTGTGATTGATTGCGGGCGCGTCAGCGTATTTGCCGACAGTACGGGCGGAAAACCGCTGTCCGTGCCGGATCGCGGACTGCTTTCTCTGTGGCTGTCGGAGGTTGCCGGCGCCGCCGGTTTTGTCTTCGAGGAGAGCGGCGGTTCGGTTTGTCTTACGCTCACACCGCTTGATATTTCGCTGCTCGGCTTTAAATCGCCGTCCCTCGATCGTTTTCGCAGGGGATTTGCGTATCTTGTCGAGATCTTTTAAGGAAAAATTTTCCAGCGCCGACAGATTCCATGCTTTTTCGTTTGAGAATCGTGATAGAATAAAGACAAGGGACAGACAGAAAAAAGTTACGGCCGTGTCGTATGCCGCGGCAGGACGGTATAATCGGGAAAATACCGCCTTTGCCTCCCTCGTTCTCCTTTATCGAAAAAGACGCCGAACCGGCGTCTTTTTTCATTGAAAAGCCAAAGCTTTTTGGTTATGAGTTTTTTTCTTCACTTTTTGATCTGTCCAATATCGATTGTGCGCTTACATTTTGGGGTGTGGTCGAATATATTTATTGAAAAGACAAAACAAATATGATACAATATATATATTATGGAGTCTGTTAATCAAATTGATGGTTTAAGCGCCTTTTGACTGTATGTACATAAATCTATTGCGTCAATTTCCGAATGACTGATAAACCTTTTTAGCAGTGGAGGTATAAAAGTGTGTCAACTGTCTATGGAATAATCAGCATTATTGCATTTATTCTAATCGGTATATGCCTTTTCGTAGACAAAAACAAAAATCGGTATTTGTTGCTGCTGTTCATATCGATCTTCTTGGCTAATTTAGGATATTTTCTAATATCCATTGCACCAAGTTTGAGTTTTGCCTTACATGCCAATCGTCTTTCCTATTTTGGGCAAGTTTTTTTGCCTTATTTTCTATTGATGATGTTATTGACGATTTGCAAAATAGACCCGCCAAAATGGCTGAATCCTGTACTCATCACAATCAGCATTGTGGTTTTGCTCATTGCCGCAAGCCCCGGAATCCTTCCGATCTACTATAAAACCGTTGAAATTGATAAATCAGAAGGTTTTACGAAAATTATAAGAGAATACGGAATATTACATAAAACATATCTTGTTTATCTCATTTCCTATGTGATTGCGCAGATGTCTGTTGTCATTTATGCAATCTACAAAAAGAAAATTGTTTCCTATCTGCACGCGATCTTCTTGCTTTCGGCAACCCTTTGCAACACGGTGATATGGTTTACGGAAAGATTCATTTCACGTAATTTTGAATTGCTTTCTGTGTCCTATATTATAACTGAACTGTTTATACTTTTGGTTTACGGAATCGTACAACAGTATGAGACACTGAAATTTGAAAAGGAATGCCTTTCCATGTGTGACAGTATGACGGGACTCCTGAACAACGGCGCAGTACAGAATAAAATAGGCGATATACTTGATTCCGGTAAGGGTTTGGGCAGCGCAATGCTGGTTATAGATGTGGATAATCTTAAAAGAATCAATGACACTTTCGGGCATCAAACAGGAACAGCTGCTATTTGTTCCGTTTCAGATAGCCTGAAAAAGATGTTTCGGGCAACAGACATTTTAGGCAGATATGGCGGGGATGAATTTGTCGTATTCCTGCAAGGCTTTGATAAGGGGCGAGAACAACTTGCGGAAAAATTGGAAAGCGTACTTCAGGAAATATCTTCCCAAAAAATTATAGAGCAGAATGATTTGAAGGTAACCTGTACAATCGGCGCAGCTTTTGCAACAGAGGAAACCGGGAGCTTTGAAACACTTTTTATGAGAGCGGACAAAGCACTCTATCAAGCAAAGCAAAACGGTAAAAACACCTATTTTTTCTACGAATAATCCAAATCTCACCTAAAGAGAACGTACCCCTCTTTCCTTCTTTTTATTTACCTGTTCAATATCGATTGTGCGCCTGCAAATTGCCGTCGAAAGGAAGAAATCTTGCTTATTGACAAAGTGAAAGGCCTGTGCTATCATAGAGAAAAATAGGGGGGAGAGTAAAAAAATGGGAAAATTTGCTTCGGATTTTAAAGCCTTTATTGCAAAGGGAAATGTTGTGGACATGGCTGTCGGCGTTGTTGTCGGCGGTGCGTTCAATAAAATTGTGACTTCGCTTGTCAACGATATAATTATGCCGCTTGTCAGCCTGCTTGCCGGCGGCTTGAACGTTTCGGATTGGAAATGGGTGATTCGACCGGCTGAAACGCTGGCGGACGGTACGCAGATTGCCGAAAATGCGCTGAAGTACGGCAATTTTATCCAGACGGTACTGGATTTTTTGATCGTCGCATTTACGATTTTCATCGTTCTGCGTGTGTTTACCAAATTACAGACGTCGAGAAAAGACGCTGAAAAATAAACGCCGCGCAAAAATATATGAAAAACGGAGCAGGACAACTGTCGAAGCAGCTGTCCTGCCTCATCTTGGAAAAATGAGATTTTCCGACGCCGTGGCGTATGCATCCCGCAGATGTTTTACAAGGCGGTGCGGGTTCGACTTGTGAACAAAAGTTTATTGAAGTTTTAAAGGTTGATTTTATGATGCTGACTGTAAAAAAGCTGACCTATTCGGCTATGGCGCTGGCGCTTGCGCTTGTTCTTCCGTTTCTGACCGGACAGATTCAGGAAATCGGCAATATGCTGTGTCCCATGCATCTTCCGGTGCTGCTTTGCGGATTCCTGTGCGGCTGGCCGTGGGGGATGGCGGTTGGATTCCTTGCCCCGGCTTTGCGCTTTGTTCTCTTTCAGATGCCGCCGATGCCGCTCTGGATTGCCATGTCGTTTGAACTGGCGGTTTACGGCGCATTGACCGGATTTTTGTATCGTCGTTTGCCGAAACGCATACCGTATATATACTTTTCTCTGATTGCGGCCATGCTCTGCGGTCGATTGGTTTGGGGCGCCGTGCGATTCCTGATTGCCGGATTTACACAGACGACGTTTACGTTTTCTGCGTTCTTGGCCGGCGCCGTGACGGCCGCTGTTCCCGGTATTTTGCTTCAGCTTGTGCTGATTCCCGTGTTGGTGCTCGTACTGCGCCGCGCGCGTTTGACACTCAACGAAAATTAAAAAATCAATAAAAAAGACTGACGCAAATGCGTAAAACAATTGCGGCAGTCTTTTTTTATAACAAAAAGCGAGATATACCGGCTTTTTCGGGCAGGTTCCACGCACTTTTTCCGGCAGTACAATCGGCCGTCCAAACGTCAAATGGCGGGGCTAAAGCCTCGGATTGAAAATTTTAAAGCGCATTGCCCTCGCTGTCAAACAAAGGCAGCTTTTCAAGATAGACAATATCGTTTCTCTTCGCGGCATCGCCCTCTGCCAAAACGGCCATTTTGCCGACTGTGATTCCGCCGGCCTTTTCGACCAGCGTTTCCAGCGCGCGGAGCGATTCTCCGGTGCTGATGACATCGTCCACGATCAGAACTCTGCGGCCGCGCATAAACTCTGCGTCGTTTCCGTCCAGATAAAGCACCTGATCCGATGCCGTGGTGATGGATTTCACTTCGCATTTCAAGATGTTTTGCATATAAAGCTTCGGCGCTTTGCGTGCCAGCAAATAACGCTCTCCGCCGCGCTGCCGCGCCATTTCGTATACCAAGGGGATCCCTTTAGACTCCGCGGTAATCATCACGTCATATTCGGGCGCCCGCTCCAAAAGCGCCTTGGCACAGGCAATCGTCAGTTCAACATCGCCGAACATGACGAACGCGCCGATAGAAAGCTTTTCATTTAGAGGACAAAGCGGCAATCCGCGCTTCAGTCCCGCGATCTTTATGGGGTATTCCATGCTGCAAACCTCTTTTCACCGGCATGGCCGGAAATTTCGCCAAATTGATTATAATATAGAATGGTAAAAAATGCAAGCATGCGTTTGTTCGATTGGCAAAGCTATGCTATTGCGAAGCGTCGCGTTTGTTTTTGCGTTCCAAATTCAGTTCTTTTGAACGCCAGAACATGTCGGTCAGTGCGTCCATGACATAGACTTTATCCGCTTCTTTCAGCGTTCCGCCGCAAAACAGCGCCTGCATTTCGGTAAGCAGCCGCCGCAGTTCGCCGTCCTGAATGTTTTCCGGGATAATTTCACCGCTCATATCACCGAGCAGAAGATCCAGGCTGATATGAAAAATTTCCGCCATGCGGGAAAGTGCGGATCCGCCCGGAACAGACGCGCCCGCCTCATAGTTCTGATAGGTGCGATAGGTAACGCCGATTTGCTCGGCTGCTTGTTTTTGCGTCAGTCCGGCCTCTTTGCGGAGAATCCGTATTTTGTCTTTGAAGTCCATATTGCACCTCTAAATACGAAAAAAATTTCGTATTCCTATTGACAGATATTTACAATTGCTGTATAATGAAACACGAAACAGCTTTCGTGTTTCATTATACAGGAATTTCGCTTGTCTGTCAAGACCGCTTTCATGGCAACTTTATGGCAACACGCCTGCTCCCCGTTATGTGGGTGGTGAAGCCTCCGTCACATTTTCGAGAGTTTGACATTTTGAGGGAACGGGAATTATGATTAAAAAGGAAGTGAATCGATCCGAGGCGTCTTTTGAGGAGGCCAAAGCGCTTTTGGATTCTATTCTGGAGGGGCTTGACAAATCGCAGAGGGAGGAACTGCTCCGGCTGCTGCTTTCTCTGACTGCATAAGAACAGGAGCCGCATATCGCGGCTCCTCAGACCGCCGCAAAACCAAGGTTTTGCGACGGTGGGGCGTGTCCGCTCGCGCCGTCGCGCCGCCAATGGCG
>URDS01000028.1 GCA_900546635.1 uncultured Eubacteriales bacterium | reverse complement strand
GTCGGGCTCATAACCCGGAGGTCGCAGGTTCAAGTCCTGTCCCCGCAACCAACAAGTGCAACAAAAACGATATTGCACCGAGAAAGTCCGAAACTTAACGGTTTCGGACTTTTTTATGTCAAAATTCAACTGAGATAAAAAGATGCCATCCTCATTTTCAGCGTTTGCATCGGATTTTGACTAAAAACATATAAAGCATATTCCATATATTCCCTATCATGCCGATAGGAAGTTTATTCTAATTTATTTTTATGCATTTATGATACAATATACTCAAAAATCGCCAACCTTTTTGATTTTCGTTTCACTATATAGTCAAACGGTACCGGAGTAATCAATATGAATAAACAAAAAGCAGACCAGCTTATAACTGAATATTTACCGAAAGTCTATGGCTTTGCCGTAACAAAAGCATTCAGTTATGATGAAGCTGAGGAATTATGCGCTGATATCATATGTGAACTTTATCGTTCTTTACTGAAGTCCGACGAAATTTATAACACCGACGGATATGTTTGGCGAATCAGCATGCATGTATATTCAAAATTCGTTTCATCAAAGAAAAAACATAAGGGAATTTCAATCGACGGAATAAATATACCGATTTTGGATGACTACTTTGATGATGATGGCGAACAGTTGTTGTTACTGCGCAGAGAGATATCTTTTCTGACAAAGATTCGTCGTGAAATTGTTTTTTCATATTATTACGAAAACAAAAGTATCCGCGCTATTTCATCCGCTATGCATCTACCGGCCGGAACGGTGAAATGGCATTTGAGCAAAGCGAGAAACGAATTGAAAGAGGGTTTTGTTATGGAAAGGAAAATCGGAAAACTGGGGCTTCAGCCTATTAAAGCAAACTGTTTCGGGCATAGCGGAAATCCCGGTACAAACGGGGGCCCCGAATTTTATTTGGGAGACAGTCTGAACCTAAACATTGTTTACAGCGTTTATTATGAGCCGAAAACGAGAGAGAATATTGCAGAGGAACTCGGTGTGACCCCGGTTTTCATCGAGGATAAAATAAACTTTCTCGAAAGAAACGGCCTTTTAGTAAGACAAGCAAACAATCGTTATACAACTTTTGTAAGATTTGAGCCGGAAACATACTGCCTGGAAGAAAAAGAAACCATTCTTAAAAAACAGCATGAGGCAGCGGTTTATCTTGCAGGAAAATACGCCGATTCAATCCGTAAAGCAGTTGCCGAATATCCGGATATCTATATTCCGGGTGGAAACCGGGAATTATTTGAAGCTGCGGCAATCTTTTACGGTGTAGCAAATAAATGTCAGATTTCGGTTAAAAAAGATCTATCAAAATACTACATTAAAACCACAAGCGGCGGCGATTTTATTGCATTTGTCAATTTGCCGTCAAAACAAATTGATGTGAATTATATTCCTGTATTAAAGCATGAGAATTTGTTTGCATGCGGTGATATGAATCGTTGGTCGGAAAAGTATCCGATATATTCGTGGTCGGTGGATACAAAATTCTGTTCAAGAAAAGGTCGGTGGCAAAATAATTTAACCTCAGACTACGAATATTTATATGAATTTATAACAGGAGCAATTTCAGAGACTCCCGCAAATGCGGAAAAGTTCAAACGCTTGCGTGAACGAAAGTACCTGACCGATAACAACAAAGTTAATATCATGGTTGTTAAAGGGAAAGCAAAGAATTTCTTTGACATAATTCCTGAGCTTGATGAAGAATCCAAAAAGAAGTTTGCCGATTTTGCTCTTGAATCGGCTGAAATGAGTGCAAAAAGCTATCCGCCGCAGATGAAAGATTTGATAATAAGCTGGAGTGTGGGAGAATTTATCAGCCATACTGTTGCAGTTATGGTCATGGATATTCTATATAGCAACGGAACATTCAAGCCGCTTTGCGAAAATGAAAAGATTACGTCAAATCTGATTATGTTTGCCGACAGACTGCCAAACCGTTAAAAGTATATTCAAAAATTTATTATCGGGAAATGAATAAACTTAACGATTAGAAAGTTTATCAAAAATTTTTCGTTGTTACAAGTCAACATGTGCAATCAAAAAAGATATTATACAAAAAACCTGAGGGTTCCTCAGGTTTTCTCAGACCGTCGAAAAACCAAGGTTTTCCGACGATGGGGCGTGTTCGCTCGCGCCGTCGCGCCGCCATTGGCGGCACTCGCGTACTGGATCCCCCCTTCGGGGGGCGTGTTCACGCCCACAAGGTGTTTATAAGGCGGCACATGTCCGCCTTATAAACTTATTTTATTTGCAATTCTTATCTTTATCGACAAGCTCAGAAAACCTGAGGTTTCCTCAGGTTTTCTTCATTTCGTCTGCAAGATAAGTCTTAAAATTCCGGCAGACAAAAAGATCGAAATTATTAGGTTTAATGTCCAGGAAAAACAACACTTATAAAGCTGATACTCCGATTATATAAGCTGGCCGAAGGCAGGATTATGCTTAGCGGTTTACATCCTACAGCCAATAAATTTCTGCGAAAAAGGGCATCAGCGCCACGGTCAACAGCCCAGAAACCACAATGGCAAGACTGCTCATAGCGCCCTCGGTTTCTCCCATCTCCAGCGCTTTTGCCGTGCCGATGGCATGCGAACAGGTACCAATAGCAAGGCCTTTGGCAATCGGACTTGTAATGCGAAACAGCCGCAGCAGTCCCTCAGCAAACATATTGCCGAATATTCCGCTCACAATAATCACCGCTACCGCAATCGAACCGTAACCGCCGTATTCCTCGGCAAGACCGAGGCCGATCGCCGAGGTCACAGACTTCGGGAGCAGCGTAACATACTGCGCGTAATCAAACCGAAAAAGCAGAGACAGGCAAAACACCGAAAGAAGACTGGAAAGCGTCCCCGCCAGTACGCTGAGCAGCAGCGCGGGCGCATTCTTTTTCAGGGTTTCAAACTGTTCGTAAAGCGGAATGGCAAGGCACACGGTCGCCGGTGTCAGCCACCACGACAAATACTTTGCCCCCGCATAATACGCATCATACGGAATATCAAAGAGGAGAAGCGTTCCGCCCACAAAGACAATCGCAATCAGAAGCGGATTGAAAATTGTTTTTTTTAACTTCTTTTTGAGGAAAAGGCCGAGAAAATAGCCACAAATGCTGATTGCGGCTCCGAAAAAAGCAGAAGCGGTCAAAAACGCTTTCATCGTCCGCGCCTCCCCGCCAGCATCTGCGCCACAAATCCGGTAACGGCCAGCACAAGAACCGTCGTCAGCGGAATGATGAAAAGCAGCGGCAGCGCCATGCTGCGCAGTACGCCGAACGCCGTAATCAGCCCCACGGTCGAAGGAATAAACATAAGCTGCATGTTTCCGGTCAGAAAGTCCCCGGTTTCCTTGACATCCTCAAGACGCACCGCTCGAAACTCCAGCAAAAGAAATAGGAGCACAAGCCCGTAAATTCCGGCCGGAATATTCAGCGGTATCAGCGCGCGCAGCGCCTCGCCCGCAAAACATGCGGCAAGAATCACCGCCAATTGTCGAATTATTTTCATTATTGAGCCTGAAGCAGCTTAGAGAGACTTGCGTTGTCCCCCATGAGCATAACCTGCATATTCTCCTTAAATACATATTCAGCGCCGACGCTCGGACGAAGCGGACGGTCGGCTGTTTCTTTGACGCCCATAATGTTCACACCGTATTTCGCGCGCACATCGAGTTCTCGCACGCTTTTGCCGACCCATCTTTGCGGAACGGCGATTTCATAAATGGAATAGCCGCCCTCAAGTTCAAAGCAGTCAAAGACGGAATTTCGGCCGCAGATTTTTGCCAAGCGGTCCCCGGCGTCCCGCTCCGGGAACACGACTTTATCGGCGCCGAGGCGCAGCAAAAGCTTTTCATGCATATCGCTGCCCGCTTTGGCAAAAATGCGCTTTGCGCCGTTGTCCTTAAGCAGCGTCACCGCCACCAGCGAATCCTGGAGACTTTCTCCGATGGTAACAAACACAAGATCAAAATCCTCCACACCCAGAGAGCGAATAAAATGCTCGTTCGTACAGTCGCCGATCTTCGCTCCCGCCGTATAGTCTATCACTCTGCTGATATTTTCTTCATTTGTATCACAAACCACAATCTGATTGCCAAGCTCAAAAAGCGGCTTTACCATTGCCGAACCAAAACGTCCGAGTCCGATAATCAATATATTTTTCATCCAACAATCCTCCCTAACCTACCGTTATATTTTCAGCGGGACACCGCCCGACCGGCGTTTGCCTGGAACCGGAGAGCGAAAGCAATACCGTAAGGCCGCCCACTCTGCCCAAAAACATCAGTCCCGTTATCATTATTTTGGAAATCAGTCCGAGTTGCGGCGTAACCGACAAACTCAGTCCCACCGTAGCTATAGCCGAAATAGTTTCAAACATCGCCGCCATAATGTCGATGTCGTCGAGCGCACTGATGGCGATTCCGACCGTCAGCGCCAAAAATAAATAAAGAACAAATACGGCTATCGCCGTGCGAATCACCGACCGCTCCACGCGCCGACCGAAGCACTCCACATCCTCTTTTCTTCGGAAAATCGAGCGCACCAGCAAAAACAGCACAGCCATTGTGGTCGTCTTAATGCCGCCTGCCGTGGATCCGGGCGAACCGCCCACAAGCATCAGACAGATCATTAACATCTGCGCGCCGCCGCCGATCAGAGAAAGGTCCGCAGTAGCAAATCCTGCCGTGCGCGCACTGACCGACTGAAACAGAGAAATCAGCATCTGTTCTCCGGCCGGTCTGCCTGCCTGGGCAGGGCTGTCATAGGACAAAAGATAGAAGAGTAAAGCGCCGCCGAATATCAAAATACAGGTCGTTACGACCACCACTTTGGTATGCAGCGCATAGCGTTTAAAATGCAGGCCGTTTCGCTTCAAATCCCGCCAGACAAAAAAACCGAGTCCGCCGATGACAATCAGCAGCATAATCACCGTACAAACGTACCCGTCGGCCGCATAGGCGTTAAGGGAAGCAAACGGCGTTTCTTCTCCCATCAAATCAAAACCGGCATTGCAGAACGCGCTGATCGAGTGGAACACTGCAAAATAACACCCTTTGGCCAACCCAAATTCGGGCACAAACGCAAAGGAAAGCAGAAGCGCGCCGATTCCCTCAATCATCAATACGCCGGCGGCAATAAAACGAGTCATTCGCACCACGCCGCGCGTAGAAGAAGCGCCGATGGATTCCTGCATGGCGAAGCGGTGGCGCATTCCGATTTTCGCGTGCACCATCGATAAAAAATACATCGACATCGTAATAATGCCGATTCCGCCGATTTGAATCAGCATCAGAAGCACGATCTGCCCAAACAAAGACCAGTGCGTATATGTATCATATACAATAAGTCCGGTCACGCAGGACGCGCTCGTCGCCGTAAGCAGCGCGTCGGCAAACGGCGTGGCCTCACCCGAACGTGCCGCAATGGGCAAACTGAGCAAAAGCGCGCCTGTAAGCACCAAAGCGGCAAAAGCGAGGGTAATGACCTGCAAAGGGGTAAGCTGTTTTTTTCCAAGTTTCATAATTCTCCAACCGTATGCGCAAAAGAGGCGCGCAATTTGCGCAGCAATTCTTCAAAATCGTCCGGCAGCGCGCACTCAAAATGCATAAGCTCGCCGCTGCGCGGATGCGTCAATGTCAGCCGCCACGCGTGCAGTACCTGACCTGATATCATCTGCGCGTTTTGCTTTTCAAACTTTGTCCTTCCGCCGCCGTATACTGTATCGCCCAAAATCGGATGACCGATGCTGGACAAATGCACGCGAATTTGATGCGTGCGACCGGTCTCCAGCTTCATTTCCAAAAGCGTGAACCCGTCAAACCGCTCGACAACCCGGTAATGCGTAACGGCCGGCCGGCCGTCGGACACCACGGCCATTTTTTTGCGATCTTTCGGATTGCGCCCGATGGGTTTGTCGATCGTGCCTGTATCCGTGCGGAAGCCGCCGACCGCAATCGCCTTATATTCGCGGTCAATGCTGTGAGACTTCAGTCCCTCCGCAAGCCGAACGTGCGCAAAATCGTTTTTGGCAATCACAAGCAGCCCGCTTGTATCCTTGTCAATTCGATGCACAATCCCCGGACGGCGCTCTCCACCGATGCCGGACAGCCGATCGCCCATATGATACAAAAGCGCGTTCACCAGCGTTCCGCGCTCATTTCCGGCTGCTGGATGCACCACCATACCGGACGGTTTATTGATGACGGCGATATCCCCATCCTCATATACAATCTCCAGCGGCAGCGGTTCGGGCGCGGTCTCGGTCTCGCGCGGCGGCGGGAACGTCACCGTGATCGAATCGCCCTCGCGCAGTCGAAGATTTTTCTCCGCCGGGCGACCGCCGATAAGGGCATCTCCCTCAGAAAGCATTCTTGCCGCCGCCGTGCGCGTCAAGCCGAACGCACCGCTGATAAACACATCCGCCCGCTGTCCCGCCGCCTCGGCGCCGACGATGCGCGTCTCGCTCATTTTGCTCGCTCCCGCTTCATTTCAAGAAGCATGGCAATCACCAGCAAAACGCCGCCGATGCAAACCGCGCAGTCCGCGATATTGAACACCCATTTCCAAAAGCTAAACAGGCGAACATCGATAAAATCCACAACATAACCGAGCAGACACCGATCAAACATATTGCCGATTCCGCCGCCTACAACCAATGCAAGCGCCGTGCGCAGCAAAGGGCGTTTGCCCTTGATCGTAAAGAAATAGACAAGCAGCAAAATGATCGCGGCAATAGAAGCTACCATAAAAATCCAGCGATGATCGGCCAGCATCCCGAATGCAGCACCCCGATTTTCAAGATAGGTAAAGTGCAGTACGCCGTCAATCACAGGCACACTGCCCTGCTCCATTAAAGAAACGACCGCCCACTGCTTGGTCAGCTGATCGAGCACACAAACAGCCAAAATTACAATAATATAAATCGCCATACTTACTCCATAAAGCGCGCGGAATTTTTTTGCCGGTTTTCACCTGCGCTCTCCATAATTTTACGAATATCGCTGAAGTCGTCCTCCGAATTTTCATAGGTGACAGTCACCGTATCGTAGGGTTTATATTTTTTCTGCGCGGCAGGCGCGTTTCCGTCTTCAGACAGTAGTTTCCCCCCTGCGAAAGCAAAGTCATGAGCGGAATCATCCGCACGCTGCCTCGGCGGCGCCTTTGAATCCGGACGGGCCGGCGACTGCTCCCCGGCGGCTACCGTATCGTCGGCATACCGCCGCGGCTCCGGTGCAGGAACCGACGGCAAAGCACGGCTTACGCGAGCCGGCGTATGTTCCGGCCTGCGCGAACGCGCTTCCTGCATATTTGGCGGACGCTGTACAAATTTCTTTTTTTCAACGGCCGGAACATCGACATTTGCCGGCGCCTCCGTCTCAAGCTCGGAAAGCGCGCGCACCGTATCGGCCACAAGCGCACGAAACCGCGCTTCAAACGTTTTGGTTCTAAGAACCAGTTCGGCGGCGTTTTGTTCCGCGACTGCGGCCTGCGCACGACTCTCGGCAAGCAGTGTCTTGCCCTGCTGGTCGGCCGACGCCAAAATTCTGTCGGCATTCTGTTTTGCGGCCTGCTGCTGCTCAGCCAAACGTTTTCCGACCTCCGCGGAAATCTTCTCCGCGCGCGTTTCGGCATCGCTCAAAATTTTCTCCGCTTTCCGGGCGGCTTCTACGGTCAGGCGCGACGCTTCGCTCTTTGCCGCATCGGTAATTTTAAGCGCCTCGGTGCGCGCGGCTTCAAGCAAGCGGTATGCTTCCCTCTCCTGCCGGTCGATTTCGGCGCGCCGGCTTTCATAAGCGTCAAGCTTTACCTGCAAAGCCGACAAAAGTTGTTCATTTTGCTCCGCGAATTTTAAAATATCCGCAAGGAAGCCATCTACCTCTTTCGGATTATAGCCCGCAACGCCTTTTGAAAACTTTACGCTGCGCAGTTGATCGCAAATACCCATAAAAAAGCCCCCTCACTTCTGTACAATCGTTTTTTACTCCATACTTCCGTATACGAGAATGTATACAAAATTGTCAAACCGGAAAATATTTCTTTCCGGCGCGGCTGTTATCTTGCTGTTCTTAAAATACTAACTCTGCGTGCGAACTTCACGACTGACCTGCACAAAAGTACCGTCACGATATTCATAAACAAAATACGACGTATCCGATATATTATCCTGATTTGTAGCCCGAATCACCTGCTGTTCAAAATCGACAGTATAGTTTGGAATATCCTCAAAAGACTTTTCATAGCGATACACGCCGTCAATTTTAAGCGCTGTACTTACCTTACAGATACTTTTTTGCCGTTAAGCGGAAACGCCCTTTTTTTGTCGGATCGCCGATGTGTTCAATACAAAATTTTCCCGTGCCGCGCACAGTCAGAACATCGTTTTCACGCACCTCTCGACTGCCCTCGCATACCGGCTCATAGTTCAGTTCCACATCACCGGATACAATTTTGGCTTTGGCCGCCTCACGCGAAAGATGGCAAAGCGCCGCCGTCACACAGTCAAGCCGCGCCGATGCCACCGTATCGCTGATTTCCGAAAAACGCTGCTCAATCCGATAACCAAAAGGCAATGCCGCCCGTTCCACCCGCACACGGTCATTTGCAATCCGAAGTTCGGTCTCCAAAAGAAAATTTTCAATCTTCCGGCCGACGAACACATAGGCGGAATACGCATCAATCGGCGCGATGTCGCCGACGGCGCTGCGTTCAACGCCGAGCGAAAGCAAAGCGCCGAGATAGTCCCGATGTGAAAAATCCCGAAATCCGCCGCCGCGAATCTTCAGCGCGCGAATCTCGTCAAGCGCATCCGCGCCGAGAAAATCGAGCGCGGTCTGCAAAAGATCGCCGCCGTCCGCAAGCTGCGCAATATACTCCGGAAACACAAATAATTTTCTTCTCTGCGCCCCCGGTGCGCCGCCGAAAAAAGCGGTACGCCCCGCATGTCCCGCAGAATTCAGATACTGCGAAAGAAAATACTGCTCCCCCGGATTTAAAAAAGTCGTGGCGCAGATTTCCCCCGCCGCGCGCGCGCAGAGATCCTCCGCGCGGGCACAAAGCAAACGAAAATCCTCACTGTCCCGATAACTCAAAATATCAACCTCTGCACAGACAAAATCAAAAACCACGTAAGCACAAACGGAATATCCAAAGGACACCTCCGTATCGAGTCAAAACGCCAGAGCAACTGCCGAAGCGGGAAACACAGGGTCGCGGTAAAACCAATGATAAAATCAGTAAACCGATTGGAGGCCGGTCTGACCCAGGACAACACCGCGTCGATCAGCATAATCAACAATACGATTTCCAAACCGTAATACACGACTGTTTTGAACAAAAAAATCAAAGAATACATACGACCTCAGCTTGTAAAATGAAAATTTCCGTACCGCAGACCAAAGCCCGCGGTACGGCAAATCCCGAAAATATCGATTACTGAGCAGCATCCTCGTCCGCACGCTGCGCCTGCGCCGCTTTTTGCTTGATTTGTCCCTCGCTGACATCCACATTCGAGGGCGTAACGACATAAGCGCTGTTGGCCACCTTTTTGATATTGCCGCCGATGGAATACGCAACACCGGTCAGAAAATCCAAGATGCGGCGTGCCGCTTCCTTATTTGTATCCTCCAGATTCAAAACGACCGTGCGCTTTGCCAAAAGATGATCGGCTACCTGTGCGGAATCCTCAAAATTCTGCGGTTTGACCACTTTCAGTTCGATCGCGCTGCCGCCGCCCATAATATCATAGCCGCTGCCGCCGAGCGTCGGGGCGCTTTCCTGCATATCTTCTCCGGTCTCAGGCTCATCCCCGTAATAGGGAGCGGTATCATCCGTATCCTCGTACATATAACCGCTGTCATATGTATCTTTGCCCATGACCTTGTCCTTAATATCACCGAAAAAACCCATCTTCTATTCCTCCGATTTCATTCTATCTGAAATAATTGATTTTCTAAGAACGCCGGTAAGCGCATCAAAAAAACCAAGCGCGCGCAGCCGAATCAAAGAAGCGCGCCGCCACACCGTGTATGCCCGCGGAAAAGTTCAAAGCGCTCCGGCAAAAGCCGCGCGCCCCACGCGGATCAGGTTTGCCCCCTCCGCAAGCGCCGCTTCAAAGCTGTCGCTCATACCCATGGACAGAATACACCTATCTACATTATGAAGTTTTTTTTCACAAATGTCAATAAAAATATGATAACTTTCTTTAAAATATTTGCGATATTCCCCCGAATCGGCGCATTTCGGCGCCATGGTCATCAATCCGCGCACACGAATGTGCGGAAATGCGGACAGGCTTTCCACAAATTCCGCCGCTTCTTCGGGCGCGATACCGCCTTTGGCGGCCTCGCCGCCGATGTTGACCTCAACAAGGCAGTCCATCACCAGCATATGCTTGGCCGCCTGCCGCTCAATCTCGCGCGCAAGCTCCAAACTGTCCAGCGATTCAATCATCGCCACCTTGTCAATGATGTATTTAACCTTGTTTTTCTGCAGCCTGCCGATAAAATGAATTTCCAAGCCGTCTCGGTCGAGCAGTTCATATTTTTCCAGCAGACTTTGTACGCGGTTTTCGCCGATTTTTCGCACGCCGAGACGGTGTGCGAAATTAATTTCCTCCGCGCTCGCGTACTTTGTCGCCAAAAGCAGTTCATAAGTCTGCCCGTACGGGGAGGACGCAGCCGCGGCATCCGCCGCCGCGCGGATCCGCCGCAGATTATTTTCGATATAAGAAAAGTCACGCATTTTTTCACCTAATTTACAATTTTATCCGGGAACAATTCCCGCGCGCCGCTGATAATCACATTGTCATAGAGCGCAAGACCGGCACAGTAAAGATCGTTTGCCGGATCGCCGTCATCCGCATACAGCGTTTTGCCCTCGGTAGACGCGCTCACGAAAACCGAGCTTCCGCTTTCATAAATCACATCGGCAAGCCGAAACTTTATGGTGTTTCCGCTGCGTATATACACGCCGACGCATCCGTCCACAAGGCGCAGTGCGGATGCGGGGATTTTGTAACCGGAAACGGTATCCGTGACCAGTTCGACGCGCTGCGTGCGCGCGAAATCAAAACCTTCCGGCATCGTCTGCGTGGAAAAAATCAACAGCGCGCCGCTCTCATCCGTATTGACCGCCGCAAGACGCATGGAAATCTCCGCGCGGCCGCCCGAAAAAAGCAGCGTATAATTTTTTCCGGTACGCAGAGCGGCGCCCGTTTCCTTATCCGTCTCACAGACCAGATACCATTTCGGGAACCGCACAATTTTTCCGAGCATACCCGAAGCGGACGGCGGCGCCGTCAGCGCCTCGCGATAAGCGGACGGCGTCAGCGTTTCCACCGTATCATACGCAATATGCTTTTCATATCCGTCCGTTCCGCTGTAAAAATACCCCGCAAGCGGCGCGCGGATCGAAGTGCTCCCTCCGGAAAGAGAGAGCGCCACACGCTCCCGCTCGGATTTCAGCGACGCAAGCTTTGCGGCGACTCCGTCGCCGCCCGCAAGAATGGCGTTTCGGCGCGAGAGCGCCGCAAGAAGCGTCTCGGCATGCGCAGCGGCTTCATAGAGTTCGCCCCGGCTGCGGGCTTCCGACACGGCAAGCAAGTATTCCATGGCCTGCGCTTCGGCCGCGATACCGCCGGCAACCGTCGTATCGCCGTCCGTATCGGCCGCTTCAAGCTGCGCGATTGCACGATCGAACTCCGCAAGCCGTTCCACGGAAGCCGAATCGGCATAACCGCTGTATAGAATGGCCACACGCGCGCCGATCTTGACCCGTTCTCCGTCGCGGAATTGATAGCTGACCGCGCCGTTTCCGGCCTCGATTACGGTTTCATCGCGCACGATCGTCCCGGTAAGCTCCAAAGTGACCCGTTCTTCCGACACCACGGCGGACACCGTGCGAAGTTCCGAGGAAAATCCGTTGGTCAAATGATAAAGAATATAGAATACCAGCCCGGCCACAAGCAGAATTTTCAGAAGGGCAAGCAAAAAACGCACGCCGCGGCTGCCGACGCCCGCCTCCTGCTTCTCTGTTTCCACGGCCACATGCTCACCCCGCTTTAAAATCCGTTTTGCCGCAGCATTTCACTGCACTCTGCAAAAATATCTTCAAACGCCCGCATCTCACCCTCCGGCGTATCGCAAAAGAGCGGATGCACGTAATCCTTTGCGCCAAACCAGGTTATCTGACGCTTGGCATACCGCCGCGTCGCCGTTTTCAGCGCCACCGCGGCTTCTTCGAGCGTACACGTCCCCAAAAGGACCGGCACAAGCTCCTTGTAGCCGATTGCGCCCGCCGCGGTTCGATTTTTTTCAAGCGCGCCCGATTCATACAGTCGGCGCACTTCATCCAGAAGTCCCGCACTGATCATCTCATCCACGCGGCGGTCGATGCGCGCATACAGCAGGGCGCGATTGTGGTACGCAAGGCCGATCACATACAGATCGACCGCCGCAGGCCGCTGCCGGCTTTCGCGGTCCCACTGGCTTTTCGGTCTGCCGGTCACATAGTAAATTTCGAGCGCGCGCCGCACACGCCGGACATTGTTTTCATGGATCGCCGCAGCGCTCACAGGATCCACCGCTTTCAGACGCGCATGCAGCGCGGCAGCGCCCATCTCGTCAAGATCGCGCGAAAGCGCCCGCGATATACGCACATCCCCGCCCGTCTCCTCCGGCGCGCCTCCGCGCAGAACGCAGTCGAGATACAGTCCGGTGCCGCCGCAGAAGATCGGCAGACGGCCGCGGGCGGAAATATCTTCTGCGCACGCAAGCGCCATAGCGGCAAATTCCGCCGCGGAGAAATTCTCTTCCGGCGCGCAAATATCAATCATATGATGCGGAACTGCCGCGCGCTCTGCCGCTGTCGGCTTTGCCGTTCCGATGTCAAATCCCCGGTAGACCTGCATGGAATCCACTGAAATGATCTCGCCCGAATACGCGCTCGCCAAAGCCGATGCAAGCGCGCTTTTGCCGCCGGCGGTGCTGCCGACAACCGCAACCGAGCGCCTTATTTCAAAAGACCGTTTGACTTGATCCATCCAATCACATCCGCAAAAAATTCTTCCTTGTTGATTTCATTGTGAAGCTCATGACGGGCGTCGCGATACAGTTTGAGTTGTACATTTTTCACCCCGGCACGCGCAAGACGCTCGTAAACCTCAGACGGCCCTTTCCCGTAATTGCCGACCGGATCCATATCGCCGGCCGCCAGCAGCGTCGGCAAATTTTTCGGATACGCCTCGGTCCAGGTATCTTTGGACACGGCGTGCAGTACGGAAAACAAACCGTAAAAGCCGGAAGCGGTAAAAATAAAATTCCGTCTGGGATCATTTTCATATTTTCTTGCAGCCGCCGGATCGCGCGAAAGCCAGGCGAACTCGTCTCCGCCCGGGAAACGCAGATTATACGTCTTAAACACAAGATTATGCAGCATTTTGCTGCGGTAATGGTTGCCGCGCGATTTTCCGATCGCAACCGCCAAAGCGCGCGCCGTGCCGGACGGATTGCTCATACCGGCCGTACCGGCAAAGATCGCCCCGTCCACCGTATTCGGAAACGCAGTCACATAATAACGCGCCAAAAAAGACCCCATACTGTGACCGAACAAAACGAGCGGAACTCCTTTATACATGGAACGGATAATTTTATTCATTTTGCGCAGATCCTTTACCACGCTCAAAAAGCCGCCGCTGCCGAAATATCCGAGATCCCGCGCATCCTCCGCCGTGTTTCCGTGTCCCAGATGATCGTTGCCGCAGACAACAAAGCCCTCGGCTGTCAGCCGTTCGGCCAAAAGCGCGTAATTCTCCACGTAATCGCACATCCCGTGCGAAATCTGAACAATCCCACGCACAGGCCCCTCATCCGGAACATAGACATAATAAGCCACGTCCCGCTTGCCGTTGGATGAACGCATAAAATTGACATGCAGCTTCAAAATGTATCCCCCGCTTTCAGAGTTCGACTTCGTGCTCCAGTATGTAGCGGAGCACTTCGGTTTCACCGGGTACAGACGCAATCAGTTCGGTTTTTTTTCTGGCGGCCAGCGAGATTACGGTGCTGGCATAGCGCGCGGCGCGAACACTCTTGGCCGAACGCAGATTTTCCAAAATCATCGCCGGAACCAAAATCTCGTTATATCGGGCGTCGGCATCCTCCACATACGGAATATAATAGGAGAAGTTCCCCTTATAGGCGAAAGCGCCGCCGACGCCGTATTTGAACAGATAGGTCTTGGCCTTCAGCGTTTTGGACAGTTCCACCGCCGCCTCAAGATTGCTCTGCGCGTCCCGCGGCGCAATGCCGGTATAGCGCTGCGTCATATCCGCGCCGAGCGCGATCAAGTCAACCGCGCCGAGATCGGCAAGCGGGAAATCCGGCGCCATATACTGCCCGTCAAAAAAGGCCGGTATCTTTTGTTCCCGCGCAAGCGCCGCGGCGCGGATCGCCGCCTCCGGCGCAATATCAAGGCTGACATAAACCGCGTCGGGGAGACTTGTAAACGCCTCTTCCACCTGCTCGGCGCTGAGCATCTCCGAAAGTTTGCTTGAAATATACCGGCGGCGTCCGCTCTCCCCGTCCGCCGTCAGGCAAACCGGCGTCTTTTCTCCTTTGCAGGACTGAATAAAGCGTGTATCCATGCCAAGATCCGTGTAAAACCGGATCAGATCCCGTCCGTACTGATCGTCCCCGACACACCCGCAGAGAATCACCTCTCCGCCGAGCCGCGTCACCGTCACCGCGGCAAGGCTGAGCGCGCCGCCCGGCGCGATGCCGCAATCAAAATTTTCATACAATTCTCCGCCGTCCGGCGCAAAAGCGGATATGCGCAGATCCAAATCCGTACGGGCGCTGCCGATCAGCAAAACTCTTTTTTTCAACGTCATTTTCCTCCGTTTGAAAATTACAGATATAACTATACAGGTTATATTATACATTGTGTTTTCAAAAAAAGCAAGAACTACCATTTTCAATCACAAAATATTCGCAAAATTATTTGCTTTTCCTGTTGCATTTTCCTGAAAGTGTGGTATACTATAATTGAAGAAGAATATCAAACGCAAAAATTTCAAATATAGGAGTGATTCTATGCTTTATATCGGAAAGAAGCCTGAAAAACCGAATGTCGGCAAAATCGTATTGATGATTTCTGCGGCCGTTGCCGCTGTCGCGGCGCTGGCGGTGCTCGCCTATAAGCTTTATCAAAAATACGTTCCGGCCTGCATCGACTGCGAATGCGAGGATTTTCTGGATGACGACGATCTGCCCGAGGATGAATGCATCGAGGTGGAATGCGACGACGGCGCCAGCGAAAACGAATTTGAAGAGCAGTAAACTCCGTCTATTGCACCGGCTTTTTGCCGGTGCTTTTTTTCTGATAATTTTGATAAACTGCAGCAAAAGCCGGATACGGATAACACAAAAAAGGAAAAGCCTATGATCCATCTAAAAGAAGTTACATCTGAAAATGTATTTGACGTATGCGAATTGACAACAAACAAAGACGGCGTCGGCACGGTAATGGAAGAATATTTGTGCTGTAATGCAACATCGATCGCGGAATCAAAATACTACCCGGAAATGCATCCCAAAGCGATCTATGACGATGACACCTTAATTGGATTCTTCATGTACAGGCACAGGGCGTGCGAACCGGATACCGCAACAATATGCCGATTTATGATCGATTACAAATTCCAGGGGCGCGGACTGGGGAGAAAATCTCTCAGCAGTATTCTATCTTATTTTAAGCAAGCCGATATTTCCAAAGTAATCTTAATGATCGACGATAACAATACCATTGCGAAAAAACTATATCGCGCCTTCGGCTTTACATTTAACGGTCGAATTGAAAAAGATGAGTTCTACTATGAATTGCGGCTGTAAATTTGGATTATGGAGAAGTACCTTGCCGTTTGGCGGAACGATACAATTTCCAAGTTTTGTGCAGTCACAGATATTGTCCCCCTTTCAAACGCCGCCTCAAAATGCAGCGTCGCCTTTTTTCACCGCCGGAGCGAATTATGCGCCGCGCTGGGAACTTCGCCGATATAAAAAAGCATGTGCCGGTTGACATTGTCAAATGGCGGTGCTATAATAATTTAAATTCATTCTGATTTTTTGTAAAGGAAACACTGAGCCATGAAATGGACGTCGCTCAACGACTTAAGAGAAAAATATCTTTCGTTTTTCGAGTCAAAAGGACACCTGCGCCTGCCGAGTTTTCCGCTCGTGCCCCAGGGAGACAAATCCCTGTTTTTGATCAATGCAGGCATGGCGCCGATGAAAAAATACTTCACCGGTGAAGAGGAACCACCCCGCCGCCGTGTCACCACCTGCCAAAAATGCATCCGCACGCCCGACCTTGAGCGCGTCGGACACACCGCGCGCCACGGCACGTATTTTGAAATGCTCGGCAACTTTTCATTCGGCGATTATTTCAAAAACGAGGCCCTTCCGTGGGCATGGGAATTTCTGACCGAATGTCTTGAGATTCCGGCCGACCGTCTCTATCCCTCCATCTATCAAGATGACGAGGAAGCTTTTGAGATCTGGACAAAAAAAGTAGGCGTCCCGGCTGAAAAAGTCATTCGACTTGGGAAAGAGGATAATTTCTGGGAGCTTGGCAGCGGTCCCTGCGGCCCCTGCTCCGAGATTTATTTTGACCGCGGCGAAAAATACGGCTGCGGAAGTCCGGACTGCAAGCCCGGCTGCGACTGCGACCGTTTTATGGAGATTTGGAACAACGTATTCTCCCAATTTAACAACGACGGAAACGGCAATTATACCGATCTTGCGCAGAAAAACATCGATACCGGTATGGGACTTGAGCGTCTGGCCTGCGTGATGCAGGATGTGGACAACCTGTTTGAAGTGGACACGGTTCGCAAAATTCTGGACACCGTATGCGACATTGCCGGTGTAAAATACGGCGAAAATGCGAGCAAAGACATCTCGATCCGCGTGATTACCGATCATATTCGCAGTGCAACTTTCATGATCTGCGACGGCGTTGTTCCCTCGAACGAGGGACGCGGCTATGTGCTTCGGCGCATTCTGCGCCGCGCCGCCCGGCACTCCAAATTGCTCGGCATTACGCACGCATTTCTCTCCGAACTCTGTGAAGTCGTCATCGAGCAGAACATCGGCGCCTATCCGGAACTCGGCAGCCGGCGCGATTATATCAAAAAAATCATTGCCATAGAAGAAGAACGCTTTGACGCCACAATCGACTCAGGGCTTTCGATTCTTTCCAATTTAATAAAGAAAGCCATAGCAAACGGCCAAAAAACGCTGGACGGCGATGATGTGTTCAAGCTTTATGACACGTTCGGATTCCCGGTCGATCTGACCCGTGAGATCGCCGAGGAAAAGGGGCTTGCATTGGAGGAAGAAAGCTTTAAAAACCTAATGCGCGCACAAAAAGAACGGGCACGCGCGGCGCGCGTAAACATCGGCGGCTGGAGCGAATCGTCCAAGACACTGCTCGCCGCGCTTCCGAAAACCGAATTTCTCGGATACGATCAGGAAATCTGCGATGCCGAAATTCTCGCGATCATCGACGGCGACAACGCGCTTGAAGCGGTCAGCGACGGTGAATTCAGCCTGATCCTCAACCGGACGACCTTTTACGGAGAAGCGGGCGGGCAGGTCGGCGACTCGGGTGTAATCCGCACAAAAAATGCAATTGCAAGCGTTATAGACACAAAGAAATCCGACGGCGTATATATTCATATCTGCCGCATGGCAAACGGCGTACTGACAAAAGGCGAAACGGTTTCCGCCGAAATTGACAGTGTGCGCCGCGCGGCAATCCGCCGCAACCACAGCGCAGCGCATCTGTTGCATGCCGCGCTGCGTCAGGTTCTCGGCACACATGTCGAGCAGGCCGGTTCCTATGTGGATGCCGCACGTGTGCGTTTTGACTTTACGCATTTCGCCGCGCTGACGCGCGAAGAGCTTTTTGCCGTCGAGCAATTGGTCAACACGCATATTTTGTTCGGCGAGCCGATCACCACCGTCGTGACCGATCCGGAATCCGCCAAAAAAGCCGGCGCAATGGCGCTGTTCGGCGAAAAATACGGTGCGGAAGTACGCATGGTCAAAATGGGCACCTTTTCAACCGAGCTTTGCGCCGGAACACATCTGGACAACACCGCAAAAGCCGGACTGTTCAAAATCATTTCGGAATCCTCGGTCGCCGCGGGCATCCGCCGCATCGAGGGCGCAACGGGGCTCGGCGTTTTGAAGCTGCTTGCGGACAGCGAAAAACTCGCAGCCGACGCGGCGGCCGAACTGAAAGCGGCTGATCCCGGCGAAATCGTCCACCGCGCGGCGGCGCTTCAAAACGAACTGAAGCAATTGAAAAAGGAACTGGAAGCCGCAAATCAAAAGCTATCCGAAAGCGCGTTGTCCGGCCTTTCCGAAAACGCCGTCATCGTTCGCGGCGTGGAACTGACCGCAGCCAAAATCGAGGGCAACGCACAGAGCGCGCGCGCCGTCTGCGATAAAATCAAGGAAAGCAACCCCAAAGCCGTGGCGGTCATTGCCGCAGTGGAAAACGGCAAGTTGAATTTTGCCGCCTGCGCAGGCAAAGAAGCGGTAGCCATGGGCGTGAATGCGGGCAAGCTGGTCGGTGCGGTCGCGGCGATTACCGGCGGTCGCGGCGGCGGACGCCCCGACAGCGCTATGGCCGGCGGCGTAGAAATCCGAAAAGTGGAAGAAGCGCTTGCAGCGGCTTCCTCTATCCTCTCCGGCATGCTGGGATAACGGCAAAATTTTCAAATTTTAAACTCATACACGCCGTGAAACGCGGCGTGTATGGGTTTGAGAACAGGCATGAGGAGACACTGTGCGCAGCACGGGTATAAATATGAGGAGTAGTCCGACGCAGTCCGGAGGAATCCCGCTGCCGCACGGAAGCGTTCTGATACTTTTTAGAGTGTGCATCGAAGCCCCGTTTTGGGCGTATATCGGAGCTTCCTTTGGCGGCGCATTCTCACCGGTGCGCCGTGCTTGCCCGCTTTCAAAATCATCGTTTCTCTATATTTTTATCCGTATACCAATTTATTTCAAAAAAGACTTGACAAGCTTATCCCGGTTTTATATAATATAAATTGTCTTTTTATGAATACACGCGAAGTATACGCTTCCGAATCCATACAAGGAGGTGCAACCAGAAATGCTTAGAACATATCAGCCTAAAAAGCGCCAGAGAAAAAAAGAGCACGGCTTTATGAAAAGAATGAAGACTGCCGACGGCAGAAAGGTTTTGAAGAGACGCCGCGCCAAAGGCAGAGCAAGACTCACCTATTGATGTTGTTGAACCGAATCACTCACTCCCACGGGAGTCTCAAATCTCCGATAACTCTTTGTGCGGTTATCGGGGTTTTTGGTTTCGGCTTATTTTCGGATACGCTCCGCGTGTTCCAAAGAACGGAAGAGGTATACCCGTGAAATACCGCGCCATCTGCGAAAATCACCTGTATTCAAAGGCATATAAGAAAGGCAAAAAGGCGGTCACACCGACCGTCGCGATTTATGTCCTGCCTGATTTTAAAAAACACGCCCTGATGCGGGCGAATCCTGAGAAAAAGTATATCAACCGCATCGGACTGACCGTCGGGAAAAAAATCGGCGGCGCTGTTGCGCGCAGCCGCGCCAAGCGTATCATCCGGCATGCCTACCGGCATATCGATGTCACAATCGGCGTAAAATCCGGCCATCTGATCGTCATTGCCGCGCGCGAAGCAATTCACGGCAAAAAAACGCAGGACATCGAGCGCGATCTTCGATACGCGCTCCGTAAACTCAATCTGTTATGAAGCATCTTTTTATCTGGCTGATACAGTTGTATCGCCGCTATATTTCACCGCTGAAACCGAGTTGTTGCAGGTTCACACCGACCTGTTCAGCCTACGCCGTCGAGGCGTTTACAAAACGTGGCTTTTTCTGCGGTTTGATCCTGACCGCCGGCCGCCTGCTTCGGTGCAACCCGTTTGGCAGGGGCGGTTATGATCCGGTACCCGAAAAAGGGTTCCGCCGCGCAAAACAACACAGCGATGAAAGCTGAAGAAAGGACGTTCCCAAGGGAACCGGATAACCCATGAATTCACTTTTTGACATCATCAACATACCGTTTGCGTATGTGATCCGTTTTTTTGACAGTTTCACCGGCAGTTATGCGCTGACGCTGCTGCTCTTTGCGCTGGTCATCAAGCTTGTTTTTCTGCCGATGGGCATAAAACAGCAGAAAAATCAGATTAAAATGGCCGCGCTTCGCCCGAAAGAAGAAGTCATCCGCAAAAAATACGCCGGACGAACCGACAAGGCAACCCAGCAAAAAATGCAGCAGGAGATCATGGAACTGCAGCAGAAAGAAAACGTCAGCCCGCTGGGCGGCTGTCTGCCGCTCATCATCCAAATGATCGTCATTGTCGCGCTCTATCAAATTATTCGCAATCCGCTGACCTATATCTGCGGAATCGGCGCGGAGGGACTTGAGGCGATCAAGGCAGCGCTGCCGGAGATCACCATGCAGGGCGAACAGATCGGCGCAATCAGCGCAATCAATAGACTCGCGGCAAGCGATCCGACTGCCTATGCTTCCCTGCTCGAACAGGTTCCCGGAATCGCCAATATTCCGAACTTCAGCCTGTTCGGCATGGATTTGACCGTGGTACCGTGGAATACGTTCCCGTCCGTGCACATGATTATCCCAATCGTCTGCTTTGTTTTACAGTTCGTCACAATGAAGCTGACGCGCAAATTCACCTATCAATCCCCCGCGGCTGAAGCCACGCAGAACAACATCTCCATGAAGATCATGGATTTTGCCATGCCCCTCATGTCGCTTTATTTCTGCTTTATTCTTCAGGGCGCAATCGGTCTGTACTGGATTTATCAAAACGTATTTTCGTTTGCGCAGACCGTGATCCTGGCCAAAACTATGCCGGTTCCGCGATACACCGAGGAAGACATTAAAAAAGCGGAAAAGGAAATGAAAGCAAAGGGCTACAACACAAAAAAAGCCGATCTGCCCCGCGTGCGCTCACTGCATCATATTGACGACGAGGACTATGAGACGCTGCCCGAAGTGGAAAACAAAGAATCCAAAGGCGCAGCGCAGCCTCTATTGAACGGCGAAAAAGTTCCGCTGAAAGACGAGAGCGGCAAAAAGAAAAAAAAGAATGATTGAGAAAGGCAAGCCACAGCTTGATATAAGGATATGATTACCGAAATCGCAGCAACAGGAAAGAACGTCAACGAAGCGATAGAAGCGCTGAAACAAAAGCTTGGCGTGACTGACCTTGACGGCATAGATTACAAAGTACTCAGCGTAGGAAAAAAAGGCGGCCTGTTCGGCATCGGCGCATCCCCTGCAAAAGTCGCGGCTTATATTGACGACGGACAAACAGAAGCCGCTCCCGCCCCGAAGCAGATCGAAACGAAAGCCGCCGATAAAAAGGCCGCGGAAAGTTTTGACAAAAAGCCGCAGGAACGCCCTGCTCAAAAGAATGCAAAAGCCGAGCAGCCGCAGAAATCAGAACAGCCGGAAGCGGATAAAGCGAAGGGTTCTGCCGCACCGGCACATGAAAAGAAATCCGAAGCAAAGCCCAAACGGCCGAAAACACCGGTGACCGAAGCCGAAACCGGAGCTGCTATGCGTTTTATCGAAAAGCTGATTCAAAATTTGGAAATCCAGGTTGAAGCCGCCCTTGTTCCCGATGAGGAGGACGGCGTATGCATCAGCATTACCGGTGAAGACGCCGGCATGCTCATCGGTCATCACGGCGAAACGCTGGATGCGCTCCAATATCTCGCCAACCTCGCCGCAAACCGCGCCGAGGGCAAAGGCGATCACGAGCGCATCTCGGTTGACGTGGAAAACTATCGGGCAAAAAGAGAAGAAACCCTTCGCGCGCTGGCACGCCGGATGGCCGCAAAAGTACAAAAATACGGCCGGAGCGTTGTACTGGAACCGATGAATCCTTATGAACGTCGGATCATTCACGCCGAAGTTCAGGAGATCGAGGGCGTATCCACCAGTTCGATCGGTTCGGACAACAACCGCAAAGTCGTACTGTTCCCGACCGACAAAGGCATGGGCAAGCTGCCGCCCCGCACGGACAGAAGACGGGGCGATGGACAGCGCCGCGGACGTTCGGGCGCGCCAAGACGAAACCATGACGCCGCGGCTCCCGAAATTTCCGAGCAAAACGAACCAGTATCTGAAAACGAATAACGGAGGAACTATGGCAAACGACTACACGTCGACCATTGCCGCCGTATCCACACCGCGCGGCAAAGGCGGTGTGGCACTGATCAGAATATCGGGTGAAGAAGCAGTGGCCGTTGCCGGCCGCTGCTTTTCTCCGAAATGCGGCAAACCGACGGCATCGCTTGAAGCCCGGCGGCTTTACCGCGGGAATATTCTGGCGGGCGGCGAAGTCATCGACGACGGCATGCTGACCATTTTTCACGCGCCCGCCTCCTACACAGGCGAGAATATGGCGGAAATCACCTGTCACGGCGGAATGCTGGTGACGCAGCGCGTCCTCGAAGCGGTCTTTCTTGCCGGCGCCGTCGCCGCCGCCCCCGGCGAATTTACCCGCCGCGCTTTTGTAAACGGGAAACTTTCCCTGACGCGCGCGGAAGCAATCGGCGCCGTTTTGGATGCGAAAAGCGACGCGCAGCTGCGCATCGCCGGAAAACAGCGCGAGGGCGCGCTGGCCGACAAAATCGAAGCGGCCATGCGAACGCTGACCGCGCTGATCGCCGACGTATACGCGAAAATCGACTACCCGGAAGAAGATCTGTCCGAACTGACCGACAGCGAATTTATCCGCCGCGCCGAGCAAACCGAAGAAAGTCTTGGAGCGCTGCTGCGCACCTACCGCGCTGGACAGGCGATTTTCGAGGGCATCAGCGCCGTCATCTGCGGCGCGCCCAACCGGGGAAAAAGCTCGCTTTACAATGCGCTGGCGGGCGATGACGCCGCGATTGTGACCGAGGTTGCCGGTACGACGCGCGACCTGCTCGAAAGAGAAATCCCGGTCGGCCGCGTACTGCTCCGTCTCTGCGACACGGCCGGCATCCACAAAACCGACGATCCGGTCGAACAAATCGGAATTTCCCGCGCGCGTGCTCGGCTGGAGAGCGCCGGGCTGATTCTCTGTGTCTTTGACGATTCCAAACCACTTGATGAAGAGGACCGAGAACTGCTCGCCCGGATACAAAAATGCACAGCTCCCAAAATCGCCCTCTTGAACAAATCCGATCTCGGAAAAACAAATTTTCCAAAAGAAGCGACCGCCGGTTTTGCCCATGTGCTGCGCATCAGCGCAAAAACAGGAATGGGATTGGACGCGCTCAGGCAGGCGGTTGAAGAACTGTTTCTAAGCGGCAGCATCGACGCGGACGACGGCGCAATCGTCACCGGCGCGCGCCAGTTTGCCGCGCTCACCGGCGCCGCCGAGCGAATCCGGGATGCGATCAAAACCTGCAAAAGCGGATACGGAACCGACCTTGCGGCCAGCGACCTTGAGCGTGCCGCCGCACTGCTCGGTGAAATTGACGGCCGCGGGGTGAGCGAAGCGGTCGTAACCGAAATTTTCAGCCGCTTTTGCGTCGGGAAATAAACAGGGGGCGTCCCCATGTTAAACCTTTCTTAAGTTTTCAGCACCTTGCTTCTTAATTTTTTCTCCTCTATAATCTTATAAAGAAGCGACCTGCTTTTTAAAGTCACTTTTGAAAGGAATTTTCCATGTCATTTCAAATTTTTTCCATCCTCATCGAAACCGTATGCGGTATCATTGCATTTCTCCCCTTTTTGCTGCTCTGGCAATTCTCAGCCTCAAAAGGACAGTCCGGCAAACACCGCGTCTGTGCTTTTGTTTTTGCCGCCTACCTGATCGCTGTTTTTTCCGTGACCGGTATGCCCGCCTTCAATACGCTGCATCCGGATCTGAACATAAACTTCATTCCGTTTGCCTCCTTTTCGGAAGCTCCGCTGCAATATCTGCTCAATTTTCTTCTGTTTTGGCCGGCCGGATTTCTGCTCCCCGCGCTGTGGTCCTGTTTTCGCCGCGCAAAGCGCACGATTCTTTTCGGATTTGGCCTTTCGCTCTGGATTGAACTCTGGCAGCTTCTGACATTTCGGACAACCGATATGGACGATCTGATTGTCAACACAGCAGGCGCGGCGTTCGGATTTATCCTGTGGTATTTCAGTCTGCGGCATGTTCAGGCGCCGGGAATATGTACGGAAAAAAACGAAGCGTACAGCGAACTGTTTTTCCTTTTTTTCGGTGTTTCTTTCGTTATGTTTTTTCCGCAGCCCCTGCTCTCCGGCTGGGTTTGGGAACATATTCTGTAAATATTCCGAAAAAAGAAAACCGCATAGCGGTGTCAAAAAAGTGAAAATCGCAAATCAAATACGTTTACAAGGCGGACATGTGCCG
>URDS01000027.1 GCA_900546635.1 uncultured Eubacteriales bacterium | reverse complement strand
TGTCATATTTAAACTCCGAATCCAATTTCAAAATGAAAGAATTCCGTCTTTATCAGGACTTGACTGACTATGAAAAGGAGGACGAGAATTCTTTCGCTGTGGGCAATGTTTTGGATTTGGAAAGCTATGACAGTAGCAATTGCACCAAACTTCTTGAGAGTCGATAGTAAATCGTTTTGTAAATTTGTAGATTTGTCGAATGAGGTTGTGGAGTCGCATTGCTACGAATTGATTTCTGAGCAAGAAAACTTTGATATCTTATATTCCTTTACAAAGTGGGAGGTCGTTCTCTCTTTTTGAACGTAGATACTTTGAACAGTTGGAAGATGGCGTAAAAGCGAAGTTTGTGCAAATTGTACTTCGAGGAGGGAGAGGTTTCATCGTGAATACGGTGAACAAGCAATCAAACGCTGAAACCCTATCTAACTACCGAAATGCTCTTTATATGTACGTTATCTACCCGTCTTGACACTAGATATTGCTACTTTATATCAATTTTGATTCCAAAGATAGATGCTGTCATCAATTCTCTGTTAGACAAGAACCAAGTGGTGCGTGAGAATGGCAGAAAGGTAGTGGCGTTGAGTTTGCTTGATGGCAGAAGAAAAAGCGACTGCTCACGAATGATCTTCACTGGGGAGAGTACCTGTACGACGCGATCGAAATCCTCTTGTTCACCATTCGGGGAAAGCTTCGGAGCTTCTTCTCCCTCGGAGTTCCCGATGAGGTACTCTTGTCTTCCTCCCTGCCTCATCCGCATAGATGTTTCTCCAGCTGTTCTCCCTGCCTTTCGCTTCTCGAGCGCCCATCGACCTCAGAAAACCCTCGTCTAATCGAGATCGTGCTGACCACGCTGGCTTCGCTGTTGGCTTCCTTCCCGTCCCTTCTTCTCTTCCTCTCTGATTCGCAGCAGCGTTCTCCCCATCGTGGACTCGCAGCTCATCGAGATGATCGCCTCGCTGGAGCCTATGGCGGCTATCGGAGCCAGACTGGCCGGGATTCTCTACGACCGCATGAATCACCACAGCGAGTTCGTGAGCGAGCTCATCAAAGAAGTCGCGCGGCGCAACATCAGCGAGCCGTCCAGCTCCGCTGCCTCCCTTACGGCGATTCGAAACCTCTCCCATTTCATCGTATTCGCGATGCTAAACTCTTTTCTGTAGACGATCTGCGCGGAACAAGTTCCGTTCGCGGTGCTGCGAAGCCTGCCACTGCTGCTTTCGCTGCTGGACGGAGAGCCGTACACACTGCGGTTGGCCGTCGTGCAGTCGCTGGGACTGCTCGTCGAGAAAACGAGCGGGAAAAAGGAGGAGGCGAGCGGGAAGGTGGAGAGCAAGGCTCAGTACGCCAATGTGGTGGCGAAGCGCGCGTCGATTTTGGTGCGGAGACAATCGATGGCGGAAATCGCGCGGGAAGAAGAGAAAGGAAAGGAGGGCGAATCGTCGGAGCCGAGAGAAGCCGAAGAAAAGCCGATGGATCTAAAAGGAGCCACGCAGGTGATTTCGCTGCTGCAAAGCCACACACAAGACAGCAACGCGTTCGTTCGCGCGGCGTCGCTTCGAACGCTGAGCACACTCTGCGAGAAGGGCTTCATTCCGCTGTCGCTGTTTGTGGGACTCACCGAATCCTGCGTGGAGCGACTGAAAGACAAGGCGGTGCTGGTGCGAAAGAACGCGATCGGTGTAAGTTGCCGCGTGTTTCCGCTACGGACTAGCTTTTGATTGTGCTGATGGAGAACAATCCGTACGAAGCCAATCTGCAGCAGGCTCCCTACGAAGCGAAGCTGAAGGAAATCGAAGGCCTGATGAATGCGCCGGTGGCGGAGGAAGCGGGCAAAAGCGAGTGACAAAACAAGGAGAAAATGCGTGCGGGAGCACGCGATTTTCGACTATGTTTTGGAGGTGCGAGGCGCGGAGCGCCGAGAGAATCTTCCTTCTCTTCGCCCTTCGGTATCCCTGTAATCACTGGTATTTGCAAGGGCTTTTGAAAAAATACAATTGCAGAACGCCCATTATCGGGCGATAAAGTTGTCAAAAAAGAGGTCAAGATTTTCGTCATGCGAAAACGATTAAAGTCCGGTTGAGAAAAATTCTCAACCGGACTTTGACTTTTTCAAAAGCAAATTTTGCATATGGTATCCGTGACCTTACGGAAAACATCAGATCGATTTTCCCTGACCGGTCAGATAATCCAGATAAGCGGAGCGGATGCGTTTCAAATCCCGTTGACGGATACTGATAATGTCACCGGTAACCAGTTCAAATTCCTTGTCGGCGCGTTTAATATAGTTCATGTTTACCAGATAGCTTTGATGGCACCGTAAAAAATAGGGAGGCAGTTCTTCCTGGATTTCATCCAGCTTTTTATAGATTGTGTGGCAGTTGCCGTCTTTCTGGTGAAGAATACATTTATTGTTGTCGCTGTCCAAATACAGAATTTCATCAATCGGAATATGTACGATGTTGGAATGTCGGCGAACCGAATAGGTTTGGGATTTATAAAATTGACAGATTTTATCCATAACCGCAGATATTTTTTCATAGTGAATGGGTTTTACCAAATATCCGGAAGCGTCAACTTCATAACTGTCTACCGCGAATTTGGAAGTTGCTGTCAAAAATACAATATTTCCCTCATAGTGGATTTCTTTTCGCAGTTTATGTGCAACATCAATACCGAGAATATTCTCCATATAGATGTCTAAGAAAAGAACATCAAAAGTTCGTCCGTCCTGAATATCATAAATTAAATTGATGCCGGAATCATATTCTGCTATGTCAAGGTGCATTGACTTTTCAAGAGCGTACTCTCGTAGCAGCATAATGATGATTTCCCGATCTATTGAATTGTCATCACATACAGCTATATACATTTCTCTCTCCGTTAAAATCAACTGTGATTCGATACAATTATAATAAAGGATAGAAAACTATACAATATAATCTTGTAAAAAATGATGACAAAACACATAAAAGCAACAGATTTGTATTTTGTGATTTTGTAGAATTAGATAAAAAAATGCGAATTTCACAAAATTTTTTGCTGTTTTCAATGTGAGCGATTTGTGAACGGTTTTGCTGATATACTATACCTGTAATAATTTGAAAAACAGGAGATTTTAAATGTTTACATATCAGACACAAGAAGAAAAAATCTACCATCCGCTGACCGGTTCCTATACAGCGTACGGCATTTTGGTTGTATGTCAATCGAAATTGATTGAATATGTGTCAAATGTTTTTTTGAATAGAGCAGAAGCAGAAGATTTCGTTGGGCTGTGCAATGAATTAGAACTCGATGTTATTCATCTGCATGATGTGATAGAAGATACGATCAGACAGAAAATATGATTTCTGTCTGATTGTAACCGTCGAAAAACCTTGGTTTTGCGACGATGGGGCGCGTTCGCTCGCGCCGTCGCGCCGCCCTGCGGCGGCACTCGCGCGCCCGTAAGGTGTTTACAAGGCGGCGCTTGTCCGCCTTTTTCCGCCGAAAAACCAAGGTTTTTCGACGATAGGGCGCGTTCGCTCGCGCCATCGCGCCGCCCTGCGGCGGCACTCGCGCGCCCATAAGGTGTTTACAAGGCGGCGCTTGTCCGCCTTGTAAACATTTTTTATTTTCAATTTTTATCTTTATCAACAAGCTGAAAACGCCCCGGCACTGCAAAACAATGCCGGGGCGGTTTCTTAGATTGTCAGTTGGTTATAAGATGATACAGATCAGGCCGCCGCTTCCCTCATTAATCACACGCTCAAGCGTTTCGGAGAGGCGTTTCTGTGCGTCCTCCGGAATATTCTGCAATTTGGTGTGCAGTCCCTCATTGACCAGTTCGTAGAGTGATTTTCCAAGCATGTTGGTATCCCAAATCTTTTCCGGCTCGCTGCCCACCGAGGATTTGATGTATTTCACCAGTTCCTCAGACTGCGATTCGCTGCCCACAATCGGATTGATTTCCGCTTCAATATCCGCTTTAATCATATGAATGGATTTCGCCGCGGCGCGAAGCCGTACGCCGTAGCCGCCGGCCTGCTTGACGATCTGCGGCTCCTTGAGCACAAGCTCCTCAACCGACGGCATGACGATACCGTATCCCTTCCGCTCCACATCCGCAAGCGCTCCGGCCACTTTATCATACTGCGCCTTGGTCTGCGAGAGCGTATAAAACGCCTCAAACAGTTCCGCATCATTGGCAATCTGCATCCCCGTCAGTTCGGAAAGCACCTCAAAATACTTTTCGCTGGGCACGCTCAGCCGTACCGTCGCCGCTCCGTTTCCGAGATCGGTTTCCATAGACTCAAAATAGGCGCCTGAGTCCTCGCTGATGCCCATTTCAAACGCACGGCGGATTTCTCCGATCTTCTCCAACGAGACGGCCGCATCCCGCACACTGCGATAAACCGACTCCCGGAACGGATGACCGCTCTCCAAAGCGCAGATCCATGCCGGCAGATCCACATTGATCTGCCGAATCGGAAATTCCAGCAGGAGGATAGAGAGTATCCCCTCGATGTCCTCGCCGCTCAGCTGCATGCAATTCACCAGCGCAACGGCGACGCCGTATTTTTCCTCCAGCGCGCGGCCGAGCATCTGCGCCTCCTCGCTGTGGGGATTCTGACAGTTGACCAGAATAATAAACGGTTTTTCACTTTTTTTCATTTCCGCGATAATTTCCGCTTCGGCTGAGGCGTAATTCTCACGCGGAATCTCTCCTATAGAGCCGTCGGTCGTGACGACAATGCCCACGGTTGAATGCTCCCGCATGACTTTTTCCGTCCCCAGCCGCGCCGCGGCTGAAAACTCCATCTTCTCCGCTGCCCACGGCGTGTTGACCATTCGCGGCGAACCGTCCTCCTCCGCGCCGAGCGCGCCGTCTACAAGATAACCAACACAGTCAACCAATTTCACGCGCATTTTCATGCCGTCCGCCGTCCGAAGCTGCGCGGCGCTTTCGGGAATAAACTTCGGTTCGGCCGTCATGACCGTTTTGCCGCTGGCCGACTGCGGAAGCTCATCGCGCGCACGGGCACGCGCGTCCGCATCCTCAATATTCGGTAAAACCAGTTCCTCCATGAACTTTTTGATAAACGTAGACTTTCCCGTGCGCACCGGTCCGACGACACCGATATAAATGTCCCCGCCCGTCCGCTTTGCAATATCCTGATATATGCTCGTGCCTGCCATATACATTCCTCCGCTCAAACAATTTCGTTTGTACATGAATATGAACAAAGGCTTGTATTTATGACAAAAGAGAATGCGTCCTATAAATTCCGCCGCGGCCGCGCCGAAAAAAAGAACAAAAAACCTCCGGGGAGGTCCCGGAGGCAAAGCGACGTATTATTTCAGCATAGCGATCAGCCGCGGAAAACGCGGCTCAAAGCTGCAAACGCGGTCAATCAGGCGGCCGGCCGCGGCAATCAGCGGCGCGTTCACAAGCGTAATCAGCACCGTTCCGACGCCCACGCCCTGAAAGCTGTGATTCAGCAAAAGCGCCAGCAAAACGGACAGGATCAGCATAACAAGATCGTTGACCCTTTTCACCCGGCTGATTTCGATCCCCCTGCTTTTTGAAATTTCCTTGACCAGCAGGTCATAAATCTGGATCGGCATATCCGTCCGGAAATAGAACGCAATGGCAAACGCGGTAATCAGTTCGCCGAGAATCAGCGCGCCGATCCGCATCCAAAGCGCGGAAAACGCGGCGCCGCCGCCGAAAAGAAAAAGCCATCCGTCCAGCGTATAACCGAATACCATCGCGGCAAAAAAAGAAAGCAAATACCGAAACTGAAAGCCGCGCATTATCACGCACAGCAAAATCAACAGCAGTCCCTGCCACATATATTCGGACACGCCGCGCGAGTACCACGGAAAAAACGCGGACAGGCGAATTTGCAGAATATAGGAGGGCGCCGCGATCATGGAAAGGCCGAAATCGGCTTTTGTGCAGAGCGCCACGCCCAGCGAGCAGAGCACAATGCCGAGCACCCACGCGGCCTCGTTCATTTTTGAAATCTTTTTCATTTGCATTCTCCGTTATGCTTGACAAAAACACGCCCGGCAAGGCGGGTTTGAAAACCAAAGCGTTTGATTTTCGCATTTTCCATCCATAATATTCATATTGCGTTTTACTTTTGTTCATAAGCGCAACACAAAGTTATTTTAGCATATTCAGTAGAAAAAGTCGATACAAAATCCGGCAAAATTGCAAAAGTTTTTTATTTTTAAGGAAAAGAGGAAAAATTTGTTGAAGCGTCTGTATATCGGCGGCACCATCCTGACCATGGAAAGCGGCGGCACGGCGGATTATCTGTTTTGCGAGGACGGGAAAATCTGCGCGACGGGCTGCGGAGAGCCGCCCTCGGTTTTGGCGGACGAAATCATCAACCTTGACGGCGCTGCGCTCATGCCGTCCTTTATCGATGCGCACGGACATTTCTCCGGCAGCGCAAACGCGCTTCTGCGCCCCTCGCTCGAAGACTTAGACAGCGCAGAAGCGGTCTGTGAAAAAATAGAAGCCTATATTCAAAAGGCAAATCCGCGTCCGGATGAATGGATTGTGGCCGTCAACTGCGGCCTCGATCTTGGCGCCGACGGACGGCTGCTCCGCGCGGACATGCTCGACTGCGTAAGCGGCGGCAGACCGCTTGCCTTGCAGCACAAGTCCGGCCATATGGGCGTATTCAACACCCCCGCCATGCAAAAGCTCGGCGTTTGCGGCGACACGCCGTCCGCACCGGGCGGATTTATTGAAAAAACAGACGGCGTTCCGACCGGATATATGGAGGAGACGGATTTTATCAGCCGGATTCGGCAAATCCCCGCGCCGGACACGGAAAAGCTGCTGCATGCCTATGAACAGGCGCAGTCGCAATATTTGTCCTACGGAATCACAACCGTTCAGGACGGAATGATGGTCTCGGAACTGCTTCCCATCTGGCAAAAGCTTTTGGAGCGCGGACTTTTGCAAATCGACGTGGTCGGCTATCCCGGAATGGCGGATTTCGGCGCGTATTTCGCCGAATATCAGGCGGGCGTTTATCACCGCAACTTCAAGGTCGGCGGCGTGAAAATTTTCCTGGACGGTTCTCCGCAAG
Organism: uncultured Eubacteriales bacterium; assembly: GCA_900546635.1. Taxonomy (GTDB): domain Bacteria; phylum Bacillota; class Clostridia; order Oscillospirales; family CAG-272; genus UMGS902. The sequence continues at coordinate 17,805 of URDS01000027.1, read as the reverse complement.
GCCGGACCGCCTGGATGCGCACCCCCTATACGCCGCGTGAAAAAGACGGCGACGCCCCCTACTTCGGCTATGGAACCATGACCGACGCGGAAGTGGAGCGTGCGGTCGGCTTTGCGGCGGACAACCATCTTCAGCTTTTGGCGCACTGTAACGGAGACCGCGCCGCACAGCAGTTTTTGCAGGCGCTCGCGCTTCGTCCGGCCGCCGGTAACCGCCCCGTGATGATTCACGCGCAGCTGCTGGGTACCGATCAATTGAAACAGGTAAAGGAACTGTCCGTGATCCCCTCTTTTTTTGTCGCGCATGTCTACCATTTCGGCGATACCCATGCCGCCAACTTCGGATTTGACCGCGCCTCCAAAATCAGCCCGCTGCGTTCCGCCAAAGAAGCCGGCATTCTGTTCACCCTGCACCAGGATGCGCCGGTGATCGCGCCGGATATGCTGGAAAGCGTCTGGTGCGCAGCCGTGCGCGAAACGCGCAGCGGTATGACGCTCGGAAGCGATGAACGGATCGATGCATACGACGCGCTGCGCGCGGTCACCCGCAATGCGGCCTACCAATATTTTGAGGAAGCGCAGAAAGGAACGCTCGCGCCCGGAAAATATGAGGATGTCGTTTTGCTCGACCGCAATCCGCTGGCAGTACCGCCGGAGGAAATTCGAAAAATTCAGGTTTTGCAAACCATTCGCCGCGGCGCGGTTCTGTACCGGCGCTGACATGCCGCGCGGCCCCCATATACAGCCGCCAATCGTCTCAAAAGCGATCTTTCAAAAAAAATTCGGGCAGCTTCACAACTGTGAAGCCGCCCGTTTTGCGTTTATGAGGCGCATCTTTTGCAGGGTGCGTATCCGTCTGCAAGCGCCGCCGCCAAATTTTTCTCTATTGCGCTTTTACCGGCGCAGGAAGCGCGAAAATGATATTTTGTCCCAGTCGGGGTAATGTAAACCATATCCGCATCATCCGCAAGCGGTTCGGAAACGTCGATGCTTGACTGTGCGGGCGGACATTCCGTTTGCCGCGCCGAAGTCTGCGCATGCGTTTCATCTTCCCCCGAACGCAAAGTCGTGCCGTCGGTCTGCGGCGCATCCGGCGCAAGCTCCGCCGTCGTTTTCGACGTTTCGGAATACACAAGATAGCCTTCGGCCTGCGTATAATCGCTTTCCGAGCAGGAAAACAGAAAAAACGGCAAAAAAATCGCCAGCAAAGCAGACAGCGCGCGTTTCATAGCTTACTCCGAAATCATTTTTATTTCATTATAACGCCATGCGCGCGCTTTTTCAACCATTTTCGATTATTTTCGACGTTTTATCGTATGAAATTCGTCCGTACTTTCTTCTCGTATACAGGCGGGCAGATTCCCGCGCGCGCGCCGGCTTCCATCAGACGAAGCAGCCAGGCGATATTTTCACCGAGCGTGCGCATGGTCTGCAGCCCCTCCTCATCGCGCAGAACATCCTCCGGACAGGACCCGTGCACCTGATTCCAGTACTGCGAGGTGGCAATCACCATATTATTCATCCCGAAATACGTATTGATCTGCTCAAATGCCGCGCTGGCGCCGCCGCGGCGGCAGGAAACGACCGCAGCGGCGATCTTTCCGGCCATGCGTGCGCCGCCTGTATAGAACAGCCGATCCAGAAAAGCAATCAGCTGACCGCTTGCCCCCGCATAATAAACGGGAGAACCGGCCACGATCGCGCCGAATTCATCCAAACGCGGCAACAGCGCATTCACGCCGTCGTCAAAGATGCATTTTCCTGTTTTTCCACAGGCGCCGCAGGCAATACAGCCGGCAACAGGCTCCTTTCCGAGCCAATAAATCTCGGTCTGTACCCCGTGCTTTTGAAGCGCCGCTTCAAGCGCGCAGAGCGCGGTATAAGTGCAGCCCTTTTCGTGCGGACTGCCGTTCAGCAGCAATACTTTTTTCATAAAAAATCCTCCGTCGGTTTCGTTCATTCGGTAGATAAACCCCGTCTTAAACTATGCAAAAAGCATTTGAAAATTTCCAAAATGCCGCGATCGGGCAGTTAATATAAAGAAACCTCAAACACGCGGACATTTTCCACGCCGTTTGTCGCATGAAACAAAATTTTGACCCGGTCGGAAACGACCTGATCCAGGGGAACCGTACAGACGTGGCGATAATTGTCCCGAATCTCGGAAAGAAGCCGGTAGGCTTCCCCATCCTTTACAAGCACATCAAAATCCCGCACGATTTCCGGCATGACGTTATAATCATAGCTGTGCGAGTTCCCGTATACCCGGTTCAGGCAGGAATCAAAAGTCAGCACCAGCGAGGAAAGCGCGCGCGGCGCATCCAATGTGATCTCGATAAATTCCCCGTCCACGCGATCGTCCGAAACCCAAAGATTGGTATTGTCATAGGGCCGTTTGAAACCGTTGGTCATCTGCTCCGGCGCGTATAGTTCGGCTCCGGGACACGCAAAACACAGGCTGAACGCGGTTTGACGATACATATATTCCTTAACGCAGCGCCGCTCGACATCCCATGTGGTTTCCCGCTCGTTCTTTCTGCGGATAAGCGTCAGCACCATCGGCTGCATTTTACGGCTGTATGCCAAAGAAAGCGCGCTGTTCTCTTCAAACTCTATGAATACATACCGGTTTTGCACATCGCCGCCAAGCGGAAGCGATACCCACGTTCCCTCGCCGTCCGTCTTGGAAATCGAAATCCGATTTTCATACACCGGCGTTTCGGGGTTATAGCTTTCATGATTGGCCGGCAGATAGAGACGATAGGAGAGCGCCGTGTCCCTCTCCGCCTGCACAAGCAGTTCGAGTGACGAAAGCTGTTTTCCCGCCGGCAGCACGAGCGCCATGTTGCATTCGAGCGCCTTATAGCCGTCGGCCGTCCGAAGCGCGGAGGGCTTGACCGAGGAAACGCAAAGCTTTGCCGTTTGCGCAAGGTCGGCGCTGTCCCGATAAGGATACCCCAAAACCGTGTGGTCGTTTTTGGTCAGCAAAAAGCGCAGTTCATCCATGTGCGCCGTATAGATTTCGCGCGGCGTCACGCCGAGTTTGGCGCAGAGATGCGCCGCCGCGCCGACCGCATGACCGACCATGGCAAGCGTCGCAATCAGACGTGTGGAACCGTGCGCGACATGCGACGCAGACAGGCAGCGGCTTGCAACCAGCAGGTTCTCCACGTTTTTGGAATAGCAGGCGCGCAGCGGAATTTCAAAAATCCCCTTTAGAATGTAATGCCGGTTCTGAATGTCGTCCGAATAGACGCCCTCCAGCGCATGCAGGTCGATCGACCAACCGCCGTAAGCGATTACATCCTCAAAAATCGTCTGATTGACAATATCGTTTTCGGTCAGCACCACATCTCCGCGCAGCCGGCGCCACTCGCGCTTGGCGGGCATGGAAGACACAAAGGCGAGGTCATAATTTTCCGCCTCGAATTTTCCGCTGTTTTTGATATAGTCCCAGACGCCGTAAACGAAAGCGCGCTGTTCGTTCATAATCTCCGTAAGCCCGCGCGTCTGATCCTTATCGCCGCCCAGTTCATAGTACCACTGATTGCGCGCAAAGTTATCCGGCGGAATGACCCGGTTGGTCAGCAATTTCGTTTTGCGGATGTCCATGGCAAAATGCGGCGGTATGTATTTGACCGGCTTGCCCGTATCCGTACCGTAAAAAATCAGCGTGCTCGGCTGCACCCAATGATCCGCCGTCTCCGGCGCGATCATCTCGCCGTATTCCGCGCGGCTCTCCCGCCCGGTCATATATTCCGCGCCCGCAAGATACCCGAGCGTACCGTCGCCCGTATCGTCGATGAAAACATCCGACGCAAATTCATACTGCTCCTCACACAAAGAAGAAAGCGCCGAAACCGAAACAATTCGGTTGCTTTCGGTATTGGCCGCGTAAACCGTCGTATTGAGATAGAGGTCGATGTTTTTTTCCGCAAAAATAAAATCCATCAGCACAGCGTCCCAGATATACCGATTTCCCCGTGGATTGCGGTGCAGATTTTCCAACAAAATTTCCTCAATAATGCCGTCCTCACGCGCAAAAAAGTTAAACTCCTGCGCGCCGGTCGCGCCGTTTACCGTGATATAATGCTCGGCGCTTGCGTTCCCCCCGATATAGCCCCGGTTATTAATCAGCGCAATTTTAGAACCAAGGCGCGCCGCCGCGATTGCGGCGCATACGCCCGAAAGGCCTCCGCCGACGACTACACAGTCATACCGTTTTGATATTTTTTCTACCTGCATACTGTACGCTCCTTTTAAAACAAAAAATCATTTTATAGAATCAGTATACCATGCATTTCCGCCGAAAAAAAGGGCTTTTGTTGCGACAATCTTTGCAATCTTTGTGAAGATGAAAGAATCCCTGCCGGTTTTGAAGCATACCGGCAGAGATTTTTCGGCTTTTTAATCCGCGGCAAACCGAATGTTTACCATGCGCTTGCCCGGCGCTGCAAAATCTCATCGGCGTACTGCCGCAGCAGACGGTCTGCGTTTAAATAGGAGACATGCATGCTCCGAATATCACGGCTCTCCCACCTCTGTATCCTGTTGCTTTGAATATCAGCATGCTGCTGCAAAATCCAATAGAGCATCTGGTACGCATCTTTCGCCGTCTGCGCGTCTTCGCCGTGCGCGAGCTTCAGCAAAAGCGGAACGGACGAATCGCCGCCGGCGCCGAGGTAATCTATATCCAAATGGTCATGCATACCGTTTTGATAAGCGTAAACGTTATAGCGCGCGGCTGTTGAATCAATATCCGCAAGCGCCGTGACCGCCATAATCACACAGGCCGCCGTTATGATCATACGCATATAGGGAAAATGCACACGAAAAAGCCGAATCATCACAGCCAGAAAGACAAAAAACAAAAAGAGCATAAAAATCGAAGTTCCAAGCCGCAAAAACGTCAGTCCGTACTGTCCGATATACAGAAACATCTTTGCAATAGCAGCCGCAATCAGCAAAATGGAAAAGGCCGAAATGAACAGCAAGAAAGCTCTCGTCAGAGGCGGCAGAACCCCCTCTTTGCGGCGTACAAAAAGATGAGATGCAAAAATCAGCATCAGATTGATCACCGACACCGCGCACATCTCGCCGAATCCGCGGCGCGCATACTCGGAAAAAGTATAGGCAGCCGGAAGTTCCCCCTTGAATCCGCCGAAAAAATATCCCAATTGCGACAGCAAATAGACCACATACAAGACAGAGACAGACAAAAGGATCGTATGAACAATCGTCGGGTCACAGACAGACATATATGCGTTTTCGCCGGCGGCGCGGTCGCTTGTATGGTTTTTTCGCAGCGCAAAGAGCATACTGAACGCAAACATCAGCAAAAGTCCGCCAAAGAGCGCCGTTGCAAAAATTTCTCCGAAACGAATATCCAGAGAAGCGATCAGGCGCTCAAACGCGGCGTCCGCGCTTTGAAGCAGACCGAGCAATAAGGCAAGCGCCGGAAGCGCTAACAGGAGTCCGACAAAAATTTTCAGCAGTTTTTTACCGAAACGCACGTTCTCACCGCCAAGCGAGCGCGCCGTATACGAGATATTTCCCCCGCTGATACCGAGCAGATAAAAAGGCGAAAACACAGCGCGCCAGTCATGGAGCGCGGGCGCGCGCAATCCGCACGCATCGACAAAGAAAATCGAAACGGCCATCACAAGAAACAATAGTTTCAATACCGAGAAAACAGAATTTGGGTAAATGGAAAAGCTGACCGCCACCACAAAAGACGAAAACAGGCAGATAAGGTTAAACGGGCGGTAACGCAAGCGGTCGCCGAGAAAGAGCAGCGCGCATACAAGCGTCAAAACGAATACGACGGCAAATCCGGCGGCAAATCCGCCAAACAGCGTAAAATTGACCGCAAAAAGGCAAAGCGCCGCGAAAACATACAAATAAACATAATCGCGCTTCGCAGTCGGCGCAAGACGCAGAATCGGTTTGCCGGTTTCGGGATCGAATTTGTAATCGGCGGGAAACTGTTTTGAATCGTTCATCAGAAATCCTCCTCGGTGTATTCCAAAATATCGCCGGGCTGGCAGTCCAGCGTTTTGCAAATGGCTTCCAGCGTCGAAAAGCGAATGGCTCTCGCCTTGCCTGTCTTGAGAATGGATAAATTGGCCTGCGTGATCCCGATTTTTTCGGCAAGTGCGCCCGAGGCAATCTTTTTTTTCGCCATCACGACATCCAGATTGATACGTATCGGCATGTAAACCTCCTAAATGGTCAAATCATTTTCATCCTTCAGCAAAACGGCGGTCTCAAAACAGTTTTTGACCACACGTACAATCAGCGCGACAAACGCCGCGCAAACAGCCAGGATGAAAAAAGGAAAATAGAAGAAACCGGCAGCTAAAAACAAAAACGCCGCAATCAATACAAACCAGGAAATCAGGCGCAGCCGGCGTACATTCGGGGAAACGAACACCTGTTTTTTGCAGATATTGCGCAGCAATCCGAACAGGCAGACGATCGTACCGACAGCCAAGGGAACAGCGCAATAAAATGTGACAAGAATCGGAAGCAGCATGCTTTCCGGTCTGTGGGTCGCTTCGATATACCAGCGCAGTAGCGCGGGCGCGCTCGGTACAAGCGCAAGCAGCAAGCCTGAAAAAATCAATACGAAAATAAGGGACAATTTCGCAGAACGGTTTTTCCTTTCCATAGTCCAAACCCCTTTCCAAATGATTTCGGTTTCATTATACCTATGTTTTTATCGTTTGTCAATAATAAAACAACGAAAAACAGAAAAATATTTTTGTTGCGAAATGTGAAAACTTATGTTATTCTATAGTTGGGATCATTTTTATACATTTAGGGGGGAAATGTTTTCATGGAACTGTATTCCTTTTTTCCGGACCAATGGATCGCCGAATCCGGCCTTGATGAAGCGAGTTTTCGATTTGCCGTCACTTTGTACGCGCTGTTATTTGGGTTTGCGCTGCTTGTCGGATTGATTCATTACATTCTGTCCGGTATCGCCATACTCAATTTTGCCAAACGCACAAATGTCAAAAACGGCTGGCTGGGATTTGTTCCCTTTGCCTCCCAATGGATGCTCGGACGGCTGAGCGATGTCGGAAGCACGCGCAAAAAAAGCGGCAAGCAACTTCTGACCTTGTATATTTTATTGAATGTATCGGTTTTGACCTATATCGGGACGATCGGTGCGTTCCTGTTCCAAATGCTGCGGTACGAATACGATGCTATTGACTATCCCGATCCTTACTTTTACGGCTGGATAGCCGCAATCATTACAATGGCCGTCATCATGATGATCATCTCAATCACCTATACTGTGTTCTATTTGTTGACACTGTACCGCATCACCGACAATTTTGCAAACGGCCATGCAAGCAACTATTTTATCGGCATTTTTCTCGGATATGAATTTTTCCCGCTGGCTATAACCATCCTTTTGCTGATTCTTTCGATGAAGGAACCGAAATATAAGGAACCGCAGGTTCAGACGCCGATTCCCGTGACCCCGTAAATCTGTAAAACAGAAACGGCAGGAAAGAAATTATTCTTTCCTGCCGTGAGCTTGTCGATAAAGATAAGAATTGCAAATAGAATACGTTTATAAGGCGGACATGTGCCGCCTTATAAACACCTTACAGGCGTGCGAGTGCCGCCATTGGCGGCGCGACGGCGCGAGCGAACACGCCCCCATCGTCGGAAAACCTTGGTTTTTCGACGGTCTTTCCGGACTGATTTGAATCAGTCCGGAAAGAATACGGAAAAAACAGGTTACCCAGACGAAAAATTCGCCAAAACCTCGTCCGCGCATGCGCGGGCGGGGCGACGCTTTACTGTTTGGATCCCTTTGCGCCGCCGAGCTTGACGGCGGAGAGCACATTGCTGTCAAAAGAATAGGTCAGTCCCGCACGGGCGCGGGCGCGCTTCATGCCGAGTTCGATCATCCGGTCGAGGAGCGCCGTATAGGAGATTCCGACAGGCTCCCAGAGATAAAAGGAGAGCGAACCGGGAATGGTATTGATCTCATTCAGATACACCTTGTTTTCTTCGCAGTCGATCAGAAAATCAATGCGCGCGACGCCGCAGCAGCCCAGACAGCGGAACGCGCGGACGGCGAGCGCGCGGATCTCTTCGCGCAAATCGGCCGGAATCTCGGCCGGGATCTTCCGCCCCGCGCCGGCCATTCCCTTCGCGCCCTGGGATTTGCCCTTGCCGCCGGACATGTATTTGTTTTCAAACGAAAGAATCTCGTCTGCCGCGAGCGGCTCCTCGCACTCGGAAGCCTCAGCCGCAAAGCGGTCGCCGAGCACCGCGCAGTTGATCTCGCGCAGCTTTTTCACGGCGCGCTCCACCAGCACGACCTGCGTAAAGGAAAACGCATTTTCGAGCGCGCGGCGCAGCGCGGCGCGGTCGGCGGCGACCGAAATGCCGATACTGGAACCGAGGTTCGAGGGTTTGACAATGACCGGATAGCCGAACTTTTCCTCGATCCCGTCCATGACCGTCTCCGGCTGATCGTACTCCTTTGCGGTATACACGGATGCGTCCAGCACCGGAATATCCTCCGCGCGGAACATCGCTTTCATCGCGTATTTATCCATGCCGAGCGCGCTTGCGCACACGTCGCAGCCCGCGTAGGGGAGATTCAGCATTTCGAGATAGCCCATCAGCGTGCCGTCCTCGGTATTGGTGCCGTGCACAACCGGAAGCGCAATATCAATACAGCCGATGCGGTTTTTCCCGAGCGCGCGCGGCGGGAAACGATAGATCCCGGCAATGTCGCCCTCTCCAACCAGCACGACGCGGGTACATTTTTGGAGCAGCGCGGGAATATCCCTGTAATTTTCAATATTTTTCAGCGCTTCACCGGTGTAAAAGCAGTTGTCCTTGGTGATGTAGAGCGGAACGACGTCGTACTTTTCGGTATCGACCGCGTACATGGCCTGCACAGCCGAAATAATCGAGATCTCATGCTCGGTGGACTTGCCCCCGAACAGCACGCCAAGCTGAATTTTCATAGAAATGCCTCCCTCAGAAATTGTCGGGCAGGTCGTTTTCAAGCAAAACGACTTTTTTCCTGCCCCCGGCGTCTAAGCCATATACAAAATTCATAGCCTCGCCGATGGTTTTCGCCACAAAAATTTTATCCTTTTTAAACCCTGCGTCCAGCGCGCCGCGCGCGATCGGACGGGTCTGCTTTTCCCCGACCAGCACGATGCGGTCGCAGACGGCGGCGGCTTCACTGCCGAGCGCGCGGTTGCAGGCTTCCTCTTTTTCGCCGAGTTCGATCATGCCGGGCGTAACGATGATTTTCATCGCGTCCTCAAACAGCGCGACCGTCTCAAGCGCCGCTTTCGCGCCGGACGGATTGGAATTGAACGCATCGTCAATCATCAAAACCGGACCGCGGTCAAGCAGTTCCATACGGTGCGGGACGCACTTCAGCGCGCGCACCGCGCCGCGCAGATCATCGGGTGAAATGCCGTATTCGCAGGCGACCGCAAGCGCGCCAACGATGTTGATAACGTTTGCCTCACCGATAAGGCGGGTCGAAAACGCATACTGCTCGCCGCGGTGACAGAGCGTAAATGCGGTTCCTGTCTCGCTGACGGCAATATCCCTTGCGCAATAGTCCGCCTCCGGCGCAAGGCCGTAGGTGATCGCGCCGCGCCGCGGCGGATTTTCCGCAATCGTGGGACTGGAAAGATTGACAAACAGCTTGCCGTCCGGACTGATGCCGTCGGCCAGTTCGTATTTGGTGCGGATAATGTTGTCTATGCTGCCGAACGTTTCGAGATGCTGCTCCCCGATTGAGGTCACGATTCCGTCGTCCGGCTGCACAAGCTCGCAAAGCTCCCGGATATCCCCGACATACTTCGCGCCCATTTCACATACAAATATGTCGTGCGTGGCGCGCAGAGACGCGCGGATGGTTTTGACCACGCCCATCGGCGTGTTGTAGCTTTCGGGCGTCATCAGCACATTGTATTTTTCGCGCAGAAGCGCGGTCAGAAAATACTTAACGCTGGTTTTGCCGAACGAACCGGTCACGCCGATCACCCGCAGGCGCGGACAGTCGGCAAGGCGGCGCTTCGCGTCCTTTATGTAGCGCGCGCGCACAGTCGCCTCTATGGGCGAATTGATCTTATTGGCCAGCACCAAAAGCAGCGGTTCAAGGCAGACGGCGGCGCCGAGAATGACAAACTCGCCGGTGCCCGAAAGCAGAATGCCGAGCGCAAAGCAGAGCGCGTTCAAAAGGCCAAGGGTTATAAGCATACGAATCACGCGCGCGGTAAACACAAGCGGCTTTTTCGCCTTTTTCGGCAGGTAGAAAAGCGAGAGGAACAGCGCCGCCGCCGCGAGAAACCCAAACCCGTAGTCGCCCGAAAACGCGCAGGCAACCGCCAAGACGAGCAGCGCGCAAAACGGAAGCAGACGCGCAAGGTTCGCGCGCATCCAGGCAAACTGCGTCTTTGCCGAATACCCGTTCAACTGAAACATATGGACAAGATACCGCACGCCGAGCGCCGCAAACCACAAAAGGCAGACAACGGCCAGAATATGCAGAGAAGTCTCCATCATCCATTCACCTCAAAATCATTGATAATCCCCGCGGCCGAAAAAGGAATCCAGCACACGGAAAAACAGGGGCGCGTCATCCAAAAACGAAAAATGCGAGCCGCCGCGCACGACGACAAGTCCCGCGTCGGGGATCCGCTTTTCCATCCGCTTTGCGTCGGAAAGCGGCGTGGCGTCGTCCGCCTCTCCCCAAAAGAGCAGCGTGGGGACGTTGATATTCTTCATGCAGTGCGTCAGATCCTCATTCACGGCCAAAACCAGCGTCTGCCGCATAACCGGACTGGCCGCGCTATAATCCGCGCTGCCCCGACGGCGGCGCCAGTTTTCCACCGCGTTCGGAAAGAAGCGCGCAAGCGGCGGCAGGGAAAGGAAACGCCGTCCGAGCTTATAAAATGCAAGGGACAGCCGCTGACGCAGCGTCTTTTTCGGCCGCACGCCGGCCGCGTCGATCAGCATAATGCGCTCAACGAAAAAAGGCGGGCGCCCCTCTTCATACAGCTTGAAAATGATGCGGCCGCCGAACGAGTGTCCGACAAGCGACACCCGGCGCGCGCCGAGCGATTCTATAAATTTTGTAAACACGGCGGCATAATCGCCTACCGAAAAAGGACGGGGCGGCTCGGCGCTTTGCCCGAAGCCGCAGAGATCGGGTACCGCCACGGCATACCCCGCGGCCGCGAGACGCTCAGCCGCCGGACGGAAAATCTCCTTTGCGCAGCCCCAGCCGTGCAGGAACACAACCAGCCGCTCGCCCGCACCGTAAAGATCATATTCGATTGTCAGACCGTCGATTTCCGCTTTCATCACACGCTCCGCATCCGTTTTTTCGTTTTGCGCCCTGCGCCGGCAAAGCGCATACTTATCTTTATACAGTATACCACGCTTTGGGGCGCTTCGCCACTATTTTTTTGAAAAATTTCAGCGGAATATACCGCGAGGTTTGTGCGAGCCGGGCGCAAAAATCGCGGGGGAATCTTCTGCCTCCGCGCCCCGGATTTTGTCCCATACAAAAAAACGTTCCGAAAAACGACCGAAAAACTCCGGTGCGGATACAGATTTGGAAGCCGCCCGCAAATATGTAAATTTTCCGTAAATTTTCTTGTTCTTTTTATATTGAATCAAAATTTAAGAAGTGGTATCTTTTAATTGGAATAACTGACCAATTTTAAAAGAATATGGGGGTAAAATTTATGAAAAAGCACATACCGATTTTGCTCATCCTATTGTGTCTGATCGGTACTTCCTGCATTATACCCATGTTTGCAGAGGATGCCGTGGCGTATCTCGCATTCAACGGCAGCGATGCAAACGACGGTCTGACCGACCAAACGCCGAAAAAATCACTCGGACAACCGGACGGCAACGGCGTTATGAGTTTGCTTCCAAACGGCGGCACACTGGTCGTCGTGCAAAAGATGTACTTCGGCACGAGCTATGTATTCAATCTTGACGGCCCGCTGACCGTTACCGCCGTGTACAACGGGAAAGATTACCGCAACCGCGAACCCGCAACCAATCCGGCAAGCGGCGCAATTCGATGCGCATCCAACGTCGGCATTGGAATCAAAAGCGATCTGACGCTTGAAAATGTGCTGCTCTTCAATAATGCATCCAATGCGTACTTTCGTGTGAACAGCGGTGCAACCTTCACCGTGCGCGACAGCGTAGAATGTACGGTAACCAGCGGTAAAAAATATTATGACATTAAAGTAGACGAGGGCGGAACCGTCATTCTTGAGGGCGGTATCTTTAACAGTATTACCGGAAACGGCACGATTATCAACCGCGGCGCAATCATCCAAAACTGCGAGCACAGATACGATGACGGCGTACTCACATCAGAAGCAACCTGCACAAATCCGGCCGTGAAAACCTTCACCTGTCTGATTTGCGGGCATACCGATCCGCGTCCTCTCGGCGAGGCGCTCGGCCATGATCTTATCGTCGTCACCCCCGAACAGCCGGCAACCTGTACGGTTCCCGGAAGCACCGCCGTTTTGAAATGTCAGAGAGACGGATGCACCTATACCGAGGGCGGAGAGGAAATTCCGACCAACGACGCCCATAATTTCGGCGAATGGGTTGTGACAACCCCGGCAAAACCCGGCGTTGCGGGTGAAGAGACGCATACATGCGCGGCTTGCGGAAAGACCGAGACACGGCGGATCGATCCGCTGCCCGTACAGAACGACAACCGAAAGCTGATCGTGCTGGTTACCGGACGGTACAAAGACAACTATACCGTTCGCTTTAACACCGTGGGCGCGTCAAAGATCGCATCGCAAACCGTAAAGAAAGGAACACCGGCTGCGGAACCGACGGCGCCCGTCAAAATCGGCTTCCGCTTTATAGGCTGGTACCGTGACGCCCGGTATTCTGCGCCCTATGATTTTGCTTCGCCGGTTAAAGCCGATGTTACCCTGTATGCAAAATATGTTTGGGTTTCATAACGTTCCTGCTTTTTCATAGCGATACCCTGTGTCTTCGGCAGGATGGTCAAAAGCTGTATTTTTTACACAAAACTACATCGCGCATACCATTTCGCACAAGCGGCGCTTTTTATCTTCGCCCTTACGGCTATGATGAATTTGCAAGGGAAACTATCTTGTAAAAACCAAAATATTTGTTATCCTTTTATAATCCTGAAGAGGAAAAATTTAGAATTTGCGGAGGAAAATTTTATGAAAAAACAAATACTCGGCTTATTGCTTCTTCTGTGCGTCATCTGCGGTTTCTGTATGGTATCCGCGCTTGCGGAAGCCCCCGTGGCATACGCCACTTTTGCGGGCTCGGACACAAACGACGGTTTGACCGATCAAACACCGAAAAAATCACTCGGAAAGGCAGACGGCAGCGGTTCTATCGGTTTGCTGCCGAACGGCGGTACGCTGGTTTCGGTCGGACGCCTGTATATCGGCTCAGACTACACGCTCGAACTCGGCGGCACGCTGACCATTACCGGCGTATACGGCGGCAAGGACTACCGCGATCGCGAGCCCGCAACAAATCCGACAAGCGGCATGCTGAAATTTGCCACCGGCAGAAGCTTCACCGTAAAAAGCGATCTCATTCTCGAAAATCTTCTGCTTTTCCAGCAGTTTGAACAAAACACATTTTATGTAACAAACGGCGCGACCCTTACGGTGCGCGACAGCGTAGAATGTACGACAGCGAAAGAGTATTATATGAAAATCGTAGTGGACAAAGGCGCAAAAGTCGTGCTTGAAGGCGGAACATTCTCCGAAGTTTCCGGCGAGGGCGAGATTATTATCAAGGATGCCTCTATCGTATCCGATGCGCTGATTGCCGATGAAGTGTTTGATTCGGGCAGTTTTACCGCCTCAAACGGCATCACGATTCCCTACCGGATCTGGTTCCCGGAGGGGTATGACAAAAACGCGGACAAAACCTATCCGATCTTCATTTACATGCACGGCAACGGCTCGCGCGGAGACGACAACAAATCGCAGCTGACTTCGTTCGGTGCGCTGATCGGCGAGGTGCTCAATTCCGAATATGAATGTATTATCGTTGCGCCGCAATGTCCGAAGAGTTCCGAATGGATCAAACAGGGCTTTTATCCCGGCGGCGCGGCCTTCCATCCGTCCGTAACCCTGCCGCAGCCCGAAACCGAAGCGGCGACCGAGCTTTTCAACAAACTGCTTGCCGAGGAAAAAATAGACAAAACCCGGGTATATATGGCGGGACAGTCCAACGGCGCGGGCGCGGTTTGGAGCTTTGTCAGCCGGAGTCCGAACACGATTGCCGGCGCGCTGATTCTGGCCGGAACGGGTTATACCGGCGGCGCAGACGCCATCGCGCGCTATCTGACCGGCACGCCGATTCAAACTTTCCACGGCGATATGGACGAACAGCTTTCGGTAGAGGGCACACGTCAGCTTGTGGCAGCGATCAAATCGGCGGGCGGCGATAAAATCACATACACCGAAATGCCGGGCTACGGTCACAACATTTGGACAGACGTTGCCAAGAAAGACGGAATCGTTGACTGGCTCTTTGCGCAAAAGCGCGAGGACGCGGCCGGTCGATTCACCCTGCCCGAAGACCTTCATCCCACCGAAATTCAGATGACGGTCGGCAGCCTCACAGCCAAAGTAAACAGTAAGGAAGAAACGCTGGACGCGGCGCCCATCATTCGGGAAAGCCGTACCATGCTCCCCGTTCGATTTGTAGCGGAAAGCCTCGGCGCCGCCGTCGCCTGGGACGGCGCGACCTCCACCGCGACGATTTCGGAGGGAGACGTGGAAATCAAAATCACAATCGGCGCGTCCACGGCAACAATCAACGGCGTGGAACGTCCGCTCGATTCACCGGCTTTTATTGAAAATTCAAGAACGTATTTGCCGGTACGGCTTGTCGCAGAGGCGCTCGGCGCCTATGTGACATGGGACGGCGCAACCTCCACCGCGACGATCACAAAATAAAAAACACAGGATACCAAAGAGGCCGGCTGTATGGAACAGCCGGCCTCTAACCGTCGAAAAACCTTGGTTTTTCGACGATGGGGCGCGTTCGCTCGCGCCGTCGCGCCGCCAATGGCGGCACTCGCGCGCCTGTAAGGTGTTTACAAGGCGGCACATGTCCGCCTTGTAAACATATTTATTTTATTTGCGATTTTCACTTTTTTGACAGACTGAGGCCGGCTGTATAAAACAGTCGGCCTCAGCTTTTCGATAAAGATAAAAACTGTAATAAAATACGTTTACAAGGCGGCGCGACGACGCGAATACGCCCCCAAAGAAGTGCCCTCCTTTGTGGCGTAGGACTCCTTTGTGGCGTAGGACTCCTCCCGGCTTGCGCCGGGAGGAGTCCTACGCCTATACGTGCCCCACCGCCGCAAAACGAAGGTTTTGCGGCGGATCAAGGCAAAATCATTCGTCGTAAATGACTGTCATTGTCTGGACGGAAATCAAGTCGAGCGGGTTGACATAGGCGCCGGAAACTTTCATTTCAAAGTGCAAATGTGGCTCCTCCGCAATCTCAATGATCGCGCTTTCGCCGATCGCGCCGATGACTTCGCCGCTGTCTACCGTATCGCCGACCGAGACTTCAATCTTCTCCGCAAGATTCTGATAAACGGTTTTGGCGTCGCCGTCATGCGAGATGACCACCGTGTACCCCATCAGCGGATCCTGATATACCGCCTCGACGATACCGTCCGCGGCGGCCATTACGCCCTCTCCGAGCGTAGCGCAAATATCAATGCCGTTGTGCGTGCGGTAATCCTCCATCGTGTTGGAATAGACAAGCGTGTCTACCGTATAGTTTTTGGAAACATTGCCGATCGCAGGCATGATAAACTCAGGCAGCGTCGGGACGGGCGCATCCGCCTCCTCCTCTTTTTTGGAGGTGTCGGACGACGGCTCTGTCTTCACCGCAGCCGACGTTGACGGCTCTGTGCGTCCCGGCGTAACCTCGCTCGTCTGTGCCGGCGACGCGCTTGTCTGCTTCGGCGTGGTTGCAGAACTGCTCGGCGAATTGCTCATATCGGTATTCGAGGGCGTTTTACGCCGGTTGGCCGCGGTAACCAGCCCGACGACAACCGCCATGCAGAGCAGCACCATAATGATGGAAATGTATAAAATTTGCGCAACTTTCTGTTCTTTTTTCTTCTGTTCCATGATTCCTGTCCTTTCGAGAAGTGGATTTCGTTTCTATTTTTACCTAAATTCCCGCGCTTTATGCGCCGATTCTCTCTAAAACCGATTTCTTCAAATAATTTTGTAAGCGGCGATTAACCTTTGCGCCCTATTGACAAAATTATGAAAAAGACATATAATTTTTTTAAGCGGACGTTCCCGTAAAATGTACAGTTTTCCGGCCAAGCGTCTATTTCAAAAGGCAGCCCCGCGCACCGGACGAACAAAGCGGGACACCGGATTCAATCGGATTTGGAGGGAAAGGTATGACAGAAAAAATCTGCAAAAAATGCGGTGCAAAACTGAATGAGGATGCGGAATTTTGCCCTGACTGCAAAGAAAGCGCAGCGTTGACCGGCGCAAATCCCGAAAAAAGCGGCGTCGTACAGGCCGACGCCGAGCGCGCCGATCCCGCAGACACAAGAGAAGCATCCCCGGCAGACGCTTCATTTATACCGTCCGAGGCGGAGCCGGACGAGCGCCCCGCGCTTTGGCCGCAGCCGGATTTTCCCGCAAAAGATGCGGATGAAATCCATATGGAACCGGCCCCGGAACCAGAAAAACCGGAACCCGCCGCGAAAAAACGCAATCGAAAAGAACAAAAAGCGCCTCAAAGACGCGGCGCCGCCGCCAACTTTTTCGCGGGCGTCGGTTCGATTTTGATTACGCTTATTCTGCTTGTTTCCGTACTGGCGACGGTATGCGTACAGCTTGTACGATTCGCAGCCTCCCACGACGAGATACGGCGAATCGCAATGGCCGCGGACGCGGACGCCATTTATGTGGACGCGATCACCGGCGAGGATGTGCGCCTGCGAACCACGCTCTGTGATTTGATTTCCTATAATATTCCCTCTATACTTCAAAACGCCTACGGGCTGGACGCGGATATGATTTCGCAGCTGGCCGACGCAAACTGCGTGCGTACCTTTATCGCCGACAAGCTGTGCGGCTATTCGGACAGCCTGTTTAAGGGCGCGGATACGGGTCGTTTGGACGAAGCCGAACTAATCGCATTTCTCACGGAAAACAAGGCCGAACTGGACCCGATATTCAAAGAACCGCTGCGTCCGGATGACATTCAGTCGCTGGCCGATCTCATCATGAAAGGCGGCTTTGCGGAAATAACCGACCTTGAAGCCGCAAAAGCGCGCAATCCGCTGCCCTTTTCGATCATCCGCTGGAGCTTTTCGGACGCCGCGCAGATTGTACGCCTGATTTTCTGTGTTTTTCTCTGGCTGCTTCTCTTTTTCATCAATCAAAAGCGCGCGGGCACGGCCTGTCTCTATTCGGGCATCGCACTGCTTTTTCCGGGGCTTGCGCTCACACTCTGCGGCCTGCTCAAAAATATGATCGCCTCTTTTATCCAGATCGTATTCCCGATAGGGCCCAATTTTCTCCGCCTCGCGCTCGACGGCGTTTGCCGCGTCAGTCTGGAACTCGGTATCATTCTGCTCGGCGCGGCCGTTCTCTTTATCATTCTCCATTCGGGTGCAAAAGCGCTGCGCGACAGACGAAAGACCGAATCGAATCTATAATTTGCTTAATATATAATATGAATAAAAAAAACGCGGCGGCGCTCT
>URDS01000026.1 GCA_900546635.1 uncultured Eubacteriales bacterium | reverse complement strand
CCTCGCAGATCAGCGCAAACAGCGTGCGAAGAAGATGCGAGCCGTCCCGCACCCAGCCGCGCCAGCAGAGCGCGAAATAGCAAAGCAGCGCGGGCACCGTAACGGCGGCGATCCCGAGCAAGCCGAAGAACGCCTGATACAAAAGTCCGCCGACCGGACTGTCATGGAAAACAAAGCATACCGTCAGCAAAACTGCGCATACTACAAAAACATAGGGGAGTATGCGGTGCAGAAACGAATTTTCATCGCGCACCGGGCGGCGTTCAACCTCTTTTTGCACAGTCTCTCTCGGCGCGGACGCACGGCCTTTCCCGGCCGTTTTTCCCTTTACCGAAGCGGCGGCGCGTCCCTTCGCGGCGGTCGTACCCGTTTTTGAAGCCGTTTTCTTTTTTGCGATACCGGATCTATTTTCAGCCATTGCTTTTTTACACTCCTGTTTTTTCCAAAGGGCAAAATATTCTACATTAAATGATAACAGAAAAAATCGGAGATTTCAAGTATATTTTGTCCGCCCGCGCATGAAATATTGCGCCGGAGTTCAAAAACGCCCAAAAGGCGGGAATCCTCCCGCCGCCATGCGGCAGACTTTCCACGCACAATCATCCAAAGTAAATAAAGGCAGGATTTTTAAATGAATAAACAAAGCATGCAAGAACACGATGAAAAATTCCCGCGCAAATTTCTTCCTTTTGCCGTCGGCGCACTGGGCGCGGGCTTTCTCAACGGACTGCTCGGCGCGGGCGCGGGCATCATTTTATACTTTGTACTCGCAGCGGCGGACAGCAAGAATGCAAAGGAAAATCTGGTGCTCTCCTCCACCTCGGTCATGTTTTTCTGCGTCATATCGCTTTTCTTCTACCGCGGCAATGCGGCGCTGACCGTGGAAAGCATTCTGCGCGTTGGAATTCCCGCCGCGCTCGGGGGACTGTGCGGTGCCTATCTGTTGACCAAAATCAAAACCGAATCGGTCAAAAAACTCTTTTCCATCGTCGTGATTGTCGGCGGAATTTTAATGTTAATTTAGGAGGCGTAAAATGGCGTTTGCGGCATTTCTCATTGCCCTGCTCGCCGGTATGGGTGTGGGCAGCGGCGGAATTTTTGTGGTTTTCCTGACGGTATTTTTGCAATACCCGCAGCTTGCGGCGCAGGGGCTGAACCTGTATTTCTACATTTTCGCAACAGCCGCGGCGCTGCTGCTGCATGTGCGCGCGCAAAAGCTGCATCTTCGGCGGCTCTTTCTGGTATGCGGCATCGGCTCAATCGGCTGCGTGGGCGGCGCAATGCTCGCCCAGGTACTCGAAACCGGCGTACTGCGCAGCATTTTTGCGGTGGTTTTGATCGCATCGGGCATATTTTCCCTGCTCCGGGATCGAAAAAAACGCCCGGCGCACGCGGAAAAATAACGCGCAGACGCAGCCGAGACAGGAACAGCCGGGGGCATCAAAGCATTGAAGGACGCGGCATCTTCGGAACACGCCGAAGCGTTTTTACGGCGCATTGCGGCGCATTTTGGAAAAGATTTTCAGAAAAGTATTTACAAACGAAATAAAGCATGCTATACTCTATTTCGTAATGCCAAAACTCAGCGCACGGACAAATAACCCGTAACCGGGTGTTTTCACCTGCCGCCGCTTGGTTTTCGGCAAATATTTTATGAGGTGAATCACGATGCTGAAAAACGAAAAACAGGAAATCATTACGACCTATGCGACCCATGAGGGCGACACGGGTTCCCCCGAGGTGCAGATTGCGATTCTGACCAACCGCATCAACGCACTCAACGAGCATTTCAAAAACAACCCGAAAGACCACCACAGCCGCCGCGGCATGCTCAAAATGGTCGGTCACAGAAGAAACCTGCTCAACTATCTCCAGAAGAAAGATATTGCGCGTTATCGCGCGATTGTGGAAAAGCTCGGCCTGCGCAAATAAAAGCCGAACAGACAAACCGAAGCCTCTGCCGGCTTCGGTTTGTTCTCTGTAATTTGTTTTTTCACCGGCAGATCAGCACGCAAAAACATGTATTAAAATATCCGGAGGCACGGATTAGCAGTTAAATATGCCGCTTTTGACTTTGAAAGGCGCCGTATTTAAGTGCTAAACCAGTCCGCCGGAAAAAATAAAACGGAGGAACTGCAAATGTTTGAAAACTACAAGGTGTTTGAATACACCCTCGCGGGTCGGCCGCTCGTCATTGAAACCGGTAAACTCGCCGGTCTTGCCAACGGCTCCTGCCTTGTCAAATACGGCGATACCGTCGTTTTGGCCTGCGCAACCGCATCCGAAAAGCCGCGCGACGGCATCGACTTTTTGCCGCTGTCGGTCGATTTTGAAGAGAGAATGTACGCCGCGGGCAAAATCCCGGGCGGATTTCTTCGCCGCGAGGGACGTCCTGGCGAAAAAGCCATCCTGACTTCGCGCGTGATCGACCGTCCGATTCGTCCCCTCTTCCCCAAGGATCTGCGCAACGACGTCGCCCTCACCCTCACTGTCATGGCGGTCGATCCCGACTGCTCGCATGAAATCGCCGGCATGATCGGCGCATCCATCGCGCTTTCGATCTCGGACATTCCGTGGAACGGCCCGATCGGCGGCGTATTTATGGGACTTGTGGACGGCAAACCGGTCGTCAATCCCACGCTGGAGCAGAGAAAAGAAAGCACGCTGGAATTGACGGTTGCCGCTTCTATGGAAAAGATCGTCATGATCGAAGCGGGCGCGAAAGAAGTTTCGGACGACGTGATGTTTGACGCGATCATGCTCGCGCACGCGGAAATCCGCGGACTGATCGGTTTTATCAACCAGATCGTTGCCGAGATCGGTAAACAGAAGTTCTCCTATCCCTCGTGCGAACTGGATCACGACATGTTTGACGAGGTTTTTGCGTTCTGCGAAAAGGACGTGATGGCCGCGCTCGACACAGACGACAAGAATGTGCGCGACGAGCGCATGGTTCCGATTCAGGACGCGATCGTCGAGCGGTTTTCAGAGAAATATCCCGACATTGCCGCCATTATGGGCGAACTGATCTACAAAATTCAGAAAAAGATCGTCCGCCGCTGGCTGCTTGAGGACGGCAAACGTGTTGACGGTCGCCGTCTGGATCAAATCCGCCCGCTGGCCGCCGAAGTCGGCCTGATCCGCCGCGCGCACGGCAGCGGCCTGTTTACGCGCGGACAGACGCAGGTACTGACCGTTGCAACGCTCGGCACGCTGGAAGACGCGCAGGAGATCGACGGCATTGACGAGCAGACCGAAAAGAGATACATGCATCATTATAATATGCCCGGTTATTCGACCGGCGAAGCCAAGCCCGCGCGCAGCCCCGGACGCCGCGAAATCGGCCACGGCGCGCTCGCCGAGCGTTCGCTTGTACCGGTGCTTCCCAGCATCGAGGAATTTCCCTACGCGATCCGCCTTGTATCGGAAGTCGTTTCCTCCAACGGTTCGACCTCGCAGGCCTCGGTCTGCGGATCGACGCTGGCCCTGATGGACGCGGGCGTTCCGATCAAAGCGCCGGTTGCCGGCATTTCCTGCGGTCTGATTACCGAGGGCGAGCGCTGGATGACCATGATCGACATTCAGGGACTCGAAGATTTCTACGGCGATATGGACTTCAAGGTCGCGGGTACGCACAAGGGTATCACCTCCATTCAGATGGACCTCAAAATCGACGGTCTGACGCCCGAAATCGTCCGCGAAGCGCTTGCCGTTACGCATAAGGGACGCGATTATATCATCGACGATATTCTTCTCAAAGCCATCGACAAGCCGCGCGCGGATGTTTCCGAATACGCGCCGAAGATGCTCACCATGAAGATCGACGTGGATAAAATCCGCGAAGTCATCGGCACCGGCGGAAAGGTCATTCAAAAGATCGTCGCCGATACCGGCGCCAAAATCGACATTGAGGAAGACGGAAGCGTTTATATCGCCGCTGTCAACCGCGACGACGCTTACAAGGCGCAGGAAATCATCGCGGGCATCGTATTTGAGCCGACTGTCGGCGCAACCTACACCGGAAAAGTCACCCGCATTATTCCGATCGGCGCATTTGTGGAATTTGCGCCCGGCAAAGAGGGCATGGTGCATATCTCCAAACTCGATAAGGTTCGCACCGAAAAGGTGGAGGACAAGGTTTCCGTCGGTCAGGAAGTGCGCGTCAAGTACCTCGGCACCGATGAGAAAAACCGCATGAATCTCTCGATGCGCGACGCGGAATAAATCTACGGCATTTTAAACCCCGGACTTTGAACAAAATTTGAATTTGCATTTTTTCCCTGAATATGTTCGTTTTCTATACAAATACCGGCTTCGGAAGTTTCCGAAGCCGGTATTGTATTCAGTTTCGCAAACAAGGAAGCAGGCTGTGCTATGCAGCCGCGCAAAGTACCGCGCAGCGGCGCGACGGCAAGTACACGGCTTGCGGCCACCATGCTTTACGCTTTGAAGCCGCCTCTCTATGAAATACAAAGAAAACTAATTGTTTTTCAGTTCAACCGCACGGACGGTAAAAGCGCCGTTTTCAACATAAAAACCGCACGCTCCCGCGACAAAGGATTCGGCATCATACACTTCGATCATCAGCTTGCCGTCCGCATACACCTTTATACTTCCGCAATATGCCTCTACCGTAAGCTCTAAAGCCGAATCGACGCCCGCGTTATCCAGCGGCACTGCACGCTTCAAAACGTCGGCGCCGTTCCAATAATACTTGTACAGGATGACCTCGCCCTTGTTGATTTGAAGATAGTAACCGTTAAAACAGTAATCAGAGCCGCCTTTGGTGTTGAAATTGTAGTCCGACATACGGAAAACAAGCCCGCCGAGACTTTCGGCGCTTTCGGCTTGCAGACTTGCGCTGAACGAAAAACTTGAAGCACTTTCGCTGTTTTTGAGGGTATACATCGTTTTGAGTATACTTCCGTCCAGCCGGAAGCCCGTGCTGACCGTTCTTCCCGTGCCCGATTTTTGCTGCATAAAGCTTGAAAGGTCAGCTGCATCCGCAGAGATGTCTGCTGTATCCGCCGCCGTTTCCACGGTAATTTGAGTCAGTGAAAGCGTGCCCTTTTCCACAGAGAGTTTGATTCTGTGCTCCCCTTTTTCCAGGGAAAATTTCCCCGCCCGGATATTGTGAACGCCCGACTTGCCGCTGATAACCGCAGGAAGCGTAAATTCAAAACGTTCGTTCTCATCCACGGTGAGCACGATCACCGCCCCCGCGCTCTCTTTCAGAAGTGCAAGGTCAAGGGCGTATGCGGCGTTGCTCGGCGCATTGACGGCATAGGTTACAAAGTCGCCGGCGCTCAGCACAGTCGCATACGAAAGGCCGAGATTTTTTGTGCTTTCCTTTTCGCCCTGGCGCACGCCGTTTTTCGTAACCTTTGCATCGGCTATGCTGAAACCTCGGTTTTCTCCTTTGAGATAGGTATACGCGGGGAAAGTGGACGGCAGATTCTTCACCGCCTCAAAGTCACCTGTGCCGAAAGCATCATTTGAAAAAAACATGGAAGAAACCACCGCGCCGTCACCGACGCCGATTTTTCCGCCGCCGAGCTTTATATCAAGCTCAAGCTTGCGCATATTGTTCAGATAGATTTCGCACGTATCGGCGCCCGCCACCACACGCAGTGTACACAGCGCAGCGAGAGACACGCCCTTTGAAATATCCGCACGGCCGAGAAGCACCCTCTTTCCGTCCGATACGCGAATCAGAGAAAGCGTATTTCCGTCAATCAAAATTTCCGTACAATCCGAACTGTCTTTATACGATACAACCGCTTTTGCGCGCTTTGCATCCGAAATTTTGAAATTGATTTCCGCCGTATAAACCTCCTGCGTCGCTTCTGCGGATAGCTTAAAAGCGCCGTCCGTCTCCAGCAACGAAACGTCTCTTAAAGCATAATCCGGCATTTGGGGCTTGCGAATATCGGTTATACCAAGCCCGTTTGCGGTGACAATGGTGCCGTTTGTAAAATATTGCGTGATGTTCAGCCGTCTGTTAAAAGTTCCCTTTTCTTCATTGTGAAAGGCGGTATAGATAGAATCAAGGTTGGGCCCTATCGTGTTGGACGAGTGACCGAGCCCCGTAAAGTTTACCAGTCTGTCAAAGTTCCGCCCACTGCCGTAGCCCGCTCCGGCAGGATAGGGCGTATCCGTTGACAGGAGGGTACTATTATATTTCGGCTGAAAAAGCCCCTTTAAAAGACTGTCTGAATTTGTACATGAGTAGCCAATGCGATAACTCTTGTCACGCACATGGTTGCCGGTGTAGGTGAGATAAAAAAAGTCTCCGCGGCGAAAATATCCGGGGCCCTCGGTCCAGCCGTTCAGATGCGCTTTCAGCGTCTGTCCGGAGCCTTTTTGTATGATTTCGGCGTCTGTTTTTCCCTCAACATTGATTTTATTGTATCGAATGTACGGCGCGCCGTCGCCGCCCAAAGCATATAGAAAATACAGTTCACCGCTGTCATCCAGATAAAACGAACCGTCGATTCCCTTGCCGAGATTGCCCGAAACAGCCGTAAACGGTCCGGTGGGACTGTCGGATTTGAAAATATAATGTCCTTGTCCGTTTTGACTTTCGCAAAGCCAAAAGCTGCCGTTATAATAAACCACTTCGGGCGCATAGGCCGTGTATGTATTTCCGTCTTCACCGCTTGAGGTCGCGCAAATACCGGCGCATTTCCAGTCAACAAGGTTTTCCGACTTCCACACATAGATGTCTCCGTTGATATGACCGCTTGTTATAGACGAATACAGATAATAGTATCCGTCGTAGCGCATAACAAACGGATCGCCTATGCGGTACAGCTTGCCGTCAAGGTCGAAAACCTCTATATAATTGTGATAAAACAGGTTCTCTTTATCGGCAAACCAAATGTCATAGAAAGATTGTCCGTTCTCAAACAAAAGATGGGAATTATGCAGTGTGTTGTATAGAAGCTGCGCCGTCTGACCGCGCGTCATATTTGCATGGTAATCGGCATCTTCCAGCTTTTCGGTAAGACCGAAATCTATCGCTTTCCGGATATAACCGTCCGGATACGCAAGGTCTGTATACCCTAAAGCTCTGACGGCCATTGCGATCGCTTCCTGTACCGTGACATTGCCGGTCGGGTCAAACGCATCTTCGGTTCTTCCCGCAACAATTTTCAAATTATAGCAGTAAGAGACGGCTTTATAATAGGTTTTGTCGGTGAGATCCGCAAAGCGCGTGGTGTTCTCGCTTTCTTCAAACCCCGTTATGTTAAGACCTGACTTCAGCCGAGCAATAAACAGAGCCATTTGCTGGCGCGTAACGTTTTGCTCCGTGCCGAACCGGTTTTCGCTGACGCCCACAACCAACCCAATGTCCGACAGCGAATGTATTGCCTCATGATAGGGCGAGGCGGCCGTATCGTCGAAAGCCGCAAAAGCGCCGATGGCGCAAGAGAAAATGAAAATCAGCAAAAAGCAAAGAACAGCAAGTAGTTTTTTCATTTCATTATACCGTCCCGAATCTTCATAATAGCCTGTCACAAAGCAACCCGCCGATGGACGCAGCGGAAAAGTGTGTATATTTTATCATGGATTTCAATAAAATGTCAACATAAGACACTATATTTGTAAAAAATGCCGGGTTTGAGCAAAAGCAAAGCGCCGACCGGCAGCGGTTCTCTTTGATTCGAGCAGTATTTTCAAGCGATTGAAGCGTTTTTAACACATCATCATACCGGTATATTACGCACTGTCTATGTACTCCTTTTGCCGAAAAAAACAATCTGTTTTCAATATTTTATTATGGTTTTAGGCAAAAGGAAAGGCCGCAGAATCTATCCGCCGATGATCGTCGGCGGATATTTCTTTGTAAAAGACGCCATGCTGTAAGCGTATCGGGGACATTGCAAAATTACTTTTTCGGTTTTCCTTTAAAGAGCAGCGCGGCAAGATACCCGAAAATCAACGCAGCCGACGTACCGGCCGCCGCAGCCGTAAAACCGCCCTTGAAAATGCCGAGCACGCCGTATTCCGTGACCGAGCGCTCGATTCCCTTTGCAATCGAATTACCGAAACCGGTCAGCGGAACCGTAGCGCCGCAGCCGGCAAGCTCTGCGATCTTGTCATACACGCCGAGCGCGCCGAGCAATACGCCCGCACAGACATAAAGCACCAGAATACGCGCCGGGGTCATCATGGTCTTGTCGATCAAAATCTGCGCGACCACGCAAAAAGCGCCCCCTATGACAAATGCCCAGATATACGTTGAAAGCTCGCTCATTTCATCTCGCCTCCCGCATACTCAATGTGGACGATATGCGCAACCGCCGGGATATTCTGCCCCTGCGTGACCGAATCGCGGTTCATCAGCGCGCCGGTCGCCATCATAAGCACATTTTTGATCTGCCCGGACTCAAGCTGCGGCAGAAAATACGTTCCGAACACCGTCGCAATACAGCCGCAGCCGCTCCCGCCGCAGTGAACGTCCTGAGAATCGTCGTACATCAGCATACCGCAGTCCTCGTGATTTTCCACTTCATATCCGTTCTGACCGCAAATGTGACGAAACATCTCACTGCCGTGCACACCGAGGTCTCCGGTGATAATCCGGTCATAATCGGCGGCGGATGTATGCGACTCCTTGAAGTAGCGAAGCAGCGTGTCTGCCGCGGCGGGCGCCATGGCGGCGCCCATATTGTTGACGTCGCTGATCCCCTTATCCTGCACCACACCGATCAGGCAGTCCGAGATTTTGACCTTTCCCCGCTCGCCGAGCACATACGCGCCGGCGCCGGTCACCGTCCATTGCGCGGTGGGCGCGCGCTGACCGCCGTATTCGATCGGATTGCGGAACTGCCGTTCGGCCGCGCAGTTGTGCGAAGAGGTCGCCACCGCAACCCGCCGGGCGCTCTTTCCGCCGACGAGCATGGAGCCGAGCGCCATGCCCTCGGTCAGATTGGAGCAGGCGCCGTAAATTCCGATATACGGAATTTCAAAGGAAAGCAGTCCGTACGTAGAGGCAACGCACTGATTTTCAAGGTCGCCCGCAAGCAAAAAATCCACCTCAGACGGCGCCATTTTCGCCTTTGAAAAGCAGAGCGAAAGCGCGAGGCGAACCGACTCCCCCTCCGCCTTTTCCCATGTGTTCATGCCGAACCGGTCGTCCTGATCGACATAATCAAATCTGTTTTTCAGCGGCCCCTCTCCCTCTTTTTTCCCGACGGCCGTAGCAAAAGACATAATGCGCACGCCGTTTGTTTTAACGATCATTACTTCACCCCCAGCGCTTCTAAAATCAGAAGAATCACGCCGTACAGCGCGCCCGACAAAATACCGTACAAAATAACCGGTCCCGCCACCGTAAATATTTTGGATCCCACGCCGAGAATATACCCCTCAGCTTTTGTATCGATCGCCGGGGATACAACCGCGTTGGCAAAACCGGTGACCGGAACCAGTGTGCCCGCGCCCGCGAACTTTGCAACCCGGTCAAACACGCCGATACCGGTCAGAAGCGCGGCAAGAAAAATCAGCGTAATCGTCACGCAGGTATATACGCTTTCCTCACTGTAATTTGTAACGTTGTTATAAAAATCAAACAGCAACTGACCGATCACGCAAATAAGACCGCCGAACAAAAACGCAAAACAGCAATTTTTGAAAATCGGCGATTTCGGCGCGCTCTCTTTGACGTGCTTTTTGTATTCTTCCTTATTTATGTCCATACAATCACTCCTTTGCGAATACTTTTCCCGAAAGGTGTGATTTCTATGCGAAAGCAAATTGCAAAAAATTCGCCGTGCGCTGCTGAAATGCAAGGCCGCACGGCGAATTTCAATTCAATTTTTTAATACAGCCATCACAGCACGTACATATCGCGAAATGCGCGAGGCGCCATACCGGTGTCCGCGCGAAAACAGTTGGAAAAATAAGCGGCGCTCTCATAGCCGCAAATTACCATTTTCCTGATTGTTCTTTTTGTTGTTGCTCTCGCAATTCTTCCATTTCTCTTTTATACCGCGCATCTACATCTTTTTTGATAGACAAATGCCCTACTGCAATTGATAAACCCAGCGATGAAGTTAAAACAACTATAGCTAATATTATTTTAAAAATTGGGGAAAAACAAAAACATAAAAACGACTCCGGAATTATAGCTGTTAAGAAAAGCATTCCCCTGTTTCTATACATTTTTGCTTTTTCTGCATAAGCGAGATCCTTTTCCGATGTATGCAGTTCGCTTTTTCCACTTTGAGGAAAACGCAAATCCGTAAGGCTCATATACAATATAAAGATGATTAACATAAGCGGAAACAGTGAGGCATCATCTATATAGAAGATCGATGATCCTCCTAAAGCCGTTACAGCAATGCATAAAATCAGCCAAAAACCAGCAACAATTACACTCAAAAATAACATTATCATCCCCCCTACTTTGTCAATGCCACAGAAATATAATCATCACTAAATAAGAATACTCACGATCTAAAGCAACATTTTGCTGATAATTGCACGTTTCATATTTTCCTCCTTTTTCTAATAGTTTGCTGCCTTAATTTGTATGTAAATCCCCAATCATCCGAAGCTGTATGTATCCAGCCAAAAGCGTATTTTTCTTATGATGTCCGTTTTCAATTAAAAATTCGGCTCGATTCAGAAAAGCCATACTCAAAAAAGGCATACAAATCTTCCTTTGTTTAATATTTTATAAGTTAAGTATAATCCGCTCTATTGACTTTGTCAACCGAAAACCCTTATAATAGAAAAGAGGTGATGTACATGAAATACGACATTCTGATCGCAGGCGCAGGGCCGGCGGGTATTTGCGCCGCGCTTTCAGCCGCCGATATGGGCATGCGCGTACTGCTGATTGAACGCAGCGGAATCGTGGGCGGCGGCCTGACGATTCACCATGTTACCCCCATTATGGGACAAACGCAGGCTGCCACGCTGGCGTATAAAATTTCACAAGAACTGCACGGCTACTACAGGGCGCATGATTTTGAATATGCAAAACTGTATCTTTGCGAACTGCTGGATCGTCCCGAAATCACAGTCCTGCTGGATACGGCTGTCACCGATGTCTGTATGCAAGACAACCGCATTACCGGTCTCTGTATCAATCAGCGCAGCGGAAATACGACGGTCGAGGCGGACATTGTCATCGACTGTACGGGTGACGGCAGCGTAGCGGCGCTTGCGGGCGCGCCCTTTGACATGGGACGAGAGGACGGCTTATGTCAGCCGGTTTCCATCATGTTCGTCATAAACGGCTGCGATCCGGCGCAAACCATCAAATGCCGGCATGAGCGGGAAAATACGGCGCTCCCCAAAGGAAACTATCTGGAACTCTGTGAAAAAGCTTGCGCGGACGGACGGCTGCCGAAAACAGTCAACCTCGTCCGACTCTACGCCGGAGACGCGCCGGACGAGCGTATGGTGAACGCAACGCAGATGAACGGCATAAACGGCCTTGACGGCCAGGCGCTTTTCCGCGCGCAGATTGAACTGCGCCGGCAGATCAAAATGGTTGTGGATTTTCTGCGGGAAACGGTTCCCGGTTTTGAAAACATTCAGGTAAAATCCAGTTCCGACACGGTAGGCGTGCGCGAAACGCGCAGAATCCGCGGCCTGCACATACTCACCGCGGAGGAAATTTCAGCACATGTGCAGTTTCCGGATACAATCGCGCATAACGTCTGCTTCCCGATCGACATCCACACGCCGGACGGTGCAGGCCAGACAACCTATAAAAACCTGCCCTCCCGCGTCAGCCCCTACGACATTCCCTACCGCTGTCTTGTACCGCTCTGTACAGACGGATTGCTGCTCGCCGGGAGATGCATTTCCGGCGATCACGGCGCGCATGCCAGCTACCGCACCATGAACATATGCGGCACGATCGGCGAAGCGGCGGGAATCGCCGCGGCGCTCTGCGTAAGATCGGGCATTCAGCCCCGCGCGCTGGACGCCGCCGAAATTCAGCGCGTACTTCAAAGCCGCGGAATCGAAATGCCGGAGTATATCAAAGCGTAAGCAAAAATCAGCCAATACCGCTTTTTTGCGACTGCAAACTGACCGGCGGGGAAAATTTCCCCGCCGGTCAGTTTTTGAATGCATAATAAATCAATTCAAAGTACACCGAAGCCGAACATCCGACGCACAAGCTCCGAAATTTCTTTTTTGTTGCAATCTGCGCATACTTTTGGTAAAATGGGCGTGACCGGAAAAATACATAATTTCTGAAATTAACTGTAGTTTGAACAAGCCGAAGGAGAATACCTTGATTCTATGGATAAACGGCGCTTTCGGCGTCGGAAAATCAACAGTAGCCGAAGCGCTGCATAAAAAATTATCAAATTCCTATCTATACGATCCGGAAAACGCAGGGGCTTTTATATGGCAGAATATACCCGATTTTCTGAGCCGAAAGGGAGATTTTCAGGACATTCCCCTATGGAGAGAGATCAACCGCGGCATGCTGCAATACATAACGGACCATTCGGATACAACGGTAATTGTCCCCATGACCATGGTAAACAGCCGCTATTACCGGGAAATCACAGAATATGTCGACGCACGGCAAACGCCGATATTTCACTTTATCTTGTCGGCTTCAAAGGAAACGATCCTCCGCCGGTTAGCGCAGCGCGGAGAAAAAAAGAACGCATGGGCGGAGCGGCAGATCGACCGATGCATGCGCGAACTTGAAAGTATGAACGGCACCGTAATCGACACAAATACGCAATCCGTATGCGCGATTGCAGACTTGATTCTGAAAACAATTCCAAACGATATGGTATTACGGAAAGATTTGAAAAACAATGATGCATTTCATAGCACAACATAATAAACAGCCCGGCGTTTCTTTTCTGAAACGCCGGGCTGTTTATCTAAAACATCTACTGTACAAGCTCGGCCGCGGCCTCCATTGCGTATTTTTCGATCAGCTTGCGCTCCGAAAAGGGCAGCTTTCCACCCCGGATGAGTTGATACTGCTCATGTCCTTTGCCGGCAAACAGCACAATATCGCCTCTTTGCGCCTGATTCACCACAAAAGCGATCGCGTCCTCGCGCTGTGCAAACATTTTGCATTCAATATCCCGGACAAACGCCGCGCGGATTTCCGCGCAGATTTTCATCGGATCCTCAAAATCCGGATTGTCCGCCGTGAGCACTGCAAGGTCGCAGGCGCCGCTGAGCGCGGCGCCGAGTTCGGCGCGCCGCCCCTCCGTCCGGCCGCCGACCGATCCGAGCACGCAAATCAGCCGCGCGGGCCGATACGCCCGAAGCGTAGCCAGCGCCTGACTAAGACTGAAACCGTTGTGCGCATAATCAATGATAAACACCGCGGGCATACGGGTGCGCACCACCTCAAACCGTCCGCGCACATGCGCGGCGGAAAGCGCCTCGGCGCAGTCCGCAAGCGGCACGCCGAACTGCTGCGCAAGAGACGCGGCGCAGAGCGCATTATACACGCTGAACGTACCCGGCATCAAAAGCCGCACCGGCACACGTTCCGAGAAATGGCAGAGCGTAAATGTAACGCCGAGTTCACCGTCCGAAAGAAACGGCCGGACATCCTCGGCAT
Organism: uncultured Eubacteriales bacterium; assembly: GCA_900546635.1. GTDB lineage: Bacteria > Bacillota > Clostridia > Oscillospirales > CAG-272 > UMGS902. The sequence goes on along the minus strand of URDS01000026.1, from coordinate 11,615 downwards.
GAAAATCGCCGGTCTGCAGCCCGAAGGAACTTTGCAGCGCGCGGCAGCCGTCCATCATATACGAAGCAGCCGCGTCGTCGGCGTTATACACCGCGTAGTCGGGCAAATAATCCGAAAAAAGCTTCTTCTTGCTGTCCCTGTAATGCGCGAAGGTGGGATGCTCAATACCACCGATGTGGTCGGGCGCAAGATTGGTAAACGCAACCGCGGTAAACGGAATCCCGTACACGCGGTCAAGATACAGCGCCTGCGAGGAAACCTCTATCACAACCGCCTGAATGCCCGCGCGAACCATCTGATCAAAATAATAGTGCAAATCCAGGCTCTCCGGCGTGGTATTTTTCGTATCAAAATGGTTGTCTGCAAAATCAATGCCGTTGGAACCGATATAGCCGGCGGGTATGCCGCCCCGATTCAGAACCGAGCAAAGCATCAGCGCGCTTGTCGTCTTTCCTTTCGTTCCGGTAATGCCGATGACCTTCAGTTTTTTCGCCGGAAAGCCGAAAAATGCTGCGCTGACCTTTGCCAGCGCAATTCGCGTATTCTCCGAAAAGATCACAAGCGCATCCGCCGGTAAATCGACCGGATATTCGCACAAAAACGCGCGGCAGCCCGCCGCATAGGCGCGCTGTGCGAAATTATGTCCGTCGCTTGCGAAGCCCCGGATGCAAACAAACAGCGCATGCTTCTCTGCCGCGCGCGAATCGCAGACAACCCGTTCGATCTCGTGATCCGCACCGTCATACGGAATCTTTGCCGCCGCAAGCAGCTTTGACAAACGCATACGTTTTCTCCTTTTCCGAAATATTTGCGCCCAAAGACGACTCAGGCATTCAATTCCTTACCGCAGGCCAGCACAGCCGCCCGCGCCAGCGCATCAAGCGAATCCACAAAGCGATCGTCGAGCGCATGACTGCGGCAAAACAGCGAAAGCTCGGTACAGCCGAGCACAAGATGATCGCAGCCCTTAGCCGACAGCGAATCGGCCACCTGTAAAAACTGCTCAAAATCCGGCTCTCTGCCCGATTTAATCTGCCCGTAAATAATGTCGGAAAGCGCCTTTTGCTCCGCATTGTCGGGCATGACGCACGCAATTCCGAATTTTTCCGCATGCAGCGGATAGGTTCCCGCGCGCACGGTTCCCTCCGTGGCAAGCAGACCGACCCGCCTCGCACCGCGCGCAGCGAGCAGACGCAGCGTCTCGTCGATGATGTTCAGCATCGGAATGCCGACGCTGCGCGCCACCGCGTCATAAAAATAATGCGCCGTATTGCAGGGCATGGCCAAAAGCTGCGCGCCCGCGGCCTCCAGACGCCGCGCGGCATCCACCATGTCGGGCACCGGATCCGGCGCGGCGGCGTTCAGGATATAGGCCGTCCGGTCGGGCGTGTGCGCAAAGCTGGACAAAAGGAGGCTGATATGCGCCTGATCGCAGTCCGCACGGGTCAGGGACGTAATCAGCTCATAAAAATATACGCTTGCCATCGGTCCGAGTCCGCCGAGAACGCCGAGTATCTTCGGCTTTGTCATACGCTCACCTCAATCCTGCTTCGGGCAGTAGGTTTTATACTTTTTATAGAACCGCCGGCCATGTACAAGCAAATACAGCGCGCGCAGCGGATTCAGGCGCACATCATACCGGTACCAGAGAGAAGAAGCCTCTTTTCCCTGCCGCGCAAGCGCGCGCGCCTCGTCAACCGCGGCGCGGCTGGCATAGCGATAGATGACCCCGCGCGGCACATAATGCCAAAAGCAGGGTTCCTTTGCCTCGGCATAGGGGATCTCGCGGCACAAAACATAATCCTCTACGAGATATTTTGCAATATTGAATCCGCTCGCCGTGACATAATAATTGCTGCGCCCCTGTCTCAGATTGATCTCGAACGCATACAAATTTCCGTCGCGGTCGTCATATTTAATATCAAAATTGGCAAAGCCCCGGTATCCGATGTCCTCCAGCATGGTACGAAAACCCGCCGTTAGTTCCGGATTGTATTCCGTAATAATAGCCGCGTGGTTGCCAAGCCCCTTTGGGGTATGTTCTTCCAGGAGCACATGGCCGAGACACATCATCTTGACCTTATGATCCTTGCCGACATACGCGGTCAAAACGCGCATGTTCGCATCGCTTCCGGCAACTCTGTCCTGCAAAATCATCCGCTCGGTATACCCGCTGTCATAGATCGTCTGCACGATTTTCTCGGTCTCCTCCGCACTCTGCGACACATAGACCTTTTTCATCCCGTCAAACGGATGATGCCAATAATCAATGCTGGATGAGGGCTTTACAATAATCGGATAGGAAAAGCCGAGCTTTTCCGCCGTGAGTTCCTCGGCGGCGGCAGGCGCGGCCAGCACAACGGTTTTCGGAAATTTGATACCGTAACGGCCGCACATCTCATAAAAATCCGCCTTATCGACCAGCTGCTTCATCAGCGGCTCGTCGATATACGGAATGATATAACGATCCTCAAGCTCCGCACGGTGCCGAATCAAAAGCGCCGCATATTCGTCCGTGCATCCGAGCGCGATCAGCGTGGAATCCGCATGGCGCTTTGCAAAATCGTCCATCGCCATCATAAACACATCGTCGGTGTTCAGATTTTCCACAGCCTGAAACTTGACGATTTTCGTGTGCTGCGTGATGCCGATCTCATAGCGTCCGAGCGCATACGAGGTAAGACCGTACGCCTCGTGAAACGCGCGCGCCACGTTATAGCAGTTCTGATCCGCGCCGAGCAGCACGGGAATGAGATTCAAATCCAATTTTTTCATGTCCGCCTCTTTGTCCGGACGCCGCCGGACTCCAGAATTTCAATGCGCGAAAGAAAGCAAGGCTTTCCCTCCGCGCGCCGAGGAAACGGCAAAGCCGTTTTCAACATCATCCGCGTCAGTTATACACGGGCAAAATAAAATCAATGAAAAAGCGCTTATACCAAACGAGGAACGTGAAGACCGTCCAGATTTTGCGCGCGTTGTTCTGCCGTCCGGCGGCGTGCGCCTCCAGCATGGCGATCAGCGCATCGGTGTCAAAAAACTCGGACGCATACGCGCTTTCAAAATACCGGCGCACGATCTGGACATACTTTTCCTCGCGCAGCCAAAGACGAATCGGCACCGGGAATCCCTTTTTCGGCCGGTTGGCCCATGCGTCCGGCAGCGTGCGGTTGGCCGCGTGGCGCAGCACATACTTTGTATTCTCAGGCGTAATCTTATACTTTGCGGGAATCCCCTCGGCCATCTTCATGACCTCGCGGTCAAGGAAAGGCACGCGAAGCTCCAGTGAATGCGCCATGCTCATCTTGTCCGCCTTGAGCAGAATATCGCCCGGCAGCCAGAGCATGAGATCGAGATACTGCTTCTTGGTCAGTTCATCCCTGCCAGATACGCGGTCATAAATACGGCCGGTAATGTCGCGCACGCGCTCGCCGTCCCGGTATTCCTCGCGCAAAACGGCCTTTGCTTCCTTTTCCTTGAAAATCATGGCCTGACCGATAAAATAATCCTCAGGCCGGCCGCTGCTTTTGATGATAAAATCATGGCCTTTAAAATACGGAAGGGCTTTTGCGATACGCGCGGCGGCAACACGCAAAAATTGCGGCACCTTTTTATAGCGGCGCATCATCGGCGTTTCGTCATACCACTCATACCCCGCAAAAATCTCATCCGCGCCCTCTCCGGAGAGCACAACCGTCACATCGCGCGAAGCAAGCTCCGCAAGAAACCAGAGCGGCACGCTGGAGGGATTGGACTGCGGTTCGTCCATATGATACTGAATCGCGGGAAAAGCCTCAAAGCACTCGTCGGCCGTAATCATACGGCGAACGCTTTTGATGCCGAGAAGCTCGGAGAGTTCCTTTGCCTCCCCCGTCTCGTTGAATTTTTCATTTTCGCCCTCAAAGCCCACCGAAAAGGTTTCGCCGGGCATCAGACAGGCGGTAATATAGCTCGAATCCACGCCGCCGGACAAAAACGAACCGACCGGAACGTCGCTGATTCGATGCGCCTCCACCGACTCGTGCACAATCTTGTCAAGGCGATCCGAACACGCCTCAAAGCCCTCGTCCACGGCCTCGAACTTTGCGTCCCAATACCGCTCCATTGAAAGGTTGCCGTCCTGCCATTCAAAGAAATGCGCGGGCGGCAGCTTATACACGCCCTCAAAAAAAGTCTCCTCCGTGGCGCTGTACTGAAAACTCAGATAGGGCAGCAGCGCATTTTTGTTGACCGCGCGGACAAAATTCGGATGCGCAAGCATACTTTTGATCTCGGAGGCAAACAAAAATTCCCCCTCGCGCGTCGTCGTGTAATAAAAGGGCTTGATGCCGAACATATCGCGCGCGCCGAAGAGCTTTTTCTCCTTCTTGTCCCAGATCACAAAAGCAAACATACCGCGCAGGCGCTCAACCAGCCCGCGCCCCCACTGCTCATAGCCGTGAAGCAGCACTTCGCTGTCGCACCGCGTGGCAAAGACATGCCCCGCAGCTTCCAGTTCCGCTTTCAACTGCAAAAAATTATAAATTTCCCCATTGTAAACCGCGACAAGGCTGCGATCCTCATTGAACATAGGCTGAGCGCCGTCGGCAAGATCGATGATACTCAGGCGGCGAAAGCCGAGCGCCATATCGGCGTCCGTATATTCCCCTGCGCTGTTCGGCCCGCGATGGACGATCAGATCCATCATATTGTTCAATACCTCGCGTTTATATCCGAGATGGCCGCTGAATCCGACAAATCCGCACATACATCCGTCCCCTACCGTTTTTGAAAATCCGAAATTTCGCGCGCCAAAGCGCAAAAGGGTCGAACTGTCCCGTTTTGACATTCCGAAGCCCGTTTTGACCGCGCGCAGAAACTTACAGTATAGTATAGCACAAAGCGCTTCCATAATCAAGGCGGGACGGCATTTCTTTTCAAAAGTTTCGCATACGCCCCGACAAATTTTTAAAAGAAAATCTATAAAAAGTATTGACATTTCCGCTTTGGGTTTATATAATATAGGAGTGCCTTATGGCTGTATGCGAGAGTGGCGGAACTGGCAGACGCGCACGTTTGAGGGGCGTGTGGATTTCTCCGTACGGGTTCAAGTCCCGTTTCTCGCACCAGGGGCAGGCGAACGTTCGCTTGCCCTTTCATTTTAAACTGCGGAGGACGCCGAATGAAAAAAGTTTTTCCGCTCAGCTTCAGAGGGAAAAATCTGAAGTCGGTCGTCGTCAGCACCCTGCTCTATACGCTGATCGCCCTCTTTGTCAGCTTTGCGGTTTTTGCGATGCTCTGGAACGTTTCGCTCGCTTCCGCCGTGAGCATTGCGCTGAATATATTCAAGCAGTTTGTGATTCTCTACTGTGTGTGCGGCATAGTGGTTGCGGTTTTGTATGCCGCAAACTGTCTCGGACAGAAAAATAAATAAAATCCGTACAAAATACGCGGGTATGGCGGAATTGGCAGACGCGCTAGATTCAGGTTCTAGTCGGAGCAATCCGGTGGAGGTTCAAGTCCTCTTACCCGCACCATAATAGATAAACCTGTTTCAATGAAAAAAGAAGCAGGTTTATTTTTTTATAAAAACCAATATTTTAAAGTAAAATTTGAATGCTTATCCATACACGTATGAAACAAGCTGTTGTTCAAACATAGAAACCTTTGTGTTTGAACGTATTTTTATAGAATATACGCAATTTAGACTTACTGCTGTTTCTATCTTATTCCCCCTTTGTGTTCAAATCATTTTGCCTTACTTTCAACAGGAGGAAATCAAATGAGCGTATTGCAAGACGTATTTTCCGCATATGGAGGAGATTACGACAAAACCATGAAACGCTTCATGGATAACGAAGCTTTGTATTGTAAAATTTTGCCTAAGCTGTTTCAGGATGATAATCTTCAAAAGCTCGGCCGGGAGTTGGAGACCGGCAATTTTGAAAGTGCCTTTGAAGCGGCGCACACGTTGAAAGGTGTATCGGCCAACCTTGGACTTACACCGCTTTACAACACCGTTTGCATGATTGTGGAACCGCTTCGAAATCGGGAGCAAAACGTGGATTATATGGCGCTGTATCAGGCAATACAAGTTGAATTTCAGCGTATAAATACATTATGGGAGAGCTTTGCGCAATCATGAACGAAAAGGATAATTTTACCTGTTTCCAACAGAATTTAGAGAAGCTTTCCGTAATCACGAGCGATATTTTAGAGGGAATACCCAGCGGGCTTGCCATTTATCATGTGAATAAAAATGAGGTTCAACCCGTATATCAAAATTCGGCTTACTATCAGGTAATGGGCTATTCTGATGAACATATCGAAGAAATTCGCCGCGGCTCTATTTTTCTCGGCGTACACCCTGATGATTTACAGCAGTTGTATGAAAAAGCGATCATGCTTTTAAAATGCGGCAAAGAGCTTGTCCATATCTTTCGCATATTTCATGACAAAAGCAATTGCTATCACTGGCTTCGTCTCAGAGGATCAAGGCAGTGTCTCAAAGACGGTTCTATACTGATTTATACCGTTTATACCGATATTACCGAAGAAAAACGATTGGAAACAGAGCTTCGTGAGACCACCATAAAGACACAAAATATTATCAATGCAATTCCCGGCGGTGTGGCGCTCTATCGAATGGCCGACGTTTTTGAAACCATCTATTTTTCCAACGGAGTACCGGAACTTATCGGCTACACAACAGAGGAATACCGCAATTTGATTCAGAATGACGCCGCGCTGATGATATATCCCAATGACAGAGACATGATCGTGGAAAAGCTTCGCTTTGCCATCCGCAATCACACAACGGCTGATTTTGAATTTCGGAAGCTTCATCGAGACGGCCATATTATCTGGGTTCACATTCTGGCAAGGCAGGTGGGAGAAGCCGACGGCGCCCCTTTGCTCCACTGTGTGTTTCAAAACATAACCGATTTAAAAGAAACGCAGTTGGAAATGAACCATCTAATCAATTCAAGTTACGGCGGCGTTGCCAGTTATCGGGTGGAAAATAATCATTTCGTTCCCATACTTTACTCGGACGGTGTAGCGGCGCTTTCCGGTTATACACGGGAGGAATTTGATAAAATTACGCATGGCAATGTCCTTGAATCGATTTATGAAAGAGATACTCAGCGCATACTGGATGCCGCTTTGCAAGCGGTGCAAACCGGAGAGATTTTAAATATTTCGTATAGAACACGCTGTAAAAACGGCAATCTTGCCTGGATTCATATGAGCGGTCAACGGATTGGTCCGCTGACGGAAAGCTGTAAATTTTACGCTTATTTTTCGGGCGTATCCGATGAAAGCAGAATGTTCCAAAACATTGCCAATGAGGCGGCCGATGCCATATATATCATCGATCGTGCGCATTATGAGATCCTCTATTTCCATGAATCTAAAAAAATCTTTCCCGAAACAGAAAATTGTATCGGGAAACAATGTTATGCGGTGCTTCAGGGATTAAAAGAACCTTGCCCTTTCTGCAACTTTAAAAAAGGAATTTCCAGAGAAGATACGGAAGTGGTTTCTAAGTGGAACGGAAGAACTTACAGGATGCACGTTCAGGAAACCGTGTGGAACGGGATCCCGGCATTTATTCAATATCTGCGTGATATTACGGATGAAGTAAAAATACGACAGGAAAAACAACGTTTGGGGCAATATTTTAAGACCTTGGTGGAAAATCTGCCCGGCGGCGTTGCGGTCGTGCGCCGCCAAAAGGACGGCACCATTATACCGGAATATTTATCGGCCGGTTTTGCCGATATGACCCAAACTGCGTTGGAACAGGCCAAAGAATTTTACAGCCATGATGCGTTAAGGGGAGTTCATCCCGACGATATTCCCAGGCTTAGAAAACAGCTTGACGAGGCTTTTACAAGCGTAGGGCGTCAACGTGAGCTAACCTATCGTCTGAAAAAAGGTGACGATGAATACATTTGGGTCCGAAACACTTTATCGCTGCTGCCCAGCGAGGACGGCGATCTGCGGCAGTATTGCTACATAAAAGATATTACCGAGGAGCGCCGAGAACAGGAGCAGATGCGGGAACAATATCAAAAACTGATTGTGCAGCATTACCGGACGCCGGGACCGAACGTACTGGTCGTGGGACATTGCAACATAATAAAAAACAGAATACTGGAAATTAACGATTATACAGGCTTGGAAATTTTTAAGACGCTGGGGACGAAGCGAGAAGAATTTTTTCGCACCATCGCCGATTTAATTGTGGAACCGGAGGATCACCGCAAATTTTTGCAGATGTATCTCAACGAGCCCATGCTGAAAGCCTATGCACGTCAGGAAACCGAACGGACGTTTTCCTGTCTTATTCAGTTGCCGCGTGAAAAAACAGGGCGCTATGTGCAGTTCAAAGTAAATTTGGTAGCAAACCCGGATGCCGGAGATGTCACGGGTATTTTAACCATAACGGATATCACGGAGCAAGTCATGTCCTCGCAGGTTCTGCAAAAACTGTCCTGTACCGGTTATGAGCACATTATTATACTGGACTTGTCAAAAGAGTGCTATAATATTTTTACCAGCGATCCCAATGCTCACTGTGTGCCTAAAAAAAGCGGCACACATTCCGAGTGGATGAATTATATGCTGAAAAACCATGTCCTGCCGAAAGACAAAGAGGCTTACCGAACCTATTTGGATTCCGCCTATATCGCCCGCCATTTAGAGAAAAACGGCTACTATTCCTTTGACTTTTCGATCACGGACAGCGACGGCAATTTTCGTGTAAAGCGAGTGACCGTGTTTGACATCGATTTGCGCATCGGCCGAGTAGGTTTATCCAGATCCGATGTAACGGAAGCGGTTCGCGAACAGCAAAGTCTTCTCAATATGCTTGCCTATACTTTTGAACTGGCTGCTTTTATCGACATTCATACAAAACGAATGATTATGCACACGCGCCAAACCGTGTTAGAAGATTTGCCTCCTTTTATTGAGGAGAACTATGATACGCAAATCAGCAACGGAATGCTCGCATATGCGGCGGGCGGGCAAAATCTTGAGGAGATTCGCCGTCTTTTCAAACTGGATTCGATGCTGGAGCAATTAAAGAAATTTCCGTTAGGCTATGATTTTGTTTGTGCATATCAGGCCAAAGACGGATTGCGATATAAAAAAATCAATGTTTTATGGGGCGATCGCATCGGCCGCACAGTCTGTATTGTTCGAGCAGATGTCACCGAAATGTTGGGCGATGAACGAAAAAACAAAGCGGATTTAGAAAATGCCTTGTCGCTTGCCAAGCAGGCAAATCAAGCCAAAAGCGATTTCCTTTCCGCTATGAGTCATGATATTCGAACCCCTATGAATGCGATCATGGGCATGACGGCGCTTGCTGCTTCGCGTCCCGACGATTCAAAATATGTCACGGAGTGTCTGAGAAAAATCTCACTTTCCTCAAAGCATCTGCTGAATCTCATCAATGACGTTTTAGATATGAGCAAGATCGAGCATGCCAAAATTGTACTGAATCGAGAACATATTTCGCTGCAGGATTTGGTGGAACAAGTATCTACCATGGTAAAACATCAGGCAATCGAAAAACAACAAAACTTTAAAATCACTGTGGGAGAAATTGTTCATGACAATTTTTACGGCGATCCGCTGCGGCTGAATCAGATTCTGATTAATATTCTGTCTAACGCGGTGAAATTCACGGCTGCGGGCGGCAATATAGATTTTCAGGTAGAAGAACTTCTCGTTATAAACAACCGCGTGCGATACGCTTTCTCTATCCGAGATAATGGTATCGGCATGTCCGAGGAGATGCTTTCCCGCATTTTTGATCCTTTTGCCCGCAGTTCTCATGTAAGCCGTGTGGAAGGAACCGGCTTGGGACTTAGTATTACCAAGGGACTCATCGACCAAATGGGCGGCACCATAAAGGTTGAAAGCAAGGAAAACGAAGGCTCGTTATTTTATATAGAACTGGAGTTTGAAGTTGCACAGGAAAAGCAAAGCATATCAAAAGGAAAGCTGCCGCTAAAGGATGCGGAATTTTTAGCCGGACGCAGGTTCCTGATTGCCGAAGACAACGAAATCAATTCCGAAATTTTAAAGAGTCTATTGGATTTACAGGGAGCATATGCAGAAATACACTCCGATGGCGCGCAGACCGTAAAAGCATTTTCCGCGAGTCCGCCGGGTACCTATGATGCAATTTTAATGGATATTCAAATGCCGGAAATGAACGGATATGAGGCAGCGAAAGCGATTCGAGCGCTGAATCACAAAGATGCCTCCGCTGTGCCGATCATCGCTTTGACGGCAAACGCTTTTGCCGAAGATGTACAGGCAGCTTTAGAAGCCGGCATGAACGCGCATATAGCAAAACCCATTGATATGGATATGCTCATAACCACCCTGCAAAAAATACTTTCGTAAAAATCAAATTTTTCTTTATGCGTTCATTTGTTTTGCATGAGACGCGGATGCGGCTCCAAGTCCATAATCCGAATATCGTTGGCATCATTTTTATACCCGATTGACATAAGACCCCGAATGTTTCCATTCGGGGTCTTATGTATATGAAAATTTCTATCAAGTGCACCCGGAAAAGTGAGCGCATTAAAATAAATTGCCTTTAATCAGTCAAAATAAAATCACCTTTGCCTTCTTCCCCTTTGAAATATCCCTTTTCAACCGCGTATGTCTTATCCAAACAGGTCGCCTGCGTACACACGAAAGAGACCTGTTTTCAACCGGATATTCTTTTTATCTTCACCTTTTTTACACCGAATCCCATCGCCGCGTGACAGCATTCATTTTTCAACCATATACTGAAGACAGTACATATGCAAATAAACTTTGGGAGAAAATCAATGAACAATGCAAAATCACGCTGTTCGTGCCGGTTAAGCAACGAATTTCGATTGCTCTGGTCACAGCATGTTTACCGAACACGTTTCTTTATCATCAGCACTGCGGCCGATTTGGCCGATTTACCCTACGTCACAAAATGGCTGCTGCAAAATCCCGGCGATTTTGCAATGGTATTGGGACGGTTTTACGGGAAAAATCAGGCGGAAACTTTCAAAAATCTACTTACGGAACATCTTGCTATTGCAGGCGAGCTTGTAAACGCAGCAAAAAATCAGAATGCGGCCGAAGTCAATTCCGCGCGAAAAAGATGGTATGAAAACGCGGACAAAATCGCCGAATTTCTATCCGATATAAACCCAAACTGGAGCTACAAAAAATGGGCAAGTTTTCTGTACGATCATCTCAGAATGACCGAAAACGAAGCCAGACTGCGGCTCACCGGCAAATATCCCGAAGATATAGTCGAGTTCAACAACATTGAACAGGAAGCCATGCGAATGGCCGATTATATGACGGACGGAATCAACAGCCAATTTCAGCTATGCTGATGTAAAACACGTGTATAGACAAAAGAAAACCGCCTATTTAAGCGCGGTGAGATAAGAAAACAAGCAAAAACCCTTATATCATCGCGTTTTAAGGACAGCGGGCAAACAGGTTACAAGTGAATAACCAAGCAAAAGGGACATTATCGAAAGATAGCGTCCCTTTCTGCATACTACGCCGCAGCTTCAAAGAAGTTGTGGCGTTTTTTTATGCCCGCAGGAAAGGAGGCG
>URDS01000025.1 GCA_900546635.1 uncultured Eubacteriales bacterium | reverse complement strand
AAAAACCAAGGTTTTCCGACGATGGGGCGTGTTCGCTCGCGCCGTCGCGCCGCCAATGGCGGCGCTTGCACGCCCACAAGGTGTTTATAAGGCGGCGCATGTCCGCCTTATAAACTTATTCTATTTGCAATTCTTATCTTTATCGACAAGCTCAAGCATCGCCGTTTGACGATGCTTTCTTTTGCGGCGAAATTTTGTAATTTGTAAACGGATATTGCGTATGAATCAGAGACCGAGCACATCTGCAATAATGTCATCAATATGAAAAGCGCTGACATTGCCTTCGTTGATTTCCTGCATAAAGTCTTGCAGCATTTTCAGGTTGTCAGAAATGTCCTCTACTGTTTTGATGATTTTACCGGAGTTTTCATCGGTAAACTGGAATCCGTAGACTGTGCGTTCGATGTTTTGTTCATCTGTGAGGACGGATTCGATAATTTTGCATTTTGTCATAATGTCCATTTTCCCAATGTCTTTCGCAGAATTTGAACAGGTACAATTTTTTAACATTCACCTGACACTTGAATTATACCCTGCAAACCAATGATTTGTCAACCACTTCCGTTCAGATTTATTTACAAAAATTTACAATAAATGTCATATTTCGACTGTAAAATATTGATTCCGTTAAGACTTGCGAAAAAAATCGTTCAACTTTTGGTAAAACGAGAATTTCATTCAAAAAATACGACAAAAATATACAATAAATTGTGCGTCATCAAATGAAAAACAGAACGGAATCAAAACAAAGAAGAACTTTATTTGAACTGAAAAATGCCCGCAATATTTTTAAATTTGTATTCAGATATTGAAAAAAATCCCAAACTATTATATAATATTCGGCAGGATAATCTTACAAAAGATAGAGGATGTGATAGTATGGCAGAACAGGTAAAAAAAGAAAAAGGCGGCATTTCGGTAGAAACGCAGCATATTTTTCCGATCATCAAACGTTGGCTGTATTCGGACAAGGAGATTTTTCTTCGAGAAATCGTATCCAATGCTTCCGATGCGATCACAAAGCTCGGCAGACTGATTTCACTGGGCGAGGCAAAAAATATTGAATTTGACGGACGCATTGATGTTCGCGTCAGCAAAAAAGCGCACACGATTACGGTTTCGGACAATGGCATCGGTATGGATTCGGAAGAGGTCAAAAAATATATCGGAAATATTGCGCTTTCCGGGGCGCTTGAATTTATTCAGAAATATGAGGGGCAGAGCGAGGGGGCCGGCGACGGCATTATCGGTCATTTCGGCCTCGGCTTTTATTCCGCTTTTATGGTCAGCGACCGCGTGGAGGTCATCAGCCGCTCGTACAAAGGCGGCGACGGCGTACAGTGGATTTGCGATGAGTCCGGCGAATATGAAATGACGGTTCCGTATGATGCGGCTGTGCGCGGCACTACGGTGATTATGCATATCAACGCCGAGGGCGAGGAGTATCTGGAAGCGTATAAGCTCCGCTCTATCTTGGAGAAATACTGCGCGTTTATGCCGGTCGAGATTTATTTTGAAGACGAGGACGCGGAACACAAAGACGGGGAAGAAGCGGCTGAAAAAACGCCGATCAATGATACGCACCCGCTTTGGCAGAAGAATCCCGCCGATTGTTCCGATGCGGAATATAAGGCGTTTTATAAAAAAGTTTTCTCCGATTTCAACGAGCCTTTGTTTTGGTTGCATATCAATGCCGATTATCCGTTGAACTTTAAGGGGATTCTGTATTTTCCGAAACTTGCGCATGAGTTTGCCAATATGGAGGGACAGGTAAAGCTCTATTATAATCAGGTATTTGTTGCGGACAATATCAAAGAGGTGATCCCCGAATATCTGCTTATGCTGCGCGGGGTACTCGACTGTCCCGAGCTTCCGCTGAATGTGTCCCGCAGTTATCTGCAAAACAGCGGCTACGTTTCCAAAATTTCGGCGCATATTGTGAAAAAGGTCGCCGATAAGCTGCTTGCGATGTTTAAAAACGATCGCGCGGCGTATGAGGGGATGTGGGATTCTGTTCGCACGTTCTGCGAATACGCATCGCTCTGTGACCGTAAGTTTTATGACCGCGCCAAAAATGCGCTGCTCTTGGACATTGTGCACGGCGGTTATATGACTTTGCCGGAATATTTGGAGGCGGCGAAAACAACGAACGAGGGCGTCGTTTATTATACCTCGGACGAGCAGCAGCAGGCGCAATATATCGCGATGTTTGAGGCAAAGGAAATAAAAGTCGTCAAATTTGACCGCATGATTGACACGCAGTATTTGCAGATGCTCGAAAGCATAGATGAAAAAGTGCATTTCCGGCGTGTGGATTCGGAACTCGCCGATGCGCTGCGCGGCGAGGGCGAGGCTGCGCATTCGGAGATGCTGGAAAAGCTGTTTCGCGAGGCTTCGGGCAATGAAAAGCTGACCGTGAAATGCGAACGTCTTTCCGATGCGGAAATTCCCGCTATGCTGAGTGTGAATGAGGAGAGCCGCAGAATGGAAGATATGATGAAGCTGTACGCCGTGGGCGGTATGGACATAAACAACGCTTATACGGCTGAAAGCACGCTGATTGTGAATATGTCCAACCGGCTGATCGAGCGTCTTGCGGCGGGAAAATATACGGACAGCGCGCTGATTGCCAAACAGATTTACAGCCTTGCGCTGCTCAGTCATCGGCGGCTTGGCGAGGAGGAAATGAAAGCGTTTCTGCAATCCAGTTATGCGGTGCTTTCAACGCTCGGATAATGGCCGGGGGCGAATTTTTAAAAAATGCACTGAATAATATAGAACGTTATTATAATCAGGAAGCCTCCGTGTGCGAGCGCGTCAGTGCGAATATCAGCGAAGCGGCGGAAATCACGGCCGCGCGGATCGCGCGTATGCTGCGCGGGAAAAAGTTTTTCCCCGTGGAGGATTTTCGTGAGGAACTTTCGGCCGCGCCGTTTGTAAACGCGGTCGTTTCCGATCTTGTCATTGAAGAAAACCGCACGCTTGCGGAAGCCAAGCTTTCCACGGATGAGGGCGTGTATGTGGCCGAATTTTGCAGTAAACTGACCCATGCGCTTCGTACTGCGGCCAAGTTTCGTCCGGCGCCGGCGCTGTTTTTAGATCGCGGCGGAGACGGAGAAAAAAACGGCGGCGTTGCCTTTGTTACCGGTGAATTGTTTTCCGATGTGTTTTCACTGTTTCAGAAGAAATTACCGGCTCTTAAAGCTGCGCCCGCTCGTTCGTTTATCGATGCCTGCGAAGCGGTCGTGTCCGGTGAATCGGAATATTGCATTTTGCCGCTTGAAAACAACCGCGATGGTATATTGCTCACATTCCTGTCGATGATGGAGCGGTACGAACTCTTGATTGCGCGTGTTGCCGAAGTAAGCGGAGCAGAGGGTGCTTTAACCAGATACGCCTTGCTTTGTCAGAATTTTCGCAGCATCATAGACAGTACCGGAAATCAGTATATCGCGATTCGTTTGTCCGGATTGGATGAAACGCTGTTGCCGAAGTTGTTTGCCGCTGTGCCCGTGCTCGGCGTGCGGCTGATCAAAACGGTATCTGTGCCGCTGGGTTATACGGACGGATACGCGCATATTTGCACATTCGGCGGCGGGGAAGCGGCGCTGTTTGCGCTGCTGCTGTTTTTAAATCTGATTCGTGCGGATTATACGTTGAAAGGAATTTATGAATTGATAAGCTGAGGGATACTTATGGAAAAAGAGATTGTATATACGCCTCGCGGCGTGTGTTCGAGAAAGATACATGCCGTGATCGAAGACGGCGTTGTGAAAGAAGTTCATTTTGTCGGCGGATGCAGCGGGAATACGCAGGGGATCGGCGCTTTGGTTCGGGGCATGCCGGTGGATGAAGCAATTCGGCGTCTGCGCGGAATCAATTGCGGCGGCAGAGGGACTTCCTGCCCGGATCAGCTTGCGCGTGCGTTGGAGGAAAACCGGTAATTTTTATAGGGGAGAAAACGAATACTATGGCAGAAACGTATATGGATTCTTACAGACAATGGTTGGAAAGCTCGGCTTTGGATGAAGAAAGCCGCCGGGAACTGCTTGCATTGCGGGATGATCCTGCCGAGATTGAGATGCGCTTTTTGGGCTATCTGGAGTTCGGCACCGGCGGTTTGCGCGGAACGATGGGCGCCGGCACCAACAAAATGAATGTCTATACCGTGGCGCATGCGACGCAGGGTATGGCCGAGATGATTCTGCTGGAGGGAAAAGACGCCGCGGCGCGCGGTGTGGTTATCGCCTATGACAGCCGCAATCATTCCGAGCGGTTTGCTCGCACTGCGGCGGAGGTGCTTTCGGCAAACGGGATACGGGCGTATATTTTTGACGGCGTGCGTCCGACGCCCGAACTTTCTTTCGCGATCCGCGAACTCGGATGTATTGCCGGTATCAACATTACCGCATCGCACAATCCCAAGGAGTATAACGGCTATAAAGCTTATTGGGAGGACGGCGCGCAGCTGCCGCCGGAGCATGCCGACGTGATTTCGGCCAAGACGCGGGAACTCGATATTTTTAAAGATGTGCGGCGTTCGGATTTTGACGAGGCTGTGTCCGCCGGAAATATACAGATCATCGGCACCGAAATCGACGCGAAATATCTTGAAAACGTATTGGCGCAAAGAGTGAACAAAGAGGCGATTCCGGCTGTGGCCGAGACGCTCCGTGTCGTATATACGCCTTTGCACGGCGCGGGTTATCGCCTGGTGCCCGAAGCGCTTCGCCGGAGCGGACTCAAACATCTGTATACGGTCGATGAGCAAATGGCGCTGGACGGCGATTTCCCGACGGTGAAAAAGCCGAATCCGGAACTGCCGGATGCGTTTACGCTTGGTATTCGTCTGGCGGACGCAGTGCAAAGCGATATAATTGTCGCAACCGACCCGGACAGCGACCGTATGGGGGCGATGACCCGCGCGGCGGACGGCAAATTCGTCGCCATTACGGGCAACCAGATGGCCGCGCTGCTGTTGGATTATATTTTCACGGCGCTGCGTGAGGGGGACGGCATTCCCGTTGACGGTTATGCCGTCAAAACCATTGTATCCACCGAACTTGCCACCGCGATTTGCCGCGCAAACGGCGTAAAGCTGTATAATGTACTGACCGGCTTTAAATTTATCGGTGAGGTGATTAAAAATCACGAAACCGAGGGGAAAGGCACGTTTTTGTTTGGTTTTGAGGAGAGCTACGGCTATCTCAAGGGGACGTATGCGCGTGATAAGGATGCGGTTTGCGCAGCTATGCTTGCCGTAGAAATGGCTGCTTACTATAAAGCGAAAAATATGACGCTGTATGATGCGCTGCAAAGTATTTATGCGCGTTACGGCTATTACGGCGAAAAGTCTATGGATGTTTATATGGAGGGACTTGACGGCATCGCGCGCCGCACCGCTACGATGCAGGCGCTTCGTCAGACTCCGCCGCGGGAAATCGGCGGTTTTGCGGTTGCGTTTATCGGCGACTATCAGGCAAAGACGATCACCTATCTTTCCGACGGCCGCTGCGAATCGACAGGACTCCCGAAATCGGACGTACTGTATTATGGTCTGGAAAACGGCGATGTTGCCGTTATTCGTCCGTCCGGTACAGAGCCGAAAATTAAAATTTATTATCTTGCCGGCGCGGCGGATGCAGATACGCTTGACGAAAAGCTGCGCGCCTATGCCGCGCAGACCGACCGGCTTGTAAAATAAGCGCAGGGGCTTCAAAAATGCTGGTATAAGCAAAACAGAACCCGGCAAAGTCACGATAGGATGCGGCTTTGCCGGGTTCTGTTTTGCAAGAGATTGTCTTCAGCGTTTTTTACGGCGATTGTTTATATTTTCCGGCTTCGCTCAAACCGTCAAAGCCGTGTTGACGGAGAACCTCATAGACGCCGACCGCGACCGAATTTGAAAGGTTTAAACTCCTCAGATGGTCGCGCATGGGAATGCGCACCGTGCGGTCGAGATGCGCTTCGAGCAATTCTTCCGGAAGGCCTTTCGTTTCCTTTCCGAACATCAGAAAAACGGGACGCGGATAATAGATTTCGGTATAGGCGCGCGGCGCTTTGGTACTGTAATAAAAAATTTCCGCGTTTGGATTTTTTACAAGAAAATCGGCCAGATTATCGTAATAGGTAATGTTCAGTTCATTCCAATAATCCAGCCCGGCGCGCTTTAGCTTTTTATCGTCGATTTCAAAGCCGAGCGGCCGAATCAGATGCAGCGCGGCGCCGGTGGCGGCGCAGGTGCGCGCGATGTTGCCTGTATTTTGCGGAATTTCCGGTTCTAAAAGGACGATGTTGATGCTGTTCATACAATTCTCCCCGTTGGTTTTCAATGATTCGATTGTATCACGAATTTTGGGAAAGCGCAATATCGGGGCGGTTAAATATGATTTTATTGTGAATTTTGGGAAAGTGCAGGACAAAATTCTAAAATACTATGGTATATTATAAATAAATGTAGTATAATAAAGTGTTCATGAAAATTTCACGCAGACAGCGGAGGAAACTATAGGAATGGGACTTTTTGCAAAAGTATTTGGAACCTACAGCGACCATCAGATCAAAAAACTGAAAGTGACGGCGGACATGGTCGATGCGCTTGCGCCGAAATATGAGGCAATGGGAGAAGATGAACTCCGCGCGCAGACGGCAGTCCTCAAAGAGCGGTTGGCCGGTGGGGAAACGCTGGACGACATTTTGCCGGACGCTTTCGCGCTTGTGCGTGAGGCGGACTGGCGTGTGCTCGGCAAACGCCCGTTTTATGTACAGATCCTCGGCGGAATTATTTTGCATCAGGGGCGAATCGCCGAAATGAAAACCGGCGAGGGTAAAACGCTGGTTGCAACCATGCCGGCTTATCTGAACGCACTGACCGGTGACGGCGTGCATATCGTAACGGTGAATGATTATCTGGCGCGGCGCGACAGCGAAGAAATGGGGCGTGTATATGAGTTTTTGGGTCTAAAAACCGGACTTGTCGTACACGGACAGATGCCGGATGAAAAGCACAAGGCCTATCAGGCCGATATCACGTACGGAACCAATAATGAATTTGGTTTCGATTATTTGCGCGATAATATGGTTGTGTATAAGGCGCAGATGGTGCAGCGCGGTCACAGCTTTGCCATCGTGGACGAGGTTGACTCTATTTTGATTGATGAAGCGCGCACGCCGCTGATTATTTCAGGCGAGGGTGAAAAATCAACTGAAATGTATGAGATTGCCGAGCGCTTTGCACGCACCCTGAAAAAAATGGTGATTAAAGAGACCGATGATAAGCAAGAGATTGAGGAAATCTCTGCCGACGCCGATTATGTTGTGGATGAAAAGGCGCGCACGGTTGTCTTGACGGCGAGCGGCATTGCCAAAGCAGAAGCCTATTTTAATTTGGAGGATTATGCCGACCCCGCCAATTCCACGCTTGCGCACCATGTCAATCAGGCCATTCGCGCGCACGGTATTATGAAGCGGGACGTGGATTATGTGGTCAAGGGCGGCGAGGTTATCATTGTGGATGCGTTTACCGGACGCCTTATGCCCGGACGCCGCTACAATAACGGATTGCATCAGGCCATTGAGGCCAAGGAGCATGTGAACGTCGAAAAGGAATCCAAAACGCTCGCGACCGTCACATTCCAGAACTATTTCCGCCTGTATAAAAAACTGTCGGGTATGACCGGTACCGCTTTGACCGAGGAGACCGAATTTCGTGAGATTTATAACCTCGACGTTGTCGTAGTTCCGACGAATCGCCCGATGATCCGCAATGATTTTTCGGATGCGGTATATAAGACCCGCGCCGGAAAATACCGGGCGATTGTGCAGAAAATTATCGAGTGCCATGAAAAGGGACAGCCGGTTTTGGTCGGTACGGTTTCGATTGAAAAGAGTGAAGAGTTGTCGGCCGAACTGAAGAAAAACGGCATTGCGCATGTTGTCCTCAACGCAAAGCATCATGAAAAAGAAGCGGAGATCGTCGCGCAGGCCGGAAAATTCGGCGCGGTTACGATTTCGACCAACATGGCCGGGCGCGGTACGGATATTATGCTCGGCGGCAATCCTGAGTTTCTGGCAAAGTCCGAGATGCGAAAGATGGGGATTGACGAAGAACTCATCATGCTTTCGACCGGCAGCGCGCATACAGAGGATGAAGCCGTACTCGGTGCCCGCAAGACTTTCTCGGAACTCTATGAAAAGTACAAAGAAGAAATCAAACCCGAAGCAGACCGCGTCAGAGAAGCCGGCGGATTGTTTATCCTTGGCACCGAGCGCCATGAGAGCCGTCGGATAGACAATCAGCTTCGCGGCCGTTCGGGGCGTCAGGGCGATCCGGGGCAGTCAAAATTCTATATTTCCCTTGAAGATGATCTGATGCGCTTGTTCGGCGGAGACAGGCTGTTTAATATGGTAGACAAGCTCGGTCTTGACGAAGATACGCCGATCGACGCAAAAATTCTTTCCAACAATATTGAATCGGCGCAGAAACGGATCGAGGATCAGAACTTCAATCGGAGAAAGAACGTCCTCACCTACGACGATGTTATGAATCAGCAGCGCGAGATCATTTACAAGCAGCGCCGCGATGTGCTTGAGGGACGTGATCTCGGCGGATTGATCCGCGAATGGATTGATACGGTTGCGCGCGGTATGGTTATGTCCTTCGTCGGGCATGATGGTGAGGAACACTATAATTATGACGGTCTGTTGACCAGCTTTGCGGGTGCCGTGCTCAAGCTGGAGAATACAGAGGAGCAGATTCGCGCGATGCAGGAAACTGAGCTTGCCGAGGCGGCTTCTGCGGGCGCGTTTAAGCTCTATGAAAACAGAGAAGCGCTTTGGAAATCAGCCGGAATTGATATGCGTGAAATTGAGCGCACGCTGCTGCTTCGCACGGTAGACGAAAAATGGATGGATCATATCGATGCGATGGATGAATTAAAGGGAAGCATCGGTTTGAACGCATATGCGCAGCGGAATCCGATCACGGAATACCGCATTCAGGGCGCGGATATGTTTGACAATATGATCGCCGACATCAAAGAAGCCACGGTGCTGCGCGTACTTTCCGCGCTGCCGCGCAAGGAGGCGCCGATTGAGCGCAAGCAGGTGGCAAAGCCGCTGATTGAGGGATTTGCAGGCGGCAAAATGCCCACGCGCCGCGAGCCGGTTCGTAAAGCGCAAAAAGTAGGCCGCAACGATCCGTGCCCATGCGGGAGCGGGAAAAAGTATAAAAAATGCTGCGGCATGAACGAGGATAAAGCGGAATAATGGGACTCGGCGTACTGTTTATCGGCTATCTGCTGCGCATACTCAATTTCGTTCGTCCCGAATATACGGATTTGATCGCCTTTTGCATGATGGGATATGCGCTTTGGCGGTTGCGCCCCTACGGCGCGTATTTTCGCTATAGTTTTTATCTTACGGTGCCGATGGCGCTGCTTGGGGCTTATCGCCTGATTGATGCCTTTTTCCCGATCGGCGAGAGCCTCGCCGGTGCGCTCGGAATCGGGCTGACGAATTATACGGCTGTACAGAATTATGCGGATATGCTGCTCTGGTTTGCTTTTCACATCCTGCTGTGCCGTGCCGTATATGATCTTGCGCGCGAGGTCGGGCTTTTGCGGATTTGTCGGCGAGCGGCGTTTTGCATTGTGATGTGTGTGGCGTATTATTTGATCGGTTTAACGCTGGACGGCCTGTATTTTGTTGATTTTGTGGCACATATTTCGGCATATTTTCAAATTCCGCTGTTTCTTTTTCGTCTGTTTTGGCAGTTGTATTCCGCGATTATGCTGTACAGCGCTTATGCAAAAATCAGTTTTGACGGGGAGGCTACATGAAAAAGCGAAGAAAAGTGATCCGTTTCGGAATGTTGAGTGTTGGTCTGTTTTTCCTGTTGAATCCGAATGTCAATATGATAGATGTATTGCCGGATGCGATTGGGTATCTTTTGATTCTCGGCGCCATCGGAAAGCTCTGTGATTTGTGCACGGAGCTTGCGGATGCCAGAGGCGCATTTATTCAGATGTTCTGGATTTCTTTTGCGAAAATTCCCGCGCTTCTGCTCATGTTTGGGATTACGGCGGCAAATGTCGGTGAGCAAACCACTGTTTTGCTTTTCTCATTTTGTTTTTCGGTGGCGGAAGTTGTGTTCGGTGTGCGCGCATTTTATCTGCTGTTTCAGGGACTTGTGTACCTGGGCACCCGCCGGGAGGGCGGTGCGTTTCTATACGGATGCCCGGATAAGAAAAAGCGGAGAATTTTCAGAGAGCGGAAAAATGTTTCGGCACGTGCCGGGTGGTTTTCGCGTCTGGCGCAGCGACGGCAGCTACGGCGTTCTCAGCAGGCCGACTGGATTTATACGAGATTGACGGCGGTATTTTTTATGATCAAGTTTGCAATGTCGGTACTCCCGGAACTGACGCTGCTTGTCCCCTATGACAGCACGGGATATGTGACGCCGGAGGGGATGACGATGCTGAATTTCAGGCCGGTTCTGATTGCGCTGGCTTTCTGCATTGCCTTGATTGCCGGCCTTATTTGGTTTGTTTCCCTGTATCGCTATGTCAAATATCTTTCCGGCCATACGGAATTTTGGGACAGTATGTCTGCTTTGTATGATACCGAGGTTGTTCCGAAAACCGGATTTTTTGTTCTGCGCCGCGTGCATATTTTTATGCTGCTTGCATCTTTTGCCGCTCTGTTTTCGGTCGATTTGTACGTGGATGAGATCAACTGGTTGCCCGACTTTGTATCTGCGATTTTGTTCTTTGCGGCTGCGGCTGCGATCGCAAAATATGCGCCGAAGGCTGCGAGGCGGCTAAAAATTGCGTCTTTTGCGTATTTGCTTTGTTCTTCGGCGACATTTGCCACGATGCTGATCTTTACCCGCGAGTATGTGTATAATTCTGTTCATAAGATCGAGCGGGCTCAAACGCTGTATTTGCCGTATGCGCTCTGCAACGCGGTAGAACAGATTGCTTTCCTTGCAACAGTCTTTGCGCTTGCGATGGTGATCCGGGAAGTGACAAGGGCGCACACCGGTATGGATGCAGTCACGGAGATTTCCAGCAGTTCTCGGCCGCTTTATATGGTTTTTTCACGCAAAACGGTTGTGATGCGCGTGTGGGCGGGACTTATGTCTGTGATGAGCATTTTGTATTTTTATTTTGTTGTCGATGTGCAATCGGTAAAACTCAGAAACGACGCTACCGCCCCCGGCGGTTATGTCTATTTTCCGAAATTTGAGGTGGCTTGGCTGGTTGATTTTGTAATTGCCATGATTTTTGCCGTGTACACGATCAATCTGCTGTGGGATCTTCTTAGTGAAGTACAATATAAATATAAATATGAGTAATTTCGATGCATAGGCAATCACTCAAAAAAATCCGTCGGTGTTTTTCGCACCGACGGATTCCTTTTGCCGTGTATTTAAAAAACCGTAAGCGAAGAGAAGAACATTTCGGGTCTTCGCTATTGGATTATAAATCAGTTTTCATATTGTTTTGCAAATTCCGCAATGATTTTGGCTGTGCCCTCCAGGCCGAGCACGGAAGAATCGATACACAAATTATAATTTGAGGTTTCGCCCCAGCGTTTGCCTGTATAAAAATTATAGTAATTGGCACGGCGGCGATCTGTTTTTGCCATGAGATCATATGCTTCGGATTCGGTGATCCCGCTGCGCTCGGCAATGCGTTTCGCGCGTACTTTGGAATCCGCATAAATGAATACGCTGATTGTCCGCGGATTGTCACGAAGCACGTAGTCTGCGCACCGTCCGACGATGACGGCGGAGCCTTTGGCGGCCGCGCCTTTGATAATTTCCGATTGCACTAAGAAAAGCTTGTCGTTGATCGGCATATTGTACTGCGGCAGATGCAGCATTGCGGTGGAACCCATAGCCAATGTATACAGGAGACTGTTTGCGCTTTTTTCGTCGGCTTCTTCTACCGCTTCTTTACATAGATCGCTTTTTTCGGCGGCCAGCGTGATTAATTCCTGGTCATAGAAATCGGCGCCCAGAATTTTGGAAATTAAATCGCCGATTCTTTTGCCGCCGCTGCCGTATTGGCGTGCAATGGTTATAATGACGTTGCCCATATTTACACCTCCGTTGCTTTTCTGCTATTGGTAGTATAGCACAAATTTATAAATTTGTAAATATTAAAATACGGTTTCAATCACTTTGGAGCATCCGGGCGGGGAATAGAGCCAATGATCGATATGCCGTATTTCATTGGTATTGATATAGTATTTGCGTTTTATCGGACAACATACCGATGCGCTGGAATCAATCAGCACCAGTTTTACTTTCATGCGCGCCGGAATAATGCTTTTTATGTAGACACTCGCTACATCGCCTATATGCACGCCGCTTTTATATTCTGCAAGTCCGGCCAAATTCGGTGCAAGTTCGATGAAGATCCCGTAATCTTCTATACTGCGCACAATACCCGAAACGGTCTGCATCGGTGCAAATTCAGCCGCGTTTTCCTCCCAGGTGCCGAGCAGTTCGCGATGCGATACAAATATCCGATCCGTTTCGGAATCAATAGAGCGAATGACAACCGGTATATATTCTCCGACTGAAAAACGGTCGGACGGATGTGAAATGCGGGAAACGGAAATACAATCTACAGTCAAAAGAGAAATGATGCCGCAGCCGATATCTACGAAGGCGCCGAAGTTTTCGAGATGCGTGATTTTTGCGCGAATAATATCGCCGCAGATTAAATCATTTAAAAAAGCATTTTTACATTCAATCTGCGCCAGTCTGCGCGACAAAATCGCCACCGGCATTCCTTGTTCTTCGGATATGGACATGACCTTGAAGCATACCGGTTTGCTTACCCGTGTGATGACGGCGATTTGTTTGATTTCCTCACCGGGGCGGCACATTGCGACTTCTTCGCGCGGCATGATGCCGCGAATACCGCCGAGATCGACATACAAGTTTAGTTCGCTGTCGCACATGGCGGCCGGCGCCTCCAAAATTTTTCCTTGCTGCATGGCGCGTTCCAACCCGGTTTGAGAAGAGATGTATTCCTGATTTTGCGCGGTACCGATCAAAAGTCCTTCGGGCAGATATTGATTTTGCATGCTTTGACCTCCTAAATTTTCATTACAGAATATAAGTATGAAAGTTTGGAGGTACATATTACAAAAAAAGCATGTACAAGCAGTTTTGTAATTTTTGTTGCTGCCAAAAAGCGCGCGTGTCGTAAATGCGTAACGACGCTTTCATGTGATACAAAAATCTCACGATTCTACGGTGAGCGGCCGCTTTGAAACGGGCGATGCGACGCAAAACTTTCTGCGTTCCTTTCCTGCGCTTTGCAGCTTGAAAGTCTATTTCAATTGCCCTTTTGCAGATTGTTTATGATTTTAGAATAGAAGCAGCAAAATTTACAAACAATGGGTTCAGAAGATTTCAGTAGAGACGACGTTGCTGATCCATTCTGTTTTGTTATTAAAGAGGACGAATAAAAAATGAATTTACATTTAAAATTGTTTTTATTGCTTGCGGCGCTTTCCGCCATGATGGTATTGCTTTTTTCCTGCGGTTCGTCGCAAAATCAAAATCAGAATACTCCTGGTGAACGTATGCAGTCCGATATATACCCAGCGAAGACCGAGACGGTCGCCATAAAATTTTCTTCTTTTGAACTTGCAAACGAAAATGCATATTCTGCGTATGAAGCGGCAGTCAACGCATTTATGAAAACAAATCAAACGATTCAAGTAGAATTAGACGGTTCGCAACCTTATTCTTCGTACTTGGATAAATTGCTTGAGAATATATCCGATGACGATTCTTTGACTGTGGCGCATATTCGTGCAGAGTGGCTTCCCGCTTTGCTGGAAACCGGTGCGGTTCGCTCTGTAGCGGGAATTGATGAACAGATTCTGCAGACGTATTCCAATATGCAGCTTGAATCTGTGTCGGATCGCGGTATACTTTATGCATTACCGTGGTATTATGGCACGCAAATGCTCTTTTATAATACAACGCTTTTAAATCAAGCGCAAGTAAGACCGGAAGAAATACAATCTTTTGATGACCTTTTGGCGGCCGCAAAAAAGGTGAGCGCGCTGGAAGACGGCGTTTTTGGTTTTGCACTTCCGTCAAGCGGCGTGATGCCGGGAGAGGGGTATCATATTTTTCCCATGATTTGGGCAAACGGCGGAGATCTTTGGAGTGAAGAAGGAGAACTTGCGATTGACAATCCGGCGGGTATGCGGACGTATGAGCAACTGCGGTATATTTTTGAAGAAAAAATATCTCCCAAGGGAATGACATCCGAAGAATTACGAAGTCTTTTCGGTGCGGGGAAAATCGGTTTTTTATATGATGTACAGGCCGGTATAGCGGACTGCGCCGCAGCAGCCGATACGGAAGAGAACTTTTACAGCCGATTTGGATACATGGAAATTCCCGGCAGCATGGGGTATATCGAATCACATTTGTTGGTCGTGCTGCATGCAACAGATGACGCGCGGTTGTCCGCCGCGCGGCAATTTTTGGAATATATGTCGGGAGACGTATTTTTTGACAAATTAAATGAAAAGGCGCAGGGGTATTTGCCTGCGCGAGATGATGTGCGTGAGAGAACTTTGCAAGATGCGAATGCGTTAACACTGGCTTTTGCAGACGCCGCGGATCACGCGCGCGAAATTCCGTATATGCGTTTGGATTTTGCCAAGGCGGATGCTGACTTTTCCGAGGGGCTTTTGCGAATTTCAAGTGGTGAGAAAGCGGATATGGTTCTTCCGGATATAAAGAAACGGCTGATGAAATCTTTGCGCTCCCCTCTATCCGCGCCGTATCCGTCATAAATAAAATATCTCTATAACTTAGGAACACAGGCAAAAATGACCGCCGCCGCTATAGGCGGCGGGTTCTGTTTTCGGAATCAGCGGGGGATACGTCCCCCGCTGATTTCTCAGGCGGTTCACGCCGCCATTTGCCATATGAAACGACGGGCAAAGCCCCTTAAAGCAAAGCTCCTTGCTGAAGAAACCAACGCGCCTGACGCCTGAAAAAGCGGCGAGGCGTCAACGGGGAATTTGGCGTGGAGCTTGCCGTCTTTTGGAAAAAGCGGCGGCGTTTTTCCCCCGCAGCGCGATGCGCCTAAACGGGTACGATTACATTTGTGAAAAATTACACTTGACATTTTTACAAAAAGATGTAAAATAAAAGAGCATTTTGAATAGCTCGACAGTTAAATAAGAATGAAAGCCGCCAAAAAAAGCGTGGATTTAGAGTGGATTGAAAGTAAAAAGGCTTGCAAATACAAAGATTTACAAGCCGATGGTGGAGGCGGGGAGAATCGAACTCCCGTCCGAAAACCTCTTAATACAACTTTCTCCGGGTGCAGTACACCTTTTTTAATTCCCGCATCTGTTTCCGGTGCACGGGAAAGCAGATTTGGTAGCTTTTTTGTTTATGACCGCTTCAAAAGCGAACGGGCGGTGCACATTTACCACTAAGTGACGCTCTGTCCAAAGCCGTGGTACTCAATGGAAGAACGGGCCGCTAAAAGCGGCGGCACAGCTTACGCTGCCTGAGCTACGAGATTATCGTTAGCGTTTAATTTTAAGGTGGGACTTTTTCAGAGGATTCCCGGCCTCTACCCGCTTATCGTATCTTAAAATCCCCGTCGAAACCTTTACGCCCCCATGTTATTTATATTTGCCTTGAAAGGGATGCGACACTTACCGCCTGCTTTTCATAGCGCGGTCAATATCGCGTGCGGATTGCCGTTTGGCGTCAGATTCACGTTTATCATAAAGCTTTTTGCCTTGGCAGAGCCCGATCTCTACTTTGACGTGCGAATCGCTGAAATACATGGAAAGCGGCACTAAGGTCAATCCGTCTTCTTTGATTTTGCTGAACAATCGAATAATTTCGCGTTTGTGCATCAGCAACTTTTTGTCTCGGAGCGGATCGCGGTTGAATATATTGCCTTTTTCATAGGGACTGATATGAATGCCGCGTGCGAACATTTCGCCGCCTTTGATTTCGCAATAGGCGTCTTTTAGATTGACCGCGCCGAGCCGTACGGATTTAACTTCCGTGCCATACAGCGCAATTCCGGCTTCATATTTGTCCAGTATGAAGTAGTCGTGATACGCTTTTTTATTTTGCGCAATCATCTTATTTCCGGTTTTTGCCATCGTTGTCTCCTCCGTTTGCAGTCGCAGAAATATTATACATGTTCCTTGAACAAAAAGCAATAGAAAAAGCGGTGTGTAATCAAATTGTAATCTTTTAAAATATATTTACAAAACTATTGAAACTGTGTTATAATAGCAGCATTGACAGGATTTAACATGAATTGCTTTGTTTGGCTTTTATAAATGTGAGCAGAAAAACTGCGGATGCGCCTTTATGAGGATAGAATAGGCAAAAGAGAAAATGTTTATACTCGAAGGACAAAAATAATGAAGAAATTTCTGGAATGCGGAAAAATTGTGAATACGCATGGAATTAACGGCGCATTGCTGATTGAATCCTGGTGTGATTCGCCGCAGGTACTGGCTTCGCTGCCCATGGTTTATGTTTTGGAAAACGACAGCTATATCCCCATGCAAATGCAGCAGGCATCGCCGTACAAGGATAGGGTACTTGCAAAATTTTCCGGAATTTCTTCGCCTGAGGCGGCAGCGGCGCTGAAAAATACGGTTATTTATGCGAATCGGGATGATATTCACCTGGAGGCAGGCGATTATTTTATACAGGATTTGATCGGTTTGCCGGTATTTGACGAGACCGGAGGCGTTCGGTACGGAATCCTTAATGATGTGGTTTCTTACGGCGCTTCGGATTTATATGAGGTGGACACCGGAAAAAGCAAGGTCTTGGTGCCGGCTGTGCCCGAATTTATAAAAAAGACGGATCCGGCTTGCGGAATTTATATACAGGCAATAGAGGGTATGTTTGAATGATGCGTTTTGATATTCTGACGCTGTTTCCCGAACTTGTGACAACAATTTTGGCATCCAGTATACTCGGACGGGCGCAAGGCAGCGGTGCAATCGAAGTATACGCACATAATATACGGGATTATTCACAGGACAAGCATCACCGCGTAGATGATACGCCGTACGGCGGAGGCAAAGGCATGCTGATGGCGGCGCCGCCGATCTATCGGTGTATAGAAGCGGTTAAAGCCATGCAGAAACACGATGATATACGACGGAGAATCGTTTATTTGTCGCCTTGCGGGGAATTATTTAATCAGCGAAAAGCCGAGGCGTTTGCGGCGTATGATAATCTGATTCTGCTGTGCGGTCATTATGAGGGCGTGGATGCGCGCGTACTCGAACTTTGCGTAGATGAGGAAATTTCGATCGGGAATTTTGTACTGACCGGCGGCGAACTGCCGGCCTGCATTGTTGCGGACGCGGTGGCAAGACTGGTGCCCGGCGTACTGTCGGCGCCGGAATGCTTTGAGAAAGAAAGTTTTTCGGGCGGGCTGCTTGAATATCCTCAATATACGCGCCCCTACGAGTTTATGGGGAAAACCGTACCGGAGATTTTGATTTCGGGACATCATGAAAATATAGAAAAATGGCGCTTGGAACAGTCTGTGGAGATTACCAAAAAAAAACGCCCGGATCTTTATACGATGTGGGAGAAAGGTGAGCAATGAAAACAGGATTTGGACAATGGTTTCGCGAACTTGTATCAGGCAGTGCGATTTGTCGGACTTTTGACCGGATCGGCAGTTTTTTGTACCGCAAGCTCGGCAGAGGACTTTACAGCTTTTTGTTTGGTTCGTATGACGATATTTGCGAAGTGTTTGATAGCAGTGCATTTTCCGGCGCGGTATGCGGCCGGCGCAGCCGTATACGTCATTATTTGGCGTCCAGCATGGAGGACAGCGTATATGTCACGGCGATTGCGTCCATGATGCGGTATCTCAGCCGCCTTTCGCTTCGTGTAATCGGTGTGTTCTTACTTTCCTCCGGTTTTTATTCTTTGCTGGCGCAGTTTATTTTGTATCTTGTGTATCAAGACAGGAAAAGTTTTGTTTTCGGCATTGTATCCGCAGCAATGATTTTGATTGGATTGCCTTTTTTATTTTCAAAGCAGCCGCTTTGCGCGGCGGTGCAGAAAAGTTCGATTTTCGGCAGACTGTTTATTGACTTTTTTGGATTCCCGGAACGTATGTTTTCGGTGTCTGAAAAGGCAACCGGAAGAAAAAATGTTGCTTTTATTTTAGGATTGCCTTTCGGCCTTCTTTCTTGTTTTATCAATCCCGCTTTCCTGCTTTTGGGAATGATCGGCTTGATTTTGGCTTATCTGGTGCTTTTGAATCCGGAATGCGGTTTTTATATGATTTTGATGGGGTTGCCGTTTTTTGTGATTGTCGGCCGACCGACCATTTTGCTTGCGCTGCTGACCGGATATGTTATGTTTTGTTTTCTGATTAAATTGATGCTGGGAAAACGGTATTTTCGGTTTGAGCTTCTGGACTTTCTGGTTGCTTGCTTTATGGCCGTTATGCTGTTCGGCGGCATTGTTACGTACGGCGGTACGTTGTCCTTGCGCTCGGCGCTGATTTATACGGTGTTGATTTTGGGGTATTTCTTATCGGTTGGACTTTTAAATTCCAAGGATAACCTCAAACGGGCTGTACGCGCGCTTTGTCTTTCGCTCTTTTTGGTAGGGCTGTATGGACTGTATCAAAACTTTACGGGAAATATTTCGACGGAATGGATTGATACGGAGATGTTTGACAGCATCGGCGGCCGCGTTGTTTCCACGTTTGAAAACCCGAATATGTTGGGACAATATTTTATCCTGTTGCTTCCGATTCTTGCAGCCGCTGCAATCAGTGAGCGCTCGTTGACTGCAAAATCTTCTTCCATGGTCGCTTTTGCAGTAGGGGCTGTTTGTTTGATCTATACTTGGGCGCGCGGCGCTTGGCTGGGATTTTTGCTTGCCGCGGTGATCTTTTTGCTTATGTGGAGCCGGAAATCAATGGCGTTTCTGGTAACCGGCGTATGTGCATTGCCGTTTCTGATTCCGTATCTGCCGGAAAGTATTTTAGCCCGCTTTTCCAGTATTGGCGATCTGACGGATACTTCCACCAACTATCGTGTATATATCTGGCGGGGCAGCATGAACTTGGCCTCCGATTATGCATGGACCGGAATCGGTGTCGGCGAGAGCGCGTTTGACCGGATATATCCATATTATTCGTTTGCCGGTATTGAAAAAGCGCCGCATGCGCACAATTTGTTTTTGCAGCTTTTTATTGAAGTCGGTATTCCGGGATTTCTGATTTTCGCGGCATTGCTGTTTTGCTTTTTGCAAAGCGGATTTTCATTGGCCAAATGCGGAGAAGACAAAGGAGTCCGGTTGATTGGCTGCGGCGCGGTTTGCGGTATCTTGGCTGCGCTTGTGCAGGGAATGACGGATTATATTTGGTATAATTACCGCGTATTCTTTGTTTTTTGGGTCGTGATCGGTATTGCGTCCGCCGCGCGGAGAATTGATGCGGAGAAGCGAAAGCGAAAGGGATCGGCATTGAGCGAAAATGCTGCGGATATAACAATCGAGGGAGGGCTATTATGATTGGGGAAGAAAAAAAGGGAATCCGCGTCAATATTGTGGATATTCTCATAACCGTTGCAATTGCAGGCGTGATTACATTTTGCGTTTTGATGCTTGCTAATGCGTTTGGGACAGATGCGGCTGCAAAAACAGATGTGACGGTGGAGTATACAATTCAGTTCCGCGGACTCAGAAGCGAGTTCGCCAATAAAGTAAAAAGCGGCGATGTTGTTATTGACGCGCAGAAGCGCCAGGGGCTTGGGACTGTGCAGTCGATAAAATATTCTCCGTATGTTATGGATGTATATGATTCCGAAACCGGTGAAATGGTCGCCGCGGAGCACCCTTCCTATATTACACTTGAGATAACAATTCTTGCAAACGGATATATTTCCGGGGAAATGTATTACGTGAACGGCATAAAAATGGGCGTCGGCGCAGGGCTGAGCATTCATACAAAAAATTTCGCGGGCACCGGCTATATCAGTGCTATGCGGGTTGAGTGAGGAGGGGAAAAATGGCTGCTAAAAAATTCAGAATTAATATATTGGATTTTGTCATTTTTGCCGTTGTTGTTTTATGTATTGCGGGTGTCTTTTTGCGCAGCGGGAAAAAGAGTACAGATGAAAAACTTGAAACGCAGACTGCCGTGATTTCATTCAGCATCAGTAATGTTCAGGCTGCGTCCGTCGATTGTTTTGGAGACGGCGACCTTGTATACAGTGAATCGCTTGGCTGTAATATGGGGAGAATGATCGGTGAAAGTGTTGCCGCAACACCTGCGATCCTATATATCGAAGATGATGGAGCCGTTGTGGAAGTTGCGTCCGGCCTTGAACGTGTAGATATTGTCGGATCTTTTGTCAGCGAGGGGAAGATGAGTGAGAGCGGTTTTTTGATCGGCGGCACTCAATATATTGCGCCCGGCATGACTACGCTTGTATATTTGCCGAAGATTAATGTAAATATTTTGATAACCGGTGTTGAATTACAATAAGAAATTGTCTATTCTCACTAAAATTAAAAAAATCTTAAAAACCCTTGCATTTATACTGTAAATTTGCTATACTATTTTATAAGATATGAACCAAATAATCAGCATGATAAACGGATATTGTTAAGGATAAAGGAGCGTATTTCTGATGATGACCCGTGAAGTTACGATCAAAAACAGCGTTGGTTTGCATGCAAGACCGGCCACATTCTTTATTCAGAAAGCCAATTCTTACAAAAGTTCAATTTGGGTGGAGAAAGATGACCGGAGCGTGAATGCGAAGAGCCTTCTCGGCGTGCTGTCTCTCGGAATTGTCAATGGTATGACAATTACGCTGGTAGCTGACGGTTCAGATGAAAAAGAGGCGCTGGATGGGCTTGAGGAACTAATTGAGAACGGTTTCAACGAATAAGCAAAGATAAAAATGAGTATTGGGCGAGCATAACGGTTATTCGTTGTGATCGCCCAAATTTCGTATTTCAGCCCCGCGCATTCTTTGACTGACGAATGAGGAAGTTGAAAATCGGAGGTTCGTATGATGGAAAATAAGCGTTTGCCGCGGTTGTTGGAAAAGGCAAATTCTTTGCCCGTGCGTCCGGGTGTTTACCTGATGAAAAATGAAAACGGCACGGTAATTTATGTAGGTAAGTCTCGAAAGCTTAAAAATCGGGTATCCCAATACTTTCAAAACAGTCAAAAGAATTTAAAAACGGCGAAGATGGTTTCGGCCGTTCATGATTTTGATTTTTTCCTTTGCGATACTGAGATGGAAGCGCTCACCTTGGAAAATGTTCTGATTAAGGAATATTATCCTAAATATAATATTAATTTAAAGGATTCCAAATCGTATCCTTATATAAAGGTAAGTGTCGGAGAAGAATATCCGCGCTTAGTTGTGACGCGCACCCGCGGGGCGGATAAAGCAAAATATTTTGGGCCTTATTCGGGGGCGGGGATTGCGTATAACATTGTGGATACGCTTTGTAAGACGCTCGGATTGCCGAATTGTAAGCGCCAATTTCCGCGGGACATTGGCAGGGGACGTCCTTGTGTGTATTATCAAATCGGCCAGTGCATGGGCGCTTGCCGAAAAAATGCATCTAAGGAAGACTATGCGGCGGCGGTGAGCGCCGCTTTGCGCGTACTCGGCGGAGATTTTGAATTGGCGAAAAATGAACTGGAAACACGCATGCTTCGTATGGCCGAACGGGAAAATTTTGAGGCTGCGGCCAGGTGTCGGGACAGCATTGCGGCATTGGATAAAATTTCGCAGCGGCAAAAAGTTGTCTCCTCTCCGAAAGCGGATCAGGATGTAGTTGCTTTGTACAGTGAGGAGCGCTGCAGCGTAATATCGGTATTTTATATTCGGAGCGGCATGCTCGTGGATAAAGATGAATTTGTTTTCTCGGCAGATGAGATCATTGAAGCCGAGGAAATCCCGACCTTTCTTTGCGGGCTTTATTCTGAGCGCACGTATATTCCAAAAGAGATACTTTTGGCCGAATGTATAGACGACGAAGAAAGTTTGGATGCGCTTTCGGATTTGCTTTCGGAAAAAGCGGGGCGTCGTGTTTCGGTGCATACGCCGCTTCGCGGAGAATTGCGTCAACTTTGTGACATGGTACAGGACAATGCGCGTGAAAAAGCGGAGAAATTTATGCAGGAAAATGAACGTGACAACAAGATGCTGCATAAGCTCGGCAAACTTTTGGCTTTGCCGAGTCCGCCGGTGCGGATTGAGGCTTATGATATTTCCAATCTCGGCACGGAGCATATCACCGCGGGTATGGTGGTTGCCGAAAACGGACGCCTGAAAAAACGAGATTACAGGACGTTTACGATTCGAACAACGGCGGGTATAGATGACTATGGCGCCATGCGTGAGGCGCTTTCCCGGCGGCTTGCGCACCTAGGACGGGGACAGGGAAGTTTTTCACAGGCGCCGGATTTAATTTTATTGGACGGCGGCGCCGGTCATGTATCCTCTGTACGCGCGCTCCTCGCCGAAATGGGATTGAGTATCCCGGTTTACGGAATGGTCAAGGATGCCTATCATAAAACACGGGCTTTATCGGATGGAACGCGGGATATCAGCATTGCGCGTGAACAAAGCATTTATGTTTTTATATTTAGTTTGCAGGAAGAGGTTCATCGTTTTTCGGTAAGTCAGATGAGCGGCGCAAAACGAAAAACTCTGAAAAAATCCGTACTGGAAAATATAAATGGGATCGGTCCGGCAAAAGCCAAAAAATATTTAAAGGCGGCCGGGGGACTTGCGGGGCTTAAGGGCGTTGATGCCGGCACATTGGAGAAAAAAGGCATTCCCGCGAAGGATGCTCAAAAAATCGCACAATATTTTGCGGAAAAACAGGGGGGAAGCGTGTGAGAATTATAACAGGTACAGCCAGAGGAACTAAATTGCTTACGCCGGAAGGTGAAAATACGCGCCCCACTTCGGAACGCGCTAAAGAAGCGCTGTTTTCTATGATCCAGTTTGATCTTTCCGACCGGCGCGCACTGGATTTGTTTGCCGGTTCCGGACAACTTGGTCTGGAAGCGCTGAGCCGCGGCGCAGCGTCTTGTATGTTCGTGGACGCTTCGGCCGAGGCAATGGAGGTTGTTAAGCAAAATATCGAAAAAACACATTTTCGTGAGAAGAGTAAAACGCTGATTTCGGATTATCGCAGCTATTTGCGCAAGGCGTCCGGACGGACTGCGTTTGACTTGATTTTTTTGGATCCGCCTTATGCTTCCGGCGCGTTGGAAGATGCGCTTCGGCGGTTGTATCGAACGGAATTAATGGCGCGCGGATGCTTGCTGATTTGCGAAAGCGAAACGGGCGAGATTTTGGAACGCGACGAGAAGCTGTCGGAAATGTATTGCGCTTTGAAGAGCAGCGGTTACGGCAGAGTGCATATTGATATTCTTACACCCGGTGAAAAGTATTTTGAGGAGACGCGGGAAAATGAGCGGTAAAATTGCGGTCGTACAGGGGAGCTTCGATCCTATGACTATAGGACATGCGGATGTTGTTCGGCGGGCAGCGGTATTGTTTGACCGAGTAATTGTAGCCGTGGCGCAGAATGCGGAGAAACAGCATATGTTTACGCCGATGCAGCGAATGCGGCTTGCGTGTGCTGCGCTTTCGGGAATCAAGAACGTGTCGGTTGAAATCTGCGAGGGGTATGTTGCTGATTTTGCATCCGAGCGGCATGCGGATGTGTTTGTTCGCGGGATTCGGGACATGGGGGACTTGGAATATGAGCGCAAAATGGCTGATTTTAATTTTGAGCGTGCCGGCTTGGATACTGTTTTTTTGTTTGCCGCTCCCAAATACCATGAAGTTTGCTCTACCGAGGTGCGCCGGAGACTGTGCAGCGGCGATGAAATCAGTATGTTTGTTTCCAAAGAAGAGGAGGCGTTGTTACAGTATTTTCGGGAATTTCCCACAGCTTGAGTTTTATCTTTGCGGCAGATGCGTGTCAGATATAAAAAAGCGCTGTTTGAAACAGCGCTTTTTTATTATGTATAACAGATAATAATAGTCGTAAAGATAAAAAAACGAAACTGAAAAAAATGTCGAATATCTATTATGCATGGAAAGTCGTTACAAAAACAGACCGGTAAATCGGAGCTAAAACCGTACCAAAATAGTGCAAAAAAGAGCGAGATATAATGATTTGGGACAAAAATATATAGATTTGTACGTTTTGCACAAAAAGTATTTACAAACGAAAAAATATATGGTAGACTTCAGCGTCCTTGCAAGGCGACAACAAAAAATCAGGAGAAAAGAAAATGTGTTACGAAGAAGAATACCCTATAGAAGACATATGCTACGGTGATGACTGCGCGGATATAATTGCTGTAAACAGTGTTAGTCTGCGCATGGCATCAGGCGCGACAACCGTATGGGCGGGGACTGACGGAACGATCTATGCAACGGTTTGTCCGAGCAATGCGACATGTCAGACGCTCACCTGGACAAGCAGCAATACATCGGTGCTGAGTTGCAGCGGCGGAAGCTTTACGGCGCACTCGGCTGGCAGCGCGGTTGTACGCGCCTATGCGAAAAACGGTGTATACGGCTCGATTGTCATTACGGTACGAGCAGTTCCGCGTTCGATTACGGTATCCAAGGATCCTGTATGCCTGAAACCGGGATGCGAGTATGTATTGGAAGCTTCTGTGCTTCCCTCGAATGCACCGCAGGGAATCGGTTATATCAGTACGAATCCATCTGTTGCGGAAGTGGACGGAAGCGGCAGAATCTGTGCCAAAAATTACGGAGAAACGCGAATTAAAGTATACTCTGCATCTAAAACGTCGGTGTATACATATGTAACGGTCTGTGTTCGTGCGGACGGCTGTGATTGCGATGATTGCACGGATATACCGGTAACCGCTGTAAATTTGCAAATGGTTTCGGGAACAACTACGGTCTATGTCGGCGCAACTGGTACAATTCGTGCTACGGTATATCCGAGCAATGCGACGGATAAGACGCTTACCTGGACAAGCAGCAATACATCGGTGCTGAGTTGCAGCGGCGGACGATTTACGGCACGCTCGGCGGGCAGCGCGGTTGTACGCGCCTATGCGAAAAACGGTGTATACGGCTCGATTACAATCACGGTAAAACCGGTTCCGCGTACAATTACGGTATATAAAGATCCTATATGCCTGAAACCGGGAGACGAATATGTACTGAAAGCTTTCGTGCATCCCTCGGATGCGCCGCAGGAGGTCGGTTTTACAAGTTTGAATCCATCCGTTGCGGAAGTGGACGGAAGCGGCAGAATCCGCGCGAAAAATTACGGGGAAACGTCAATCAAAGTGCATTCTACGTATAAAACGTCGGTATATACTTATGTAACGGTTTGCGTTCGTGCGGATGATTGCGACTGTGACGACTGCGTAGACGTAATTCCTGTAAAGAGCATTAGCCTGCGCACGGCATCGGGCGCGACTATCGCATGGGAGGGGACTGCCGGAAAGATAAACGCAACGATAAGTCCTGCCAATGCGACGGATAAGACGCTCACCTGGACAAGCAGCAATACATCGGTGCTGAGTTGCAGCGGCGGACGATTTACGG
>URDS01000024.1 GCA_900546635.1 uncultured Eubacteriales bacterium | reverse complement strand
TCATCGGCGAGGGCACCCGTCATCCCGCAGATATTGAAACCGTCTATACCGCTCCCCTCAATCCTCTCCCCCTCAGTAAAAAAATTTCTGTCTTCCCGCTCTCTTGAAAAAATTTGATGTTTTCGTTTTCCCTTGATGTGACGTATATGATTGACTATTGAAGCAGGACATGCTATACTGTTTATGTCCGTTTTGAGGTCAAAATGAAATTCATGTCTTGTGTGTCTCGACGCTTGTTTTGTGCAGGATTTCATTTTGCGGATTTTATGTGTAAGGTTGCCGCAGGGCGAAAGGAGAGCCATGGACCACAAACAAGGGAATACAGGAACAGATAAATTGGCGCCGGCCGGAGAGCCGGGGGCAAAAGCATTTCGCTGGCTGGATAATTTTTGGTATCACCATAAATGGAAAGTTATTATTATCAGCTTTATTGTATTTACACTGACCGTGTGTATTGTGCAGTATGCTTCGAGTGAAGATGCGGACATGTATATTTTATATGCCGGACCGTATAAATTCGGCCAGACCGATGCGCGCGCGTTCGAAGCCGCGTTTTCCTCTATGATTGAGGATCGCACCGGGGACGGTCTTGCCCGCGCTGAACTGATCGATATTTATATCCTTTCCGATGAGCAGATTGAGGGTGAGATTGCCAAAGCAAACGCTGCCGGAGAGCCTGTAGCGGTCAATTATGAGTTTTTTGCCAATAACAGAACGGTTTTTGATCAGCAGATTCTGGCCGGAGACGCGGTCATTTGCCTGGTAGATCCATGGCTGTATGCCGATGTGAAGTCGGCGGGCGGTTTTTTGCCGCTGGAAGAGGCGCTCGGTTTTGTTCCGGAGAAAGCGTATGATGAATACAGCATCCGATTGTCGGATACGGCGTTCGGACAATATTTTTCCGTACTTGCCGGTATGGAGCCGGATACGCTGCTCTGTGTGCGGCGTATGAGTACATTTTCGTTTTTGAAAGGGCAGAAGCGCACCGAAGAATATCATGCGTACTCTCTGGACGTATTTCGGAAAATCTTTGCGTTTGAGGGAGCAAAATCTTGATTGAAATTTCGGTTACAAGGTAGTCATGCCGCTTTGCAACCATCTTGCGAGCGCGGATACGCTTTTCAAAGAGGATCGGTTTTCAATATACGCATCACCAAAAAGGCATGGATGGCGCGCGTGTCGCCCAAAAGCCGATTGTACCGAATATGCTTACCCCGATTTATTTCAAAAACTTGTTTTTAACGCTCACAAAGGCTGCCCGAAAGCAGCCTTTGTTTTTATATCTCAACGAAGTAATATATGGAGCAGCTTCTAATTAACCGCCGCAGCAGCAGAAGAGAATCAGCAGCGCGATGATGATGATCCAAATGCAGTTGTTGTTGTCGAAGAGATTGCAAAAGCAGTTATTCATATTATGTCTCCTTTCGGGGGGAACGGTGTCCCCTGCTATCATAGTATGAAAGGGCAAAGGATTTGTTACAGACAAAAGAAGTGAATTTTTTTATTTATATCCTGCAAATTTTTTGAAGAAATCGGTTGAAGAAGCATCGTTATTGCGCGAAAATGAAATTGTATACTTGAAATTATGTAGGAACTGTGCTATACTATTTTCTATCTTGAATATGAATCGGAGAATGCAGCATGACTTCACAGATCTATATGATGATTTCAATGTGTGTTTACATGGCGCTTGTGCTTGCCATTGGAATCTGGTGCTCAAAGAAAAACAAAACGACGGATGATTTTTATCTCGGTGGGCGCAAACTCGGCCCGCTGGTTACGGCAATGAGCGCAGAGGCTTCCGATATGTCGAGTTGGCTTCTGATGGGATTGCCGGGTGTTGCCTATTTGACCGGCAGCGCCGAGGCGTTTTGGACGGCTGTAGGACTTGCCATCGGTACATACGTAAACTGGCTGATCGTAGCCAAGCGGATTCGGCTGTATACGCAAAAAACGCATTCGGCCACGATCCCCGAATTTTTTTCCAACCGTTTCCGCGATAAGAGCAATGCGATTATGATTGTTTCCGCGCTGGTTATCATTGTTTTTTT
Source organism: uncultured Eubacteriales bacterium (assembly GCA_900546635.1). Taxonomy (GTDB): domain Bacteria; phylum Bacillota; class Clostridia; order Oscillospirales; family CAG-272; genus UMGS902. The sequence goes on along the minus strand of URDS01000024.1, from coordinate 24,829 downwards.
CGTCCCTTATACGGCTTCCGGTTTCTCGGCCTGCGGAAAACTGTTCAGCAGTTTGTTCGGCTTTGACTATTTTTGGTCCATGGTGATCAGCGCAGTGGTTATTGTCGCGTATACGACCGTAGGCGGCTTCTTGGCGGCAAGCACAACGGATTTTGTGCAAAGCATCATTATGACGATTGCGCTGATTACGGTGCTGGGCTTCGGCACGAGTGTTGCGGGCGGGTTCGGTGCCGTGATGGAAAATGCCCGGAGTATGGGGGATTATCTCAGCCTGACCTCTACGCTGAATGTGGCGACCGGGGAGATCGGAGATTTCGGCCCGCTGGCTATCGCGTCCACGTTGGCTTGGGGACTCGGTTATTTCGGTATGCCGCATATTCTGCTTCGCTTTATGGCAATTGAAGATGCAAAGAAACTGAAATTGTCCCGACGTATCGCATCAATCTGGGTCGTGATTTCGATGGGGATTGCGATTTTGATCGGCATCGTCGGCTACGGCATGACGAAGGCGGGGGCAGTAAAGCTTCTGGATTTGCCTGAAACAGCGGAGACGATCATTGTGGAAATTGCGAACCTGCTTTCGAAAAACGGCGCCCTCGCAGCGCTGCTTGCCGGTGTAATCCTTGCGGGTATTCTTGCCGCTACGATGTCCACGGCGGACTCTCAACTGCTTGCTGCGGCGTCCAGCGTATCGCAAAATATCATCGCTCCGTGTGCCAAAAAGAAATTTTCCGTCAAGACCGATATGCTGATTGCACGGATCACGGTCATTGCGATTTCGGCTGTGGCGATTGTGATTGCCAGCGCGCCGGATGCTTCTGTCTTCCGCATCGTTTCCTTTGCATGGGCAGGATTCGGCGCGGCATTCGGACCGGTTGTGCTGTTTGCGCTCTTTTGGAAGCGTACCACGCTTGCGGGCGCACTGTCCGGCATGGTTACCGGCGGCGCGGTTGTGTTTATTTGGAAATATGGCATTGCCAAACTCGGCGGTGCGTTTGCTATTTATGAACTGCTGCCCGCATTCCTCGCCGCGTGCATCGTAATTGTCGTGGTCAGCCTGCTGACGAAAGCGCCCGACAAAGAAATTACGGCTGAGTTTGACGAAGTAAAAGCAATGCAGTAAAATCGGTACGAACGAAGAATTGGCCGATCAAATAAACAGGCAAAAAAGCCGTCGGAAATGTAATGTGCCCCCTGTCAAGTAGACAGACTAAAAAACAAAAGAATTTACAAATTGAATAAAATGCTTTCATCTCCCCTTGCTGCGCAGCAGGGGGAGATTTTTCGTCACGCAGCGGTGGCGAAGTAATACTCGCAAGGCGTCATACAGCTCAGACGCTTTTGGTAACGGCGAGTGTTGTAAAAGTGTATGTAATTTTCAATAGTTGAAATAAGTTTCTCACGGCTCGTGAACTTTTTGAGGTAGCACATTTCGGATTTTAAGATACCCCACCAGCCCTCCATCGGAGCATTGTCAAGGCATCTGCCGACGCGGGACATACTTTGGATCATACCTGCATCGATGAGTTTTTGATGAAACACCTTGTTTGTGTATTGAAAACCTCTGTCACTATGGAAAATTGGTTTTGCATTGGGATAGCGACTTGTCGCTTCATCAAAGGTGGTAAATACCAATTCATTGTTGTTGCTGTCACCAATCTTGTATGCAATAATACGTCTGTCGTAAAGGTCGAGTATTGCAGACAAGTAAAGCTTCTTCACCTCGGGACCAACGTAATACTTAAACTCTGTAACGTCGGTAAGCCATTTTTCAAACGGAACGGTTGCCTTAAAATCTCTGTTCAAAACGTTTTCGGCAGTAATTTCAGGTGTAGATTTAACGTAGTCCGGGCGTTTCCTGCGAATAACGGATTTAAGTCCGAGTATTTGCATAATGCGGTGAACTCGCTTAACGTTAATTCGGTGCGGAAGCTCGTCTGTTTTTTCTCGGTTTATGGTTATGCTCATTTGTCTGTATCCGAGAACTCCGTTGCTTTCCTTGTAGAAATCTTTTACGTATTCTGTAATTTGTACGTTCAAAAGTTCACTTTTGCTTTGTTTTCTTCTTTTCCACTTGTAATACGAAGATCTATTCAGTTTTAACGCAATACATATTTTTTTACAGAACGACCTTTATGTGTATTAAGAAAATCAATTGTCTCGTATAAATGTTCCTGACGTACTCCAGTCAGCGACCACCCCCTATGAGTTCCTGCAATTTTTTTATGAATTCATTCTCTATTTCAAGTTGTCTGTTTTTAGCCTCAAGTATCTTCATCTCTGCCTTGAGTTTTTCAACCTCGGTCATTTCCTCAACAGGTTTTGTTCTGCCTCGGTTGTCCTTGAGCTTGTCCACTCCGCCTTCTTCATACTTGCGTACCCAAGTGTAGATCTGCTGGTAAGACACCTTGTATGTTTCTACTGTTAGTCCGTAGTCCTTGTTGTGTTCAATACAGAACGCCACGATTTCTGCGCGTTCTTCTTGTGTGGTCTTTCTTCCTTTGGTCATATAGATTTCTCCTTTGGCGCTACTGCGCTCCTTCATTTCTCTATGACCATTATACCATAAAATCCAAACTTCGAGCGTGCGTTTTGCAGGTATCCCATACTTTTTACATATCTCTCGTTGACTTCCTTCTCCTCGCAGATATGCTTGTACTGCTTCAATTTTGAATTCCATACTGTAACGCTTGTTCTTGTGTGTCCTTCTTGGCATAAAATCCCCCCCTTAGTGTAGTCTCGAAACTTTTTGTTTTTTCGAGTGTCTACTCTAAGGGGATTATATCAATGCCCGACGGCTTTTTTTGCAAAAGTATATGCTTTTGAAGCAACGTGCTGCATGTCGTCATTCGTTTGCTTTGAAGTTGTACAACGGCTTGATGATTTTCACAATCTCTGCGGTAGGTTTAATGTTGTTTATAATATCGTCCATGCTCTTGTAGGCCATGGGGCTTTCATCTAATGTGGATTCATTTATGGAGGTACTGAAGATTCCTTCCATGGACTTTTGAAATTCCTCTACGGTGAAGTTTTCCTTGGCGCGCTTTCGACTGAACAGTCTCCCGGCTCCGTGTGGTGCGGAATTGTTCCAGTCCGCATTGCCTTTTCCAAGGCAGATTAGGCTGCCGTCCCGCATATTTATGGGAATCAGCAGTTTTTCTCCCGCTTTTGCTGAAACGGCGCCCTTTCGGACAATGCGGCTGTCCATATCAATGTAGTTGTGAATTGTTTCAAAAAAGGTAAAATCAGTGACTGTTTTACCGAACATTTCTCTGAGAATGCTGTCAGCAATTTCAAGTCGGTTTCTTGCCGCAAATTCCTGGCAGATTTGCATATCGTGTAAATATAAATCTTTGTACTTTCCGCTAAGGTAGCAAAGCGCTTTCGGAATCGACGTTTCGGCTGCCTGAAAATCATCTCGCAGCTTCAGAATAGCCTTCTGAATTTCCTTGCGTCTTCCGGTTGCCTTGTATTCATCAATCAGCTGTCTTTGTGCTTCAAAGAGGCGGTCGGCTCCGCGGCAGATGTCATAGGCCATGCTTTGATATAACTCGGCTACCTGCTTGCCGAGGTTCCGGCTGCCAGTATGTATGACGAGGTATTTGTTTTCTTCATCATCCATATCAATTTCGATAAAGTGATTGCCGCCGCCGAGCGTGCCGATACTGCGCTCAATTCGGTGTGCGTCTTTCAGGTTGCGATAGCAATGCAGGTTCAAGAGGTTGGGAAAACGACTTTTTCTGCTCTCGTGTACGTTCATGCCGCTCGGAACAAAGGCACGGATAACACGGTCGAGCGCGGGAAAGTCTATTTGGACTTTGCCCAGTTCTACTGTCAGCATTCCGCAGCCGATGTCCACCCCAACAATGTTGGGAATGACCGCTTCTCCGAGATCGGCGGTGAATCCGATGACGCAGCCTGCCCCGGCATGGACGTCCGGCATAATGCGGATACGGCACTCCTTGACAAATTCTTGATTGCAAAGCTGCCGTAGCTGCTCGCTTGCCCCCTCTTCGATATTGTCCGTATAAATTATAGCACGGTTATAGAGTCCGGCGATTTCTAACATGGTATAAAAGTCTCCTTACTATGTGTTGGTTTTTCGGAGTACAGCGGTCAACTGGGAGAGCAAGTCGCCGTTTCCGTTTAGGGTAATGTTGCCGACGTTTTCGCAGATGCGCTCGACATATTCTAGTTCCTTGAGCTTATACAGTGTTTGATTTTCGTCCATCAGTTTCGCAGTGTTGAGCAGCGAGCGGGTGGACGCAACCTCTTCTCTGCGGGTGATGACATTGGCCTGTGCGCGCTTTTCGGCGATCAGAACCGTATTCATGATATCCCGAATTTCACCGGGCAGAATTATGTCTTTTACCCCCGCGTCCGTAATTTCTATAAAGAAAGCCTTTTCCTTTGCTTTCAGACGGTCAAATACAAACTGCGATAACTGCTCTTTGTTTTCCAAAATTTCATCAATACGGTATTGACCCACATAGTCGCGCAGGGCAAGCTGAGCGGCAACGTGAAGTTGCTCTTCATAATCGTCGATTTCTGTAAATACTTTGATGTAGTCCGCAATGCGGTAATTGCAGACAAAGTTGACCCGAATGGATACTTTGTCCTGCGTCAGAATTTCCTGCCCGGTGATGTTTATTTTGGTAAGACGCGTATCCACATAGTCGATATCGACTTTGATGTTTGTTTTCCAAAAGTAGTAGGTGCCAGCATCTAAGATTTTGACTAACTTTTGATTGAAATAGAGTCTGGCTTTTTGATATTGAAGCACTTCGATTCTTGTATACAGACAGTCTGAAATTTTGGAGAATATGTATTCGGGAATATCTTCGGATACTTCGGGCGAAGAGATGTCCACTATCTGAAAATCGTGCGTATCGTACACGGTAAAAAAGGCATATTTGCCGCAGGGCAGTGCATTGCTGAATTTCCCGTTTACAAAGTGAAGCGCCAACTGGCAGTCGTCGACTTCTATACAGACAGTCTGCGCGCGTACGGCTTCATTTTTCAGCAGCACGTCCAAAGCGGCTTTGGATGAAGCAATCGCCTCTTTGATTTCCAAAATTTCAATGGTTTGATTGCTGAGGGTATAATATTTCCCGGGTTCGAGCATTTTCATGAATTTGCCGCTTTTGAAAAGAAGGCCTCTCTGATTTTCATTGATGATTGTTTTCATATTATAAAACCTCCAAAGTTTAAAAATCGGGTTGGCAGCCATCCGTACAGACATCGCGGCGGTGCAATTCAGCGTTCTTTCACCAAAGCGGGGAGCGGGGCTCACGGCTGTGGTTTCCGAGATGCGGTATCCTTTTACCGGCAGGGCGGAGTCTGTATTGTATTTCGGTGCTTTCGCCGCAAACGGCTGAATGACCGAAATGCGGGATAGCTGCGAGTACTGTAGCTGTGCCGAAGCACAAATCCTCTGTTTGCCGTTTCCGGCATTACCAAAACCGCTTGGCGAAGTTTTCATAACTTCGGCAGGATTCGAACCTGCGATGAATTGGGGAGTTGAACCCCTTCACAAAAAGTGACGCCTGGGGCAAGCTCTGCGATGGACATGCGCTTTGGAACATCCTCGCGTACCGCCGTGAGAAATACACAGGCTATCGCATTCCTTGCGAGTATCAGTATACTGGAAAACTTTTCTTTTATCACGGAAAAAAAGTTGCGAACTCTCATTTGAGTCCGCAACTTTTTTGTGCCAACAGGCGTTCCTTGATCAATTCGATCATCTTATTTGGTTCTGTTACTTTTATAAAAGGTCCGAATGAAAGGATTCGGATGACAATTTCGGTTTCGTCGCTTTTATCGTAATAAATGATTATTAGGTAGCGGTTGTCCGAGCACTGTTCCGCTTCTTTTTTAAAGTGGGCAAAGTGAAGCAGAAAACGTTCCAGGCTGTTTCGCATATCTATGAGTTCGACGATAAAATATTCTTCCGAGTGGCAGGGAACTACCGGCTTTAGGTTGTGTGCCGTTCCGATGATTTCACATTGCTCGATTCCGGCAAGATTCAGGGTATTTGCAAAGCGGCATCCGGTGATGTTTACGCGGAATTTATCGTCCTTTTCCGAATATTCCAGTTCGAAAGGGTCGCAGGTAATTCGCCTGTGCGTGCCTTTGGCACTATGGTATTCTACTTTGATTTTTTTGTGCTGCCGTATGGCAGTTAAGAGCGTGCGGAATACCTGAATATAGTGTTCGTCATCAAAGGGATCACCGTCGCTGTATTGGTCAAAGAGAACGTAATCCTTTGGTAAAAAGAGCGGCTCAATATCGTCCGGCAGATTGAAATCATCGCCGAACAGCCGAATTCGTTTATCCATGGAGATGGCTTTCAGCCAGCGCTGTTGCAGTGCCGAGAGCGGCATGCTCGGCGCATGCTGTATCGGTGTGTTGAAATTCGAATCAAGCAGTTTCCATTTTTCGCTTTTCAACGCGGATATGATTTCCAAAAAACTTTCCGAAAACGCCTTTTTGTCAATTACCGCTTTTATATTTTTTTCGCTTAACTGCCCTTTTACAGCAAGGCGCAGAATTGAAGCGACAGCGGCATAGTAGGAGCCGTATATTTCATGAAACAGCATTAAGCATCACCTCCGATTTCATAAAGGCGGTACATGTCCACAAGATCCTGTTTAAACTGATTTTCAAGGGTACGGTTTGAAAAATTCAGTTTGGTAATACGGCAGATAAAGGTGCGTATCCAGGGAATCATTTCGCTTGTGTCGTAAACATCGGCTGAAAAAATACAGGTGTTTTTGTCGATGCGCCGTACATCGCCGATGCGTTTTTCCCGAAGCAGACGGCGGTATATGTATTCCTCGGTGTTTTCAAAGTGTACGGTAAATTCTACATGTTCTATTTTATCGTTTTTACCGAGTGAAACGCCCCATAAATGCGTTTTTACCCTGTCAAATAATTCCTCGGCTTCTCTGTAAGTTTCGGCATAGTTGCCTTCTTTTACGCAGATGATGTAATCCAGACGGTAGGATTTGATTTTATGATACCGGAGATTGTAAGCAAATAGGTATTGCCGCCCATTTTGTGTGCTGACGTATATTTTTAAGGGAATTGCTTCAAAGTATTCCTGTCCGTTCGGTCGTCGGGGGTCATAGGTCAGCATAACCGTTTCGTTTTTGCGGATCGCCTGAAAGAGACCGCACAAGATCTCGCTGTCCAGCGCGCCGCTGATGTAATGATGTTTAAAGGCAAAGCAGCTTTGGTGATCGGTTCTGTCGAGCAGAAAACTGCCGATGACGCCGCAGCCGCCTACCTCTGAGAAAAATTCAACGGCGTTTATCATGGCGGAAATGTCCGGGTCCGTCACGCGGCAATAGAGCATTTGTCTGCCGTGCTTTTCCGCCGTTATAAGCCCCAAATCCGTGTATTCTTTTAGCTTTTTGCGGATGGTGGATTCGTCATAGACCGCTTCGGAATGAAACCGGCTTAAATATTCGGCATCGATTTTTTCGGTGATTTCGCTCAATGTGAGGCAAATGTCCGGCGAGTACAGAATGTCAAAAAGAATGAAATGCAGCGTGATGTCGCCGTCGGTAAAGCTTTTTGCTTTCAATGCCGTGTAAAGCGGATTTTGTTTGGAACTTCTGGAGTCGATGGATAGAAACACATTTTTTCCGTCCTGCGTTTGGCGAAATCCCATGTAGTCCCCGAGATAACTTTCGATTCTTCGGCGTTCATTATCGTATGACCTCCCGCTTTTTGTATTGTATTCGTCGCGGGTTTTAAAACCGTAAATATAGAATTCTTTCATGTATCCGCGGATTTTTTCAAAATTTTTGATTAATTCCGAATAAGGCATACATATTTTTCTCCTCGCAGAAAGCGTATATTTTAGACTCAGCATGGAAACTTGATACAAATATAACTTTTCTGTATAGCTGTATTATAGCACAAAAAGGAGTATAGAATACTTAAAATCGCTTTTTCGACAATATTTTGAAAATAAAAAGCAGCACGGCGTTACAAACACTCGGTAAAAAGGGAATCCTTTACCGGTTGTTATCCGTACTGCTTTTTATGAATGCTTGGTTGCGCCAATCGCCGCTTGGGAATGAGCGGCGATTTCGGCTGTTCGTGCAGATGTTTTGAGAGCGCTTATTTGTTTAAGGATATGAAATGATAGCTTTCTAAAATTTGACAATACTTAGCAAGTCTTTCGTACAAAGGCTGCGCCGCGTCTCCGAATTTTTCTTCAACGGCTTTTCCTATATCCAAAATTGTCTTTTCTCCGTCGAAAAGAGGCCAGATAAAGCTGCCCATTTCATCCAGATGAATATAGCTGATTTTCGGCTTTTTTAAAAGCTTTTGAAAAAGCCGGTTCCAAACGCCTTTATTTTCAATTTCCAGCGTTATTTTTCCGTCTTTGGCCGACCACGAAAACTTTTCATTTCGCAGCGGCTTGCCCTCCAGGTAATTCTCAGCATTTTTTCTCGGCATGATTATTTTCTCTTTTTCCACAATGAGAATTTCAGCAGGGTAAGGATAATGATACCGAACAGAACCAGTCCGCCTACATTGGCAACCATTGCCGGAATGGCGAATTTTTCGGAGAGGTCAATTACGGAATTTAGGCCAAACACCGCAAACAATGCCAACAGAATGCCCACCAAGCCCTCGCCGGCAATCATACCGGAGCAGAACAGAATACCGTCATTTACAATGGCTTCCTTTTCCGCTTTGTCGCGTTTCAGCTTGTCCAGCGCAAGTCGAATCAGACCGCCGACCATAATGCATGCGTTTAATTGAACAGGGAGATATACGCCGATTGCAAAGGGAAGTACGGGGATTCCGACAATTTCGACCAAAACCGCGATAAATGCGCCGATAAACACAAGCGCCCACGGAAGATTTCCTTCCATAACCCCCTCAATAATCAGTTTCATCAGCGTTGCCTGGGGCGCTGCGAGTTCATCTGTACCAAAGCCCCATGCACTGTCCAAAAGATAGAGCGTTCCGCCGATGGCAAGCGCCGCGGCGATGACGCCGATAATTTCACCAATCTGCTGCTTTTTCGGCGTAGCGCCCAGTAAAAAACCGGTTTTCAGGTCTTGGGATGTATCTCCCGCGATGGCGGAAATAATGCAAATAACCGAACCGATTGCGATCGCGCTGCACATGCCTGCAATACCGGTGGCGCCGGTCACTTTTAAAATGAGCGTCGCAATCAGGAGCGTCGCAATTGCCATACCGGAAACAGGGTTGTTGCTGCTGCCGACAAGGCCTACCATACGGGAAGATACGGTTGCAAAAAAGAATCCGAATACGACGATAATAACCGCGCCGAGCAGGCTGACGGGAATTACGGGAATCAGCCATACGAGCAGAGTTAAAACCGCGATTGCCAAAAATACGACTTTTAAGCTGATGTCTTTCGTGGTACGGTCGTCTGTACCATTCTTGGAGCCTGCGATGCTCTTAATTGCGCCGCTGAAAGTTTTAACGATGAGCGGAAGCGATTTGATCAGACTGATAATACCGCCGGCTGCAAGCGCGCCCGCGCCGATATATCGTATATATGATCCCCAGATTGCGCCGGCGCCGTCTTTTGCAAACATTACACTGATCGGCTCCGTGCCGGGATAAAGCGTGATGTCCGCGCCGAAGAGTACGATCAGCGGTATAATGACAAGCCAGCTTAAAATGCCGCCGGCAAACATATACGATGAAATTCTTGCGCCGCAAATATAGCCTACGCTCATAACCGCAGGGTAAATCTGCGTACCGATTGTACCGGCAAACCCCTTGATGGTGACCGAGATTTCACCGGCGACCAGCTTGAATCCGTCGATGATAAATTTAAAGAATGCGGCAAATCCCATACCGGCAAAAACGGTGGAAGCTTTTGCGCCGCCCTGTTCTCCCGCTAAAAGCACTTCGGAGCAAGCGGTACCCTCCGGATAGGGAAGTATGCCGTGCTCTTTCACGATAAGCGCATTGCGAAGGGGTACCATGAAAAATACGCCGAGCAAGCCGCCGATAAGCGCAATAGACGTGATTTCCAAGATTCCCGGCTTGTCCGTTTTGCCCTCAGCCGCCCATAAAAACAGAGCGGGAAGGGTAAAGATGGCGCCGGCTGCCAGAGATTCGCCCGCTGAGCCGATGGTTTGAACGATATTGCTTTCCAAAATCGAATTTTTACGCATTATTACGCGAATTACGCCCATTGCAATCACTGCCGCGGGAATAGACGCTGAAACCGTCATTCCTACTCTTAATCCCAAATAAGCGTTGGCCGCGCCGAATATAACGGCCAAAAGCACGCCCATAATGACCGATGTTACGGTAATTTCGGGTGTGATTTTTTCTGCCGGAATATACGGCTTAAAGTTCTTATCTTCCATAGAGCCTCCGTATTGTTGCCGCATAGCGACCTTTTATGAATTTAATATACCATATAATATAAAGAAAATCAATTCTCATTTGCTGAATATTCGGTTCTTGGTTTTACAAGCGGTAATTTGTTAAGATTTTTGAGAAAATATGCATATTTTTTTTTGCAAATATGAGAATACTGAAAAATTCGGTTTAAAATTTCAATGAACTTTAAAAAGGGCAGGAAAGCCGCGGCTTTCCTGCCAGAATACGACACGTAGGTATTGACTGCGGCAAACAGCGCCTGTTCGCCGCAGATAAAGCCGGTATTTTTGATTCTTCCGGTTTTGCGGATGCCAAAGCAAATTCTCAATCAGATAAATCAGATCGTGCAGATCTCTCGTTTTTTCAGAAACTCGGCGGTTTCTTCCTGCGGAATGGGACGAGCGTAATAGTAGCCTTGTATCAAATCGCAGTCGGTATGACAGATTAAATTGTTTTGCAGTTCTGTCTCTACCCCTTCACACAAAACTTTCATATTCATGCTGTGTCCCAAGGCGATCATGCCCTCAAGAAGCGCTTTCCCGTTTGACGTTTCCACGTTTCGCACAATACGCTTATCAATTTTTATAATGTCGATCGGATAATCGGACAAATTTGTAAATGATGTATACCCGTCTCCCATATCGTCGATCGCAATGCAGAAGCCCATTTTTTTACATTCGGCGATATTGCGGAACGCTATATCTTCATTGCTCTCGGTTGCGTCTTCGGTAATTTCGATGATAAGTTTTGACCGGTCAAATACAAATTTTTCTGCAATTTGTTTTATGCACTCCGTAAAATTTTCATCGGAGATGGTGATTCTTGTAAAATTACAGGAAAGACTGATCTGTCCGAGACCGCTGTTTTTCCAAATCTGAAGCTGCTCGCATACTTTTTCAAAATTATAAAAATCCAATTTGCTGACATTACCTGCTTTTTCCATGATGTCAATATAATGCGCGGGGAACAGCAGTCCTTTTTGCGGATGCTGCCAGCGAGAGAGCGCTTCCGCTCCGCAAATTTTCTTTGTGTTTTTATCAACGATGAATTGCATATATACCCGAAATTCGTGATTTTTGAGCGCGGAGGTGATTTGTTGGAGCAACAGCGCCGTTTTCTCAGTGTTTTTCAGCAGTTCGTCGTTGTAAAAGGAATAGGGAAGCCGATTTTCCTGCGCGTATCGATAGCCTTGCAGCGCATTATATACAGCGGTCTCACAGTTGCGGTCGTTTTGTGTGAGCGGGTATACGCCGGCGGAAAATACAATATGAAAATCGCGTCGATAGGTTTCGCTGTATTGGTTCAAAAGGTGAAGCAGGCGTTCAATTCGTTCCTGCGCCTCGGTTTGATTGCTGCTTTGATAAGCAAGGACGAATGCGCCGGCGGAATTTTTGGCTACAATATCGGTGTCGGCAGCGTTCTGCGTCAAAACATTCGCGGCGTAGTAAAGAATATTCTCCGATTCATCATAGCCGTAATACTGATTGACATGTACAATATCAAAGGCGATATACGCGACAGAATACAGAACTCTCGCCTGATCGGATATGGTGTTTTCAAAGTACTGGACAAAGTACGCTTTGTTGCCGATACCGGTCGTCGGATCCAGAAATTTGTTTTGCTGCTTTTCTTTCTTTTGTTTATGCAGCTGCACCGAAAACAGAATAACCGCCGTGACCGCCAAGCCCAGCAGAATAAGAACACCCCAAAGCGCTTCGATCGGGAAACGATCGTGCTGATGTTCCATCATATACGATATGGCGATTTCGGTCAACTTACTGTCCGGAATTTCGTCAATTGCCTCGGTCACAGTATGAATCAGTTCATCGGATGCAATTTCGGTAAAGATAAAGCAGACATCCCGGAATTGCCGATCCATCGGAACGGACAAAATGATTTTTTCCCCGGATGCGTATGCCGCGGTTTCATTGTCCGACCTCAGACAGGCCGATACAATCTCCACCTGCCCGTTTTTGGCAAGTCTGTCCCGCTGATCTTTTTCTCCGGCGCTTACATATGTAAAATCCACCCCTGCCGCTTCTGAAATGCTTTTCAGCAGTTCCGGTATAATGCCTTCATAGCTTTCGGTTTCCGAATTGTAATACTCCACAGGATAAAAATCCGGATTGCCGGCGACATAGATGCTGTCGGCATGCCCGGTTGCTTCCCTGGAAAAGAAAACTTCTGCTGAAACCGGCAGCCGTGCCGCAGCGGAAAAAAGCAGTGCGGCTAAAAAAACGGTATAAATTTTTGATATTCGTTTTCTTTTTCTTTTTTGTTCTGAACACATAAAATCACCATTTAATCATTTATCGTGTGCCTGAGCGTCCGCAATATACTGACTGAGTGATGTTCCGGTCATGCGGGGAATCCGTCTTGTGCGCGCGGAATAATAATTCAGTCCCGCTCCGTCAACATAATAATTATAATACGAACGGCGCACACTGTCACTGTCTCCGGCCAAAAGAATCGCGTATCCGCAGCGTCTCCATACACGGTCTGCGGCCTCGCTCCGAAAAGAATACGGATATGCCATGGCAAGAGTGCCGGTATCGGTTTCTTCTTTCAGTTTGAGATCCATTTTCTGATAGTCTTTTTTCGCGGCCAGATAAAACGCGTCTTCTTCTTCGTTTTCAGCGATGTCCGCGCCTCGGTGTCCGTTATAGTTGTAGCGGTGTTTGGTATAGGTGTGACTGACAATTTCGACAGTGCCGGAACGCGACATTTCGCCGATTTCCTCCCAAGTGCAAAACGGCGCGGGATCGGTTGCTCTGCTTTCGGGTTGGTCCGTGGCCAGATCGATTTGTTCTCCGATCACAGCCAAAACGGCGGTCATATTATATTTTTCGAGCAGCGGATACGCATTTTTATAAACACCGTATTTACCGTCATCAATGGTCAAAATCACAGGCTTTTCCGGCAGTGTTTCCGTACCGTTCAAATATGCGGCAAGCTGTGCCGTTGTGATTGTGGTATAGCCGTTGTCTGTCAGCCAGATAAGATCCTGTTCAAATTCATCTTTCCATATGGCATATTCGTCAAAGGCAATGCCGTTGTCCAGATCGGTCTGTGTGACGAATTCATGATACATAAATACGGGAACGCCCGAAATCGAGCGGGCATTTTTTCCGACGGGGGCGGGTTCTGACAGCAGGCCGGTTCCCTTGGCGGTGACAGGCTGAACCCGATAGTAAAACTCTGCGCCGATTTCCGCATCCACGTCATAAAACGCTTGTTCAAAGCTGCGCCCGATATGGGTATATTCGCCGTTTTGTGAAACTGAACGGGAAATAAGATATTCTCCGGTGTCGGTTTCGCTTTCAAATAAAACGGCGACAGTATGGTTGTCTACCCTTGTGACTGAGGTTATGCTGCAGCCGCGCGGAATCGGTTCTTCAGCCGATTTCGGAGATTCTGTCCGACTGCCGCCTTTATCATGTACGGCGCTGACACATAACCGGGTATAATTTCCGGCATTTAAAAGTTGATATTCAAGGCGATCGCTTTTTGCCGCAAGAATCCAATCGCCGTCTGCTTCCGCCGCATAAACATGATATAAAACGGCGGCGCAGTCCTGCCATTTTATCTCAATTTCATCTTGCGTTATCGTTTGAACCGATAAAATTTCCGGTGCGGCGTAAATTGTAACCGGTTCTGATTCCGCTCCCTCTGACAGCGTATCGCTGCAGATTGCGCTGACTTTATAAGAATAAATGCAGCCGGGTGTCCATTCCGTATCCGTATAGACCGTATGGGGCGTGTCGCAGATGAATTTATATTCGCTGTCGCCGGATGATTTTTTATACAGCCGATAATTGTCGGCGGCCTTTACCGGGTTCCATTCCACTGAGATCGCATCCCCTGAGAATACTGCCGTGATCCATTCCGGAGCGGAATCGGCAGAATCGGCGGAACCGCAGCCGGTCATCAGGATAAGAAGCAGTATGCAGCAAAAGAACATGCCCAAAGATTTGTTTTTCATCTGTTCATTCCGCTGTCAAAAGGGAGGTCAATCTCCGCTTTTGATTTTGAATCGGGGGTTTCATCATGGTTTATTTCTTCGTCTTCCAAAGCAGAAATTCGATCTCTGTTCTGCGACAGTTCCGCATCTATGACCTGAAGCAGATTGCCGATTTCATCGCGGATGCTGTCAATACGCTTTCCGTAACTGCGGATTCGCTCAAGCTCGGCCATGCGGCGTTTTGTATTTTCCGCCGTCATTCTGTTGTTTTCGGCCTTTGCTTTATCGTTGAGTTCGGCGGCAAAAGACTTGGCGTCAAGCAGTATGGCCGTCACCTCATTTTGGCGGCTTCGCAACTGCTCGTTTTCCTTTTCCACTTGCGCAATTTTTTCCCTGAGTTCCTTTTGTATCTGCTCATGCTCTGCTATGGTGCTCAGGAATTTTCTGGAAAATTCCTCGTTGACTTGGGCAATATATTCGCAGACGCTGGTTTTGGAATACCCCAAAAAGCTGTTTTTGAACGCTTTTTTGTCCATTGTGCAATCTCCTTGTTTTGATGTTTGGAATCGAATACTTTGGCAGGCGTTATTTCAAATCAATTTTTTTGCGTTCAATCTGTCCCCAATGCATCTTTCGTTTGTGATAGCCGAAAAAGGCCGTCAGACGGACAAACGCCAGTACAAAGCGCAGACAGGATACCTCAAAAAAGCATAGCAGGATGGCTTTCAAAACATCGGAAAAGGATATTTTTAAATCGATGGTTTGAATTCTTGCAAAAAACGCCGTCAGTGAAAGAACGGAACCATATACCGTGTAGATCAGGAAAAACAAAATCATAAACGGAATATTAATCAGATCGACCGCAAAGGCCAGCGCCATGGTCAGTACGCCGAAAACTTCAATGAACGGCGAGAGCAGCTCGTATAGCAGAAAATACAGATAGGAGATAAAGCTGACTGCACCGTATTTCAGATTGAAAAACATTTTTTTGTGCTTCCACATGCTTTGAAACAGCCCGATGTGCCAGCGCCGTCTCTGCTTGCACAGGTCGCGGATCCTTTCAGGCACCTGTGTCCAGCAGATCGCGTCGGTTGAATACCGGATCAGATAGGGGATTTCGTTGGCAACGCAGTATTCGTGCAGCTTGACAACCAGTTCCATATCCTCGCCCATGGTGGAATGGTCGTATCCGCCGGCGGCGATGACCGTTTCTTTTTTGAACAAACCGAAAGCGCCGGAGATGATGAGGGAGCCGTTGAACTGATCGAAAAGAATACGTGAAGCCAGAAAGGAGCGGTCATACTCCAGTACCTGCATACAGGCGAGGATATTGCGCGGCAGGCGGTATCGCCTGACTCTTCCGTTTTCGATTTGCACATTGTTGGAGGCGCGGACCGTTCCGCCGACCGCTACGACGTGATCGTCCTCTAAAGCGGGGCGCACGATTTTTTTCAGGGAATCATACTGAAGCACGGAATCGGCATCCATGCAGATAAAATAGGGAAAACGCGCCGCGTTGATCCCCATATTCAGCGAATCCGCTTTTCCGCCGTTTTTCTTGCGAATCAGCGTCAGCGGCACTTTCTGCGCGGCGGATTCGTATACAAATTCTTCCGGCTGACATTGAATCTGACGGCGAATGGATCTTCGGATCAGGTGCATGTCGAAAGCCTCGATGAGCTTTGCGGAGGTGGCATCTTTTGAGCCGTCGTCCACCACAATGATTTCGTAGGCGCGGTACTCCAGCGCGAGCAGGGAACGGACGGTTTCCACAACGGTTATTTCTTCATTGTGCGCCGGGACGATAATCGTGACGGGGACATAATAATCTTTTGTCAGAATGTTTTTCAGTTTTTCCTGTCTGCGCCTGCGGTAGAGCGCGGAAGAGCCCACAACGACCGCCAAAAACAAAAATGTGGAATATCCGATCAGATAGAGAACAAAGAAAACGCCGACGCCGTTTAAAAACGCTTTGATGACATCCATAATGCCGTCTGTCATATCGAAATCGCCTCCTTGCTCTTTACTTTCCGCTGATCCAGGCGGTATTGCAGAATCTCGCGGGCATAACGGTCATTGCCGTCGAAAATATCGATCATATCCGTATAGGTAAGTCCGAGCTTTTCCAGACTCTCGGAAGCATTGAACCGAATGTACCAGTTTGAACTGCACAGATTGGTTTTCAGCGTTTCAACCGTGCGGTCCGACGGATATATTCCCAAAGCCGAGGAGGCAATCGCCGCATATTCCCACCTCTGTTCCTCTTTGTTTTCGGCAAACTCCAGCAAAAGGGGATAGGCGGGATCAAAATGGTATTTGCCGAAATAACGGATACAGGCAAAATAGACTTCATCGTCCTGACGCCTGTCTGTCAGCAGCTGCATCATTTCTTCCCGGCAATCGGGATTGCTGAAACGGAGATAGTTTAAAACGGTCACTTTCATCGGCGCGGAAAAATCCTCAAACACTTTCCAGAGCGCCGCCGAAAGTTTTCTGTGGCTGCCGGAAAATTCCAGCAGTCCGTCCGTCAGCAGCTTGGAATGGTGGAAATTCGAGCCGCTGTCAATTACTTTGAGCGCCTTCACGACAATGTTGCAGTCGCCGGTGCTGTAGAGCGCCTGCAATGCATTTTCCCGGCAGTACAGGCTTTTGCTGTGCAAAAGCTCAAACAGGGTGTCGATCATCAGATCAAAGGATTTGTTCTGCAAGATGTGAAAGCGCTTGATGATATAGGGATAATACGCGGCGACAACCGAATCACGGTCTTTATATTCCAAAGCCAGGTACAGAAAAACCGGACGGATGGCGGTCAGATAAGCTTTTACAGCCTCCGGTTCTGCTATAAACATACGCTCTATTGTTTCATCCAAAGCCGTCAGGTTGCCGATTCGTTTCAGTTTTTTACAAAGATATTTTCTATGGTTTTCATCCGGAGAATGTCCCTGTTTCATTCCTTCAATTTGCTCGGCGATACGTTTTTCAAGCTTTGCGCTTTTTTTGTCGGTTTGGGTTTCGCTGTGTTTGAAAGCAAAAATGCAAACGCAGTTGAATACAATCATGCAAAAGCAAATCGCCAGATAGGCGTAAATTAAGGTTTCTACATTCATCTCAATCGCCCGTTTCTTTCTGAACCCGGTTGTCAGACCATATGCTCTGCAGCATATAGTAGGAGCTTTTCAGCCGTTCGTGGTAGGAGACACGGTTTCCCCAGCCTTTCAGCGGAAAAGGGAAAAGCGAAATTCTCCCGGTCGGATTTTGCGTACTGACGCCAACCCGCATTTCATCGATGCTGATATAATCGACGCCGTAGTTTCCGGCATAGTAATCATCATGGATTTCCATTTGCGACGGATCGGCAAAATTTAAAATTTGCCAGGGCAGCTTGATTTCCACAAAGTCTCCGTTTGAGATAAAATCCGCCAGCGAGTTGAAATCCTCACTGTTCGGATTGGCGTTGCCGTAGGTCAAACGACCGGTTTCAAAGGTTTCCGCCTTGGCGGTGTTGTCCCCGTAGAGCAGGGGCGTGGCCGTTTGGAGAATCATATCGATATTGACAAACAGCGGGGAATCGATGTCCGGCTGATTGTCCTTTATGTAGGTATCGAAATCCAATACGTTCTGCGAATAGGTGGAACGCAGGGATTCATACCGCTTTTGCACCTGGAGACGGCTGTTGTCTTTTCCGCTAAGCACAATCAGAAAATCGACGGCGCGGTCAAAAAACAGAGCGTAGTTTTGGCAGTAGCTGCTGCCGGATTTCGGCGTTGTGTCAATGGGAATATACAGCGTTTCCGTTTCAAAGTCCAGATCGTCCTTATCAATCATGAAATAGACAAATTTTTCGTCGTATTTCATCGAGAGCGATATGCCGTCGCCCGCGGCGACAATATCCTGCTCCGACCATTCGGAAATATCGCCGTCCACATAGCAGACCGATTCGGTCTTGCCCGGATCAAACGAAAGCAGGCCGAAGTACTGCTCGTTGGTCTGGTAGTCCGACCAATAGGGCGTTCGTTTCAAATCTACCGCGTACATGGTGTTCCAGGTGCGCTTGAACCATTCGTCCTGCCAGGAGAACACGCAGCATCCGGCGCATCCTGATGCTCGAATATCGTCATAGCAATCAATCAACGCCTGTCCCTGTTCCTTTTCGGACATGTTGCCCTGATTGCGCCCGGTGTTTTGGTCGCGCTGCGCCATGCCGCGTCCGGTCGAAACGCCGAATTCGGAAATGACAACCGGCATGGTGTGGTGCTTGGTCAGCATGCTTAAATAAGCACGGTAGGTGTTGATTTCACCGTCCTCGGTAATGAGTTCGGCAAGACTGTCAATGCCGTAGGGCGTCCAGTCGTCTATGTAGCTCAGATAATCCGGATAGTAGGGATATACATGATAGGAAGCAAACTGTCCGGAAAGAAAATGCTCAGTGGTTTTGATGTGTTCGGTGTCCACATAAGCGCATTTCATAAAATAATTGGATACATTTTCCGGATAGATGAACGGATCGGTGGTCGGCCAGTTGGAAAAGGCGACGAGTCGCTGCTCTTTATACCGCCTGGACTCATATTCGATCACCTTGTCGCCGACCCGTGCCAGCATGGCTTCAAATGGCGTTGCATCCTCCGAGGTATACATATAGGTGCCGTGATATGCGTTATAATGCTCGTTTTCCGCATATTTTTCATCCGTGTAGGCTACCGTTATATCCTCCCACTCCACGCCCAGAATGTAGCCGATGACCCATTCGGAAATATCGTGGGTATAGGTGCCCGAACCGGCGCTGGCCATTCTGCCGAGCGAGAGTTTTTTCTTGCCGTGAATCACGTCGATAACCGTTTTGCAGTCATTCAGAAAGGCGTCGTAAAAATCATCGCTGTAGGCGTCCCGGTAAGAATTTTGTATGTAGTCGTTGACCCATACGCCGTGGATCAGATACAGGGGATTTGAGTTGTCTTTGTTGTATCGATAAAACGCATTGTAGAAATCATCCGCCTGAACCGTGTAAATACGAACGGTATTGGCGCCCATTTCCTGAATATACCGAAACCAGCGCAGATAGGTTTCTTCGTCAATATCAAAGTCGGTTGACCACTCGCCCGGCTCGCCCGAACCCATATTGACGCCTTTTATTTCAAATTTTTCATAGCCCGCTGCCGTCTGCTTATAGATCTCGCTGCCCGCTGTCTTAACAAACGTGGTTACCGCCTGATTCGGTGAAAAATCAATATACAGCCCGAGACGGTAGTAGGCGGTATCCCAGAGAATAAACGCCAGAATAACGGCGGATACGATCATGATAAATTTTTTCACGGCGATAACTCCTTTCAGCAGTATTTGTGCCTGTTAATTTGCGTTTTCGTTGAATTTCTTTACTTTGGATTCTGCGGAATACTGACGCAGCGTTTCGACATTGTCGTCCATCCACGCGATGCGTTCGTGAAAAAACGCTTTCATATCGGCAATCGCCTCCTCGTAGGAACGCGGATTTCGCTCTGCGGGGCGCAGCAGGTCGTATTCACGGTCGAACGTATATCCCCACTTTTCATAGTTGCGGTCTATTGCCGGGCCGAGATAGGCAATCACATCGTCGATATAGCTATTCAGATAGTCCTCGTTAAAATAGGTTTTCCGCAGTTGGTAATAGCGTGAGATCAGCCGGTCGGTGAAGTCTTCATCCTTTAACAGCATGAAATACCAAAGACAGTTCTGCATTTCAAAATGATCGGGATTGTTCATTGATTCCTGATAATTATTGCAGGCCGAGTTAAAATCCCAGACGCACATGCGGTATCGGCCGTCCAAATCCTTGTACATATAGGTAGACAGCCATCCCGCGTCGTAGTTGCAGATAAATTCGTTAATTAAAAAATAATCGACAAAAGATTGCGTATCAATATACTGTGCGTAACCGTGCTTTTTGCTGTCGTAATCGTAGGAATAAAGCGCTTTTTCAAAATCCGAAAAATCCCGGCAAATGGCCGTTTGCAGCTTTTTCGTTAAATTATCCGCGCCGGGATATACCACTTCTAACGTCATCGCCGTGCGGCGGGTATAGGTGGTAAAGTTGTCGAGATTATGAAGCGGATTGTCACTTCCGCGGTCAAGCCGCAGCAAGTATCCGGAAAAGGTGCTGTTTTTTTTGTCTACCGACAGATTCAGCCGTGCGCCCTCTTTCCCGGCGGTAATATTTTCGGTCATTACATACAGTCCCTGATATTCGCCGTTGAGGATCACCTCGCAAAAACGGACGTTCGGCGCGTAATCCATGATTTCACCCGCAATGTTGTACCACATATAGTTGCGGAGCAGCGCTTTATCCAAATACGGGCCGTGAAGCACCCATTCGTGGTGTGCGTCCATTCCCATCACGCATTGCGGCGCGTTCATTCCGTTTTCATCGACCAGCCGGATCGCGTAGCTGCTTTTGTCAAAGGCGCGCGAAGAATTTCCGCGGACGCGAATCTGAATTTTGCTGTCCAATATCGCCGGATCGGTCAGGTGATTGTTTTGGATTTCGCTGTCTCGGATCTCCATTTGCGCGGAAATGGTAGAGGATCCGTCGGCGGCAGTGGTGTAGCCGGGCATTTGCACGCCGTTTTCGTCAAAAATCAGTTTGCCCGGAATCTCCGTTCCGTTTGTTTCGATCTCGACCAGCGGCAGATGGGAGCAAAAAACATCTTCGCCATGCCGGCAGGCTGCTTTCGGCGCCGCTTCCATGTGTTGATGGTATCGCGTGTGATCGTCAGAAGCCGCCAGAGGAATCAGCACAGATGCCAGCAAAACGGCCAGGCAGGCTGCAAGCCCGATTATTTTATATTTCATTGCGCCGCCCTCCTTTTCGGGAGTTGAAGAAAATCAGTTGGAAACCTCATCGTTCTGCATCACGATGTTGACATACTCAATGTTTCCGATTGCATAAATTGCGCCGCTGACGCTCGGTTGTGATTTTTCGGCTTTCGCCAGGATTTTGGCTGTTATTTCATAGATGAATTCCACGGTGTTTTCCGTTGTATTCTTGACGCGCATAACGGCCTTGCGGTTAAACAACTTGAAAACGGAGGCCTGTATCCGGACTTCTTCGTTTCTGGCGCCGCGGATAATCAGCAGCATACGGTTGTCGCTTTTGATTAAACCAAAAACGAGCAGCAAAAGGAATACGGCGCTGCTGCCGGCGGCCGCCACAATATAATCCCCAACGCCGCAGCAAATACCGGCGATAATCGTCCAGAAGATATACACCGTGTCGCGGACATCTTTTATAGCAGTTCTGAATCGAACAATCGACAAAGCGCCGACCATGCCGAGGGACAGCGCAATGTTATTTCCGATAACCGTCATGACGGTCCCGGTCAAGACCGTGAGAACCACCAGCGATGCATTGAATTTTTTGCTGTAGATCGTGCCGCGGTGGGAGATGTAATAGGAAATATAAATCAAAAGGCCGAGAATGGCGGATGCGGCAACATTGGCAGCAATTTGCTGAAAGGACAGTTCGTTTTGGTTGCGGATTAAGTCATAAATGCTTTCTTTCACGGGAAATTCTCCTCACAGTTTTGTTTGATATCCGTTTTGACGGGCCAGACAGTATTTGCTGATCGATAATTCATTTTTATCCACAGTGTTCAGCATCTGTTGAATATATCCGAGCAGGAACCCGTTATATTTGACTTCGAGCACGACGGCGAACGGGTCGAGCACCGGATTCATATTGAGTTTCGGGGAAAACAGATCAAAGCAGCTTTCGGTGGAAACGATCTGGTTATCAAATGTAATGCGTATTCGGTTTTCTTTGGCTATGTAGGCTTTTCGTTTGTATTCCACAATGGTTTTAGGCCGGTAACATCGGTTGTACATCAGTCCGTAGCATTCGGCGGCGAAGGCGTCGGAATATCGCAGAAGCGGAGAATAATCGCCTTGTATCATCTGCACTGCGTCCGCCCGCGTCACGCGCAGCGACCGCTTGTACTGACGCGTCCCCTGCTTTTGCTTCATTTCCAGCATAGCATGGTCGCCGCTCGGATCATAACACCGCAGACGGATCTTTCTTCTGGTTTCCAAGCCGTTCAGCTTGTCAAAATAATCATCGTCATAAGCCGTATCAAAATACAGAGAACGGATCCGATAACCGTGCGTTCCGTTATGGGGATCCTGCCAAAGCAACTGATCGAGTTCATGGCTTTTACAGCGAAATTCCTCTATATTGATTAAAAACTTTTTTTCTTCGCGCAGTACCTGATTCATATAAAGCTCTCCTATTGAAAAAGAAAAAACGGCTGCAACAAAAATCGGGTGTTGCAGCCAGTCAATCTTATGGAAATGTTTCCACTTAGACACTATAGCTTTGCGTCTCCGCCTTTCGGCGGATTTGCCAAATATTCAAATTGTGCTGTGCCGTCAACAAAGCGCGGATAATAAATTTTACTCCGTATGTCTGGATTTATCGGGCGGCGGGCTCTTTTTTGCTGTACATACGTTTATCCGCTTCTTTGAGCAGACTTTGGGCAAAGTTTTCGCCTTTAGCCGCTCCGGCGGCGTATCCCACCGCGACGCTCAGTCCTTCCGGAGTTTCGGTTTTGGCCTCGGTTGTGCTTTGAATGAATTGCTGCAGAAAACGTTTCGTGTCTTCTTCGTCAACGTCTTGTAAAAGCGCGACAAATTCATCGCCGCCTATGCGATAACATCTCCCGATTTGCCCGAAGCAGGTTTGAATGCATTCGGCTGCACACCGGATCAGACTGTCGCCTGCGCTGTGTCCGTAGCGGTCGTTGGTATATTTCAGCTTGTTAATATCAAACATAACAACGGTCAGCATGGTACAATTCGGTTCTTTCTGTAAAGCACACATGCGTTCCTCGAAAGCCAGACGGTTCTCCAGCTTGGTCAGAACATCCATATAGGCCAGTTCATGATAAACTTGCGTTTCAATTCCTTTTTTGATCATGCGCATAATTCCGGAAGTACATTTGTAGAGCATTGCGGTCATCAACAGGAGAAGAATCGCGCGAAAATATACGGAATTATCATTGAGGTCGGTAAACATAAACACCGACAGAGAAAGGAACAGACCGGTACTAAAGACGACAGAGCCGACCAGGAAAACCGATGTGATTGTTTTATGGTAAAGCTGCCGTTCCCGAATAAGGAGCACAAGGCAGACGATAAGGCTTGCGACCATCAAAATATGCGTAATGAATAAGGTTTTTTCGTACTCTGCGATACCGAAAAAATACAGAGAGGTAAGTACAAAAAAATTCAGAATGTATACCATGCTCATTACGGCATATACTCGTTTCCCGTATAGGGCTGTTTGCTGTAAAAACAGCATCAGAGGCACCGGCATCAGCATAAAGGATATATGGGATGTAATATAGATGGATGCGTAATTTGAGGTTATCAACAGCAAAAGTCTTGAGTCGGTTATAATCCATATCACGGATATAAATATGAACAGCGCAAAGTAAATAAGCGTTGAGGCAGAGAAATTGACGTCTATTTTTTTTACTTTGAAAAAGATACTTAAAAACAGCATCAGAAATCCAAAAACGCACGAAATCAGACAGAATAAGAGAAGATCGGTATTCGAGCGTACAAACTGATGCAAAATATCCACTTTGCTGCCCAGTGAAATCGAGGGAACATAGTAGGTTTCATGATGGCTGTAAAGGGAAGTAAAGCAAACGGCAATTTCTTTGCCGGCGGCGTCATTTGGCAAATCGATCACATTCCACGGACTTCCGAGGATTCGGCCGACCGGCGCGTTGCTCTTTGTGCCGTATTCATAGATGACACGATTTTCAAGCATGACCTCCACGATCATTTGATTGCTTATAAATTCGAGCGCCGGATTGTCGGGCAGAACATCGGGTAATCGGTAATATATCGTTAAAACGCCGTGGGCGCCGGATTTTGCATTCTCGACATTTATCTTTGCCGGCAGAGACGAAATATCCTGCCTGCCGTTTTCAGTCTGATACTGCCATCCGGTGGCGAGCGTTTGCACATTTCCCAACTGTATCGTGCGGGTATCGGTACTGAAATTGTGGTTTGCGTAAACGATCGCAATAAAGGCAACCAGTGATGCAGCAAGGAACAAAATTGCTGTAAACTGTATTTTTTTATTTTTTTTCATCATTGCCTCCATTTCAGAATTTTACTTGTTTCGGCCAGACAAAACCTGAAAATGGCATCGCTGCTGTTTCGATTACGGCAATGCTTTGTTTATAGACTTCCAAATATATATTTGATTTTTCGGTTATATTTGGGAGGGCAATGGAGGAGGAAACATGTTTTTTACAATTGAGTTTTTTGAAATGGAACATTTCGCGAAACTATTATTATGTTAATGATAATATCACAGTTTGGGATAATTTGCAAGACTATTGATAAATTTTTAGCAAAAAGTATGGCGGGACCGCAATAGAAAAGGTGTTTACAAGGCGGCACATGTCCGCCTTTTTCCGCCGCAAAACCAAGGTT
>URDS01000023.1 GCA_900546635.1 uncultured Eubacteriales bacterium | reverse complement strand
AGGGGAAATCGATAAGCAAATTAAGCAGGCTCTCCTTGAGCTTGGGGATATATTCGGCATTGGTAAAAAACAGATCGTAATAGTGCTGCCAGCCCACGAATTTCATGGTGGGGCCGGCGGTGATGGTGTGAAAGCTGAGGATGCCGGAGTGGATGACCGGCACCAGGAAAAACAGGAAAAATCCGATGAGGAAGGGGATACTGAACACCCAGCCGGTCAACGCTTTTCTTCCGCTGATGGACAGGCGTTTTTTGGTTCTCATGGATGCGCTCCCTCCTTCACCGCCGCGTAATCCTTGGCGGCCACCGTTACGCCGCCCACCGTGACCGGGGCGCTGCCATAATTGGTATAAATGGCCGTGCCGTCCTCGTAGCCGGTGCGCGCATCTTTTGCGAGTGTGTACGGCATAAATACATAGGAACGAATTTGAGAACCCCATTCGATATTATTCTTATTTCCCTGAATGTCTTCGATTTTGTCCAACTTTTCGCGTGCTTTGATCTCCATTAATTTTGAAATCAGCATTTTCATGGCCGTTTCTTTATTTTGAAGCTGACTGCGCTCTGTTTGGCAACCGACAACGATTCCGGTCGGTTTGTGCAGGATCCGGATTGCCGAGTCGGTTTTGTTGATATGCTGTCCGCCGGCGCCGCTTGACCGGTGCGCAGTAATTTCCAAATCCTCGTCGCGAAGCTCTATTTTGCCGTCATCTTTAAATTCCGGCATAACTTCGACGGAAGCAAACGAAGTGTGACGGCGTCCGGATGCATCAAACGGCGATACGCGAACCAGACGATGTACACCGTTTTCGCTTTTCAGATATCCGTAAGCATTGGGGCCGGAAATCATAATCGTCGCACTTTTAATCCCTGCTTCTTCGCCGTCCAGCCAATCGATCAGTTTGACATCGTAACCGTGTTTTTCGCCCCAACGGGTATACATTCTGTAGAGCATCAGCGCCCAGTCCTGCGCCTCTGTTCCGCCCGCGCCCGGATGAAAGGAAAGAATTGCATTGCTTGCATCATATTCGCCGGAAAGCAGGAGTTCAAGCCGCATGGTTTCTTCGGTTTTTATAATTTCGATCAGTTCCTTTTGAACCTCTTCGGTATAAACCTCGTCATTCTCTTCAATGGCCATTTCTGCGAGTGTAATTGCGTCCTCAAGCTTTTGCGAAAGCTTTTCATACGCTTCAATCTTATCTTTTAACTGCTTTGTCTGTTGAAGGATTTTGCTGGAATTTTCCTGATCGTTCCAAAAATTTTCTGCGTAAGTCAATTTTTCCAGTTCCGCAGCTTTCTGGCGCAATTCTTCAATACGCAGCGCATTGCCGAGATCCGAAACTTTTGCACGCAGTTCAATCAGACTGTATTTTGCCTCTTCCAGTGCAACTATCAAGGTAAAACCTCCAAATATTTCATTAACTATATTAGTATATCATATCGCCTTTTGATTTTGCAAGTATTTTTATTCAAATTTATCGCTGAATACGGCTGCTTGGCATCTTTAAAGAGTATTGACAAGCAGGACGGATAGATATATAATAGAATCGTAAAAATATTTGTGAGGTGATTGAATATGGAAGTTACGAAAAACAGTCTGATCGGCGATGTGCTGGATTATAATGTAGATACTGCGCAGTTCTTTATGGAGATCGGTATGCATTGTTTGGGATGCCCGCATTCGCGCGGTGAAACGATTGAGGAGGCCTGCGGTGTGCATGGTACGGATCCGGACGAGCTTGTAAAGAAGATTAACGAGTTTTTAGCTTCAAAATAACGGTATGCCTTTCCGCTGTGCGGAAAGGCATACTTTACAGAGAGAGGACTTATGCAGCGGTGTGAACTGAATCCGCGTCTGCTTTGGATTGCGGCGCGGGTACGGCGCGGCGCACGTTTTGCAGACATCGGTACCGATCATGCAAAATTGCCGATTTATTTGGTGCAAAAAGGGATTGCGGATTGTGCTGTCGCTTCGGATATCGGCGAAGCGCCGGCCAAGCGCGCTGTGCAAAATATAGAGGCATACGGATTGTCGGAAAAGATACAAGTGGTCGTATGCGACGGATTTCAGGGACTTTCTTCTTTTGTCCCCTCAGATGTTGCGGTTTGCGGTATGGGCGGAGAGACAATCTGCGCTATTTTGAAAGCAGCTGATGATTTGAAAAATCCGGATATACGCTTGCTGCTGCAGCCTATGACGGATTTCGCCTGTTTGCGGCGTTATCTTGCAAAAAGCGGATTTGAGATTTTCGATGAAGCGATTGTGGAATCAGAGCAGCGGCTTTATCAGTGCCTTGCGGTTTCGTTCACCGGATGCCCGTATACGCTTACGGAGGTGGAAGCTGAAGTAGGGGCGCTGAATATCCGGCGCCGCGATCCGATTTTTTTGCGGTATCTTCGGCGGCGTGTCGGTATTGTTCAAAAATGTGCGGACGGAAAACGCATTTCCGGCGCCGATTGCGCGGAGGAACAGGTGTTGCTTGGCGCTTATTTGAAAATTCTTCAAGGGGAACATGGATGAAATTTACGGATTTTTATGCGCGTTTTGAGAAAATGATTCCGAAAAAATATGCGTGCAGTTGGGATAACGACGGTTTGATGTGCGCTTCAGATATGACATCTGAAGTTCGGCGCGTTCTTTGCACGCTGGATGTGACCGATGAAGCGCTTTCCTATGCGTCTGAACATGGCTTTGATACAATATTGTCGCATCATCCGTTGATTTTTCGTCCGCTGGGGGCGGTAACGTCTGCGCAGAATGTGTCGAGAAACGTGATTTTTGCAATTGAAAAACGGATTCGCGTACTTTCCTATCACACGCGTTTTGATGCCATGCCGGGCGGAATGAATGATTTACTCGCGGATGCGCTCGGTTTGCAGCATGTAGAGTCTTTTGGAGACGGAGAAAGCGATATGGGGCGTGTCGGCAATCTGAGACAAGAGGTTGAAATCGACGCCTTCTGTGAAACGATCAAAGCGGCACTCGGCGCGCCGTTTGTTTTGCTGTCCGCCGCCGGCGCAAAGGCCAAGCGCGTGGCGGTGCTGGGCGGGGAAGGAAAGGATTTTATTTCGAGCGCTTTGGAAACAGGCGCGGATACATTTGTTTCCGGAAGTTTGGGGTATCATCATATGATTGAAGCGCCTGAGCGCGGTATTACGTTAATTGAAGCGGGGCATTATTTTACTGAAAATTTGATTTGTTCGTATTTCAGCAGGCAGGTAAATCTTATGGATCCGGATATTGTATGCGAAACTTTTTCCTCCAATCGAATTGTGCTAAAATAGCGATGAAAAAAACTATTGTTTCAATTTCCTGTTTTGCAAGAATTTTTCTATAAACAAAAGCAGGCTGTCCGAGAGGCAGCCTGCTTTTGTTTTGCGGGAAATACATCCTTCGAGAAAATAGGAAGAGAAAGGCGATTCACCGTCTCTTACAATCTCTTTGGGATGCGTTTGATGACGGATCTATTTATGCGCTAGGAATTGCCGGTATAGGCCGATTTTCAGCCAAGCCGTTTTTCCAAAGCATCAAGTTCTGTATACAGTTCGGCGGGAACACGATCGCCGACCAATGCATAAAATTCACGAATGTTTTTGACGTCATCTTTCCAGGAATCAATGTCAATTGTCAAAAGCTCTTTAATCGTGTCGATGGAGACGTCATTCAGTCCCTCGATGTTGATATCTTCCGGTTTCGGAACATAGCCAACGGGCGTTTCTACTGCGTCAACCGCGTTTTCGCAGCGCGCCAAAATCCACAGCAGTACACGCATGTTGTCGCCGAATCCAGGCCAAATAAAGTTTCCGTCATCGTCCGTGCGGAACCAGTTGACGTTGAAAATTTTGGGCGCATTCGGAATTTTCTTGCCCATCTCAAGCCAGTGTGCGAAATAATCGCCCATATTGTAACCGACAAACGGACGCATTGCCATGGGGTCGCGGCGAACTACGCCGACCGCGCCTGCCGCGGCTGCCGTGGTCTCAGAGGCCATAATCGAGCCGACAAACGTGCCGTGCTGCCAGTTATAGGACTGGTAAACCAGAGGCGCCGTTTTAGCGCGCCGACCGCCGAATACGATTGCGCTGATCGGAACACCGGCGGGATTGTTGAATTCAGAAGAGAGGCAGGGGCAGTTGGTTGCTTTTGCGGTAAATCTGGAGTTCGGATGCGCGCCGCAAGTGCTCTTGTCTTTCTTGT
Organism: uncultured Eubacteriales bacterium; assembly: GCA_900546635.1. Lineage (GTDB taxonomy): Bacteria > Bacillota > Clostridia > Oscillospirales > CAG-272 > UMGS902. The sequence continues at coordinate 23,133 of URDS01000023.1, read as the reverse complement.
CGTATTTCGTGCAGTCCCACTTGTTGCCCTTCCAGTCGATCGCGTTTTTCGGCGGGTTGTTATCAAGCCCTTCCCACCAAACCGTATTGTTGTCAAGGTCATGAACAACGTTTGTGAAAATCGTATCTTTCATCGTTGTGTGCAGGGCGTTCGGGTTGGATTTTTCATTGGTGCCGGGAGCAACGCCGAAGAATCCGTTTTCGGGGTTGACAGCCCAGAGTCTGCCGTCGCTGCCGATGCGGAGCCATGCGATATCATCGCCTACGCACCATACTTTATAGCCGAGGTTCTTGTAAATTTCCGGCGGAATCAGCATAGCAAGGTTGGTTTTTCCGCATGCGGACGGGAAAGCGGCGGAGATATATTTGATCTGACCGTTAGGATATTCAATGCCCAGAATCAACATATGCTCTGCCATCCAGCCTTCTTTTCTTCCGAGATACGAAGCGATGCGGAGAGCAAAACATTTTTTGCCGAGCAAAACGTTTCCGCCGTATCCGGAGTTGACAGACCAAATCGTGTTGTCTTCCGGGAAATGGCAAATATAGCGATTTTCTTCGTCCAGTTCCGCTTTGGAATGAAGTCCTTTTATGAAATCTGCGCTGTCACCGAGCGCTTCCAGAACGTTGTTGCCGACTCTGGTCATAATCAGCATATTCAGTACAACGTAAATAGAGTCAGTCAGTTCGATGCCGTATTTCGCAAAGTCCGATCCCACGATACCCATAGAGTAGGGGATAACATACATGGTTCTGCCTTTCATAGAACCGGTATACAGCTTTGTCAGTGTGGCATAGCATTCTGCGGGCGCCATCCAGTTGTTGATATTACCGGCGTCTTCCTTTTTGGTTGTGCAGATAAACGTTCTGTTTTCTACACGGGCTACATCATTGACGGCCGTTCTGTGCAGATAGCAGTTCGGCAGTAATTCTTGATTCAGCTTAATGATCTCGCCGGTTGAGCAAGCTTCTGCGCGGAGCGCTTCCGCCTGTTCTTCGGTGCCGTCGATCCAGACAATTTTGTCAGGCTGAGTCATAGCGGCCATTTCATCAATCCATTTGACGACATGCATGTTTTGGGTCATGTTTTTGTTCTCCTATTATATATAAATTTTTTATTTATTGAAAAACCAACTTTTCCCTAATAATACTATAACACGGATTTGTCAAATTTGCAATAGGAAACGGCAAATGATCCAGAATTTCACAGTACGTCAAAAAATTGTCACACAACGAACATATCTTTGGCAAATTTTAAAATTTGATTCATGAACTGCGTGTCAGTATTTTAAAATATTGTATCTTTGATTCAGAACTTGCCACAGAACCGGGCAGTTGTAGTCCAGCGACATAATGCTGACACCGCCGAGATTATAATGATCCAGCATATCCAGCTTCTCTGAAATGGAGCGCGCGTCTTCGTAACAAATTAAGTGTTCCTCCGGAAATTTTCGGGTGTTTTCCGAATATTGGATATAAGGTGTACGACTTTGCTCATTAAAGGCGGAAGTGATCGCACGGCCGTTTGCAATTTCCAGTCCTGCAGAGGCGCTGACGGCCATTTTTCTATAATCGGCGCCGTTTTTAATGTAGTCGATTCCGAAAGTCGGAATGCCCATAAGCAGCTTTGGCGCGTGTTTTTGCATATTTTCCGATGCGAAAAAATCCTGCATTTTGTTATAAGGCGCCGCGGGGGACGTTATTTTCTCATCATCCCAAATGAAGTTCCAGACCGGTGTAAAGTCTGTTATATCGATCTTATTTTCATCATTTTCGCTGAGTGTGGCCGGTAGCGGAAGAATGGGAGAGATGACTTTTATGTCCGAATCCCCCGTGAGTCCATGCAGAGCAAGCAGCATATCGATATATTTGTAGTTGTCTTCTTCGGGAAGGCCTTCAAAGGAGATTTCTATTCCGCTAGCGCCGCTGGTGCGCGCTGCTTGCAGTGCGCTTTGAATAAAACGTTCGGTAGCCTCTGGAGATTGCAGCATTACGGAGACACGGCGGGGATCATATTTTCCGCGCGTATCCAGAGCATCAATAAATAAGAATGGAATGGTTCGGTATTTTCTTGCTGCTGCAGTATAAGGGCGGATGTCGCGCGTGAGGGATACACCATTGTCGGTAAGTCGCGTGGCATTTTGTATGCTGAGGGCGGATATGTATGGAAGTTGTTTTTCTGTTGCGTCTACAGAAGCGCCGCCTGAGTATGCGTGTACTATGATTTGCGGCGCTCCGGTTCTGTCATATTCAAGGTTTAGTGTTTGAGAGGGCATCAGGGAATCTTCGATGGCCTGCGGGTTGTTTTGCATCAGGGAAAGTACGCTGATGTTGTTCTTTTCTGCAATACTTTGCAGGGTATCTCCTCCACGCACAATGCAGGTTTTGCATGGTTTGCTGATAATCAGTGTCTGTCCCGGTATTAGCTTTCTTTCCGGATCCAGAAAGTTATCGGTTAAAATTCTGGATTCGGGAATGCCATATTGCCGGGCAATGGAATAAAACGTATCGCTTGGACTTACAGTATGAATGATCATGGGAAACACCTCATCGTTGGAATTTCTAACAGTATATGCAAAATAAAGATTTATTTTGCAGAACAGAATTTTTGAGGTAAAAATGATAATAATATTCTCGTACATTCTTTTAGGAGGGACAGGCATGGGAAAAAATTATATAACGAAAGTATGCGGCAGGGAAGTCTTGGATTCCCGCGGAAACCCGACTGTGGAGGCATCCGTTGTTCTGAGCGACGGAACCGTAGGAATGGCAAGCGTTCCGTCCGGTGCATCGACCGGTGCATATGAGGCACATGAACTGCGGGATAAGGGCAGTGCGCGTTATGGCGGAAAAGGCGTTCTTGATGCGGTATGCAATATTCATAAAAAAATTCATCCGGCATTATCCGGTATTTCTGTATATGAACAGTATGAGATCGACGCGATTATGCAGGAAATTGACGGCACAGAGAATAAATCCGGGTTGGGCGCGAATGCGATCCTTGCGGTTTCTATGGCATGTGCTCGTGCCGCGGCAAATTCATATCATATGCCGCTTTTTAAATATCTCGGAGGGATTTCCGCACGATGTCTTCCGGTGCCGATGATGAATATTTTAAACGGCGGCGCACATGCTTCAAATAATGTGGACATTCAGGAATTTATGATTGCGCCTGTCGGTGCGCACAGCTTTTCGGATGCACTGCGGATCGGTGCGGAAATCTATCATACACTCGGTAAAATTCTTCGGGATCGCGGACTTGCCACATCCGTGGGCGATGAGGGAGGATATGCGCCGAATCTCGCGGGGGATGAAGAAGCGATTCAACTAATCTGCGAAGCGATTGAAGAAGCCGGATATGATACGGATGTCGTCAAAGTTGCACTGGATGCGGCCAGCAGTGAGTGGCAAAACAGCGGGGCGTATTTTTTGCCAAAAAGAAAAGTAAGCATGCAGACGGACGAGTTGATTTCGTATTGGGAAAATTTGATTTCCAAATATCCAATTTGTTCAATAGAAGATGCATTGGATCAGTCTGATTTTGCCGGTTGGACAAGTTTGACGCGCCGAATCGGCAAAAAGGTTATGTTGGTCGGAGATGATTTGTTTGTAACAAATACGAAGCGTCTGCTTGATGGAGTTCGTCTTGGTTCGGCAAATTCGATTTTGATCAAACCAAACCAAATCGGAACGCTTAGTGAAACGCTTGATGTTATTTTGCATGCGAAGGCGAATGGATACAAATTTATTTTATCTCATCGTTCCGGTGAAACGGAGGACACGACCATTGCGGATATAGCGGTGGCCTCTAATGCGCCCTTTATCAAGACCGGAGCGCCTTGCAGAAGCGAGCGGGTTGCAAAATACAACCGTCTGCTGCGCATCGAAAGTTCATTGAATTCAGGCGCCCTGTACGGAAATTGATTTTGTCTCTATGCGGCCGCTAAAACGGCGGCCGCATATTTCGTCTGAAAACTTAAAAAAAGTGTTGACAAATTAAAACGAATATGGTAGTATATTCAAGTGCGATGGATGCCCCTGTAGCTCAGACGGTAGAGCACTTGACTTTTAATCAAGGTGTCCGGAGTTCGAATCTCCGCAGGAGCACCAAAAAAACACAACATAGTGGATGGTTCCATTATGCTGTGTTTTTTTATTTAGTTTTGCTGAAACATATGGTCGCTTTATTCTTTCACTTCAAATTTATAGCCGAAGCCCCAGACACTGACGATCTCCCAGCGCTTGGAAACTCCCTGCAATCGTTTTCTGAGACGTTTGATATGTACATCTACCGTTCGGGAATCTCCCAGATAATCGTAATTCCAAACTTTTTGAATCAGTTCGTTGCGTGAGAGGGCTATATTGGGTTTCGATGCAAGCAGATAGAGCAGACGAAATTCTTTTGGAGGAATTTTTACGGCTTGGTTGCATAATTTTAACTCTCGCTTGGTTTCATTGATTTCCAGATTTTCAAATCGCAGTGTTTCCTCCGAATACGCGTTGCTTTTTGCGCGTTCTGTACGACGCAGAACAGCGTGAATCCGCGCGGCGAGTTCATGTGCGTCATACGGTTTGACAAGTACATCATCTGCACCAGTTTCCAGGGCGGCGATCCGTGCTCCCAAATCAAAGCAATCAGAGAGCAGAATGACCGGTACAGTAAAGCTGCGCAAAATGGATTGATATGCATTCAGCGTTTTTGCATCGCCTGTGTCAATTATGATAATATCGGGTGCAAGAAATTGAATTCGGGCGTCCAGATCCGGAGTCAGCGGTAAAAATCGAATTTCAAAATGTGAAACAGGTCCGAAATGTTCGGAAAATTGTGAGAAAACATGGTCATTCGTTCCAATTAAAAGCAGTATCCCGTGCATAATTTCACCTCACATCTTTCTTAGTATAGCATATAAAATGTAACAAAGCAATGAACAAAAATAATTAAATCGATTGGTGTCAAAAAAGTTTGGCGTTCACTTGCAAAAAATCGGTGAATGTTATATAATAGCAAAAGTAAATCGTGAAAGGGACATAAAAATGAAACTTGGAATCGTCGGGCTCCCTAATGTAGGAAAAAGTACGCTGTTTAATGCGTTGACCAATGCCGGAGCACAGTCTGCAAATTATCCGTTTTGTACAATTGATCCGAATGTGGGGGTAGTACCGGTTCCGGATCACCGGCTGGATGTTCTGGCCGAAATGTATCATCCGGAAAAATATACGCCTGCCGTGATTGAATTTGTGGATATTGCCGGTCTTGTGCGCGGCGCTTCCAAAGGGGAGGGGCTTGGAAATAAGTTCTTATCTCATATTCGCGAGGTGGATGCAATCGTTCATGTCGTGCGTTGTTTTGAAGACAGCAATATCATCCATGTAGACGGCAGTATTGATCCGGTACGTGACGTTGAGACAATTAATCTTGAATTGATATTTTCTGATATGGAACTTTTGGATCGCAGAATTGATCGTGTGAAAAAAGCGATGAAAGGCGACAAGACACTTGCATCGGAAATTGAGGTTTTGGAGCGTGTAAGAACTGCGCTTGAAGCGGGCAAATGCGCGCGGACCCTCGAACTTTCCGAAGAGGAACTGGAAGTGCTTTCCGAGACGCCGCTTTTGACTCTGAAACCGGTCATTTATCTGGCCAATATCAGCGAAGATATGATCGGTACGGATTTGTCAGGGAATGTATTCTATAGCCGGTTGAAAGAATTGGCTGATCGTGAGCATGCAGAGATGATAGAGGTTTGCGCCGAGGTGGAAGCCGAGCTTGCCGAACTTGACGGTGAAGAAAAAAAAGCATTTTTGCAGGATTTGGGAATACAACAAAGCGGCCTTGATCGACTGATTGCCGCGGGATACAAACTTTTAGGGCTGATAAGCTATCTTACGGCGGGACCGAAAGAAGTTCGCGCATGGACGATTGCAGAGGGGACGAAAGCGCCGCAGGCAGCAGGAAAAATTCACAGTGATTTTGAACGCGGCTTTATTCGCGCAGAGATTGTTGCATATGATGATTTGATCAGTGCAGGCAGCATGAGCGCTGTCAAAGAAAAAGGACTTTTGCGCAGCGAGGGAAAGGACTATGTGATTGCGGACGGTGATATTGTACTGTTTCGCTTTAATGTTTAATTTAGATAAAGAAAAGACGCTGGCTTGGCGTCTTTTCTTTATCGCCCCATATCGTTGCATGCTCCCGGCATTTTGGAGACGTCATGCTTGGAAAATGAAAGGAATCGGGACTACTTTATACAAAAAATTTGGCTGTAGAGGCAAACAGAAAACAAATAAGCAGGCCGGCAAGCGTTGGAAGCCAGAATGCGGCCAGCGTCCATTTCATACTTCCGGTTTCTTTTTTTATTGTTATGAGTGTAGTAGAACAGGGCCAGTGCATCAGCGAGAACAGCATGGTGCTGAACGCAGTGATCCAGGTCCAGCCGTTTTCGACAAACAACTGCTTCATTTCGGATAAACTGCCCAGTTCAAGAATGCTTCCTTCTGCCATGTAAGCCATAATGATGATCGGGATCACAATTTCGTTGGCCGGCAGTCCTAAAATAAAAGCCATCAGAATTACACCGTCCAGCCCTAAAAGCTGTGCGAACGGGTCGAGAAAAGACGTACAGTGGTGCAGTAGACTGACATCTCCGACGGTAATATTGGCGCTGAGCCAAATAATCAGTCCGGTTGGCGCGGCAATTGCAACAGCGCGTCCCAAAACGAACAATGTGCGGTCAAAAATCGAGCGGACGATAACTTTCCCGATCTGTGGTTTTCGATAAGGCGGCAGTTCGAGTGTGAAAGAGGAGGGGATACCTTTCAATATCGTTTTGGAGAGCAGGCCGGACATCGCCAGTGTCATCAAAATACCGAGCAGAATCACGCCGGTTAAAATCAGCGTAGAGCCGATGGAACTGAATATACCGCTTTGCGTACCGATAAAAAACATTGTAATGATTGCAATCAGTGTCGGGAATCGCCCGTTGCACGGAACAAAATTGTTGGTAAGAATCGCGATCAGTCTCTCACGCGGAGAATCGATAATTCGGCAGCCGACGATCCCGGCGGCATTACATCCGAAGCCCATACAGGTGGTCAGTGCCTGTTTTCCGCAGGCGCCGCAGCATTTGAACGGTTTATCCAGATTGTAGGCGACGCGCGGCAAATAGCCGAGATCTTCAAGCAGGGTGAATAACGGAAAAAAGATGGCCATAGGCGGCAGCATGACGGATACGACCCAGGCAAGCACACGGTAGATGCCGAGTACCAATGCACCGTGCAGCCATTCCGGGGCGTTTAAATACCGAAAGAGGTCGCTCAGGCGATCTTGCAGCCAAAAAAGTCCGTCGGATAACAGTTGGGACGGATAGTTGGCGCCGGTGATTGTAATCCAGAAAATCAGGGCGAGCAGCGCGATCATAATCGGATATCCGGCCCATTTGCTGGTTAGAATTCGATCTATTTTTCGGTCAACCGCGTTGTATTTCATACGATCATAGGTCACGGTGCAAGCGCTGATCTTTTCCGCAGTGCGTACAATAGATGCGACCATTTTGTCCTTAATATTTTCGGTTTGGATTCCGCCTGCTTTCAGTGTGTTTTGCGCTTCTTCGAGCGCGGCGGCCACTTTCTCATCGGATAATATGTTTTTCCCAAAGAAATGATTGATTTCCCGAATGAGCGATTCGTCATAATCCAGCAGCTTTAAACTGAGCCATCTCGGGTTGATTCTGTCGTTCAATTGCTGCTTAACGGCTTCTTCGAGAACGGAGATTGCTTTTTCCAGTATAGGGTCATATGTTATTTTGATTGGTTTGGGAATAAAGTTTTCCTCAATGGTTTCGTCCAGTGCATTCATCAGAGCGTTCAGACTGCTTTTTTTGCGGGCGATAGTACCAACGACCGGAACCCCCAATTCAGCCGATAAGCGCTTGAGATCAATTTTTATATTTTTGCGCTTTGCTTCGTCCAATAGATTCACGCATACCACTACTTTGTCGGAGATTTCAAGCGCTTGTAAGACCAAATTCAGATTCCGCTCAAGGCAGGTTGCGTCGCAAACGACAACCACTGCATCCGGTTCTCCAAAACAAATAAAGTTTCTGGCGACTTCTTCTTCGGCTGAATGGGCGAGCAGAGAATATGTACCGGGTATATCCACCAGTACATAGTCATGTTTCTTTGACGAGCAGTATCCTTGTGCGTTGGCAACGGTTTTTCCCGGCCAATTACCGGTATGCTGATTCATACCGGTTAGATTGTTAAACAAAGTGCTTTTTCCGACATTTGGATTGCCCGCAATTGCGATAATCCGATCGTTTGCAGATCGGCGCTTGATTTCCAGTCCGGAGTCAATGGCTTTGACTCCCACGGAATTGTTTGTAAGTCCCATAGACTTCACCTCGCATATTGGAATTATGGACAGATCAGAATGTTTCCGCAGTCCTCCGAACGAATTGCAATTACCGCGCCGCGAATCAGAAATGCCGTCGGATCTCCACCGGGGCTTCGACCGAGGCATTCCACTTCTGTATCCTCAATCAATCCTATGTCTAATAGTCTGCGGCGGATACTGCCGCTTGAAACCAGTGCTCGTATTTTGGCTTTTTCGCCGGGTTTTATATCATTTAAGCAAGGGTGCTGATTCATATTCACATTGTCCTTTTCATAAATTTAGGTTAAGGAAACTTTCTTTCCTAATGCTATTGTATTAAAAATAAGCGGGAATTGTGATTGGAAAGGGAAGCATATGGCGGATATAAATGGTTTTTATACTCTAAAGGGCTATCAATTGCTGGAAACGGATACGCTGACACCGGCTATGCAGGATTATTTGGAAATGATTTGCAGGATGTTGCGCAGCGCGGAAGTTGTGCGTATGCGTGATCTTGCCGATCGGCTGCATGTTCGTCCTTCGTCCGCTTCCAAAATGACAACGCATCTGAAAGAGAACGGATATGTGGATTTCCAAAAATATGGCTTCATTGTGACAACTGCAAAAGGGGCGGAAATCGGGCGCTATCTTTTGCATCGACATGATGTACTCCACCGTTTTTTGTGTTTGCTGAACCGATCGGACAACGAGCTTGAGCAAGTTGAAAAAATCGAGCATTTTTTAAATATGCAGACCATCAAAAACATTGAGTTTTTGACTTTGAAAATGCAAAAAGAAAAACGCGTATAACAAAAATATCCCGTTGAAAATCTAATTTTCAACGGGATATTTTGAATTGAGAATCGTTAGCTTACTTGTTTTGGATGTTCCAGTTTATTTACCAGTTCTTTGGTCACGGTAACTTCTTTGATGTCGCTTTTGGAGGGGATTTCATACATAATCGGCATCATGATTTCCTCCAAGATTGAGCGCAGTCCGCGTGCACCGATATTGCGCTGAATAGCTAAGTTTGCGACAGCGGCGCAGGCATCTTCATCAAATTTCAGTTCTACGCCGTCGAGTCCCATGAGTTTTATATATTGTTTTACGATTGCGTTTTTGGGTTCTTTCAGAATGCGAATCAATGCAGCCTCATCCAGGCTTTCGAGGGCAACGATAATCGGAAGACGTCCAACAAGTTCCGGAATCAAGCCGTATTTGATAATGTCATGCGCATTGACATCTTTATAGATTCCGGTAGCGCTTTTTTCCTGTTTCTTTTTGATTTCGCTTCCGAATCCGATAATTTGGCTGCCTTTGCGTTTTTCGATGATTTTATCCAGCCCGTCAAAGGCGCCGCCGCAAATGAAAAGAATGTTTTCGGTATTGATCTGTATAAAATCCTGGTTGGGATGCTTGCGCCCGCCCTGCGGCGGCACGTTCGCAATCGTTCCCTCTAAAATCTTCAAAAGCGCCTGCTGCACGCCCTCACCTGAAACGTCTCTTGTAATGGAACGATTTTCGCCGCGGCGTGAAATTTTATCAATCTCGTCAATATAAATGATACCGCGTTCCGCTTTTTCAACATTATAATCGGCAGCCTGTATCAGACGGAGCAAAATATTTTCCACATCTTCACCGACATATCCGGCTTCGGTCAGCGTTGTTGCATCCGCAATGGCAAAGGGAACTTTTAAAGCTTTTGCTAAAGTTTGGGCTAAAAACGTCTTGCCCACGCCGGTCGGACCGAGCAGCAGAACATTGCTTTTTTGAATTTCAATGTCATCCTGCTGTTTTGCTTTGCGGTTTTGGTCACGGTAGATCAGCCGTTTGTAGTGGTTATATACCGCAACGGACAAAACACGTTTGGCATCGTCCTGACCGATGACGTATTGATCCAATATCGCTTTAATTTCCATAGGGCGCGGCAATGTTTCAACCGTCAACGGTTCGCCGTCGTCATTGGGTTCTGCCTCTTGATTTGCGGAAAATTCATCTAAAAAAGCCACGCAGGTCGAAATGCAGTCACTGCAGATTGCAGAGCCGGGTTTTGCAGCCGGAATCAATATATTGACTTCATCCTCGCTGCGCCCGCAGAAAGAGCAGTACAGTTTTTTATCTTGTTCGTTGATCGGCATCTGTTTCTCCTAATCAGGGATGTTTTTCAATTACCTTATCAATTAAACCGTAGGCCATCGCTTCTTCGGCAGACATGAAATTATCGCGATCTGTATCCCGTTCGATGATTTCTAAAGGCTTTCCGGTATTCTTGGCCAGGATCTCATTTAGTTTGGCTTTCGTTTTCAAAATATGCTCAGCATGGATTTTAATGTCGCTGGCCTGTCCTTGCGCGCCGCCGAGCGGTTGATGAATCATGATAACACTGTTCGGCAGAGCAAGTCGTTTGCCCTTTGCGCCGGCAGAGAGCAGAAAAGCCCCCATGGAAGCAGCCATGCCGAGGCAAATGGTGGAAACATCGCATTTGATGAAATTCATTGTGTCGTAAATGGAAAATCCGGCTGAAACCGAACCGCCGGGACTGTTAATGTACAGAGAAATATCTTTGTCGGGGTCCTGTGCTTCCAGATACAAAAGCTGTGCCACGACAAGAGAGGCGGTGGTGTCGTTGACTTCGTCGGTCAACATCACGATTCGGTCATTGAGCAGTCTGGAATAAATGTCATAGGAACGCTCGCCGCGGTTGGTCTGTTCTACGACCATAGGGACTAGTGCCATATTGTTTACCTCTTTTCGTCAGAATAGCAGGGCGGGTAGCAAGTACCCGCCCAAAATTATTTTTCTTCAGTTTCTTTTTTCGCCGTTTGCTTTGCGGCAGTTTTTTTGGCAGGGGCTTTTTTGGGTTCAGCGGTGGATTTTGCGGTTGCGGCTTTTTTTACCGTGGCTTTTTCAGCATCGGAACTGTCCTCGGCAGATGTATTTTCTTTTGCCGCTTTTTTAGAAGCTTTTGTGATGGAGGCATTTGCCTTTACAAGATCGAATGCTTTCTTAACGACAATATCCGCTGCAATGTCCTCTTTGGCAATTGAGTTTTTAACCTGATCGGCTTCGATGTTATATGCTTGTGCAATTTTGCCGATCTCTTCTTCAATCTCCTCGTCGGATGCCGTCAAAGCTTCCAGTTTCGCAATTGCTTCAAGTGCGAGGCGCATCTTTACCTGTTTTTCAGCCTGCGGACGCATCTGCTGACGGAGCATATCCAATGTTTGACCCGTATACTTGAAGTATGTATTCAGGTCAAGTCCCTGCATACGCAGACGGTTGTCGTAATCGCGGACGAAGTTTTCGGTTTCCGCAGTGTACATGACCTCCGGAATTTCCGCTTCGAGCAAATCAATCACTGCGTCGGTCAGTTGTTCGTCCACCTGTGCGTCGGCAGCCTTTTCATTTCTCTCGTTGATTTTTGCCTTGACATCTGCTTTATATTCATCAAACGTATCAAATTCCGATACATCTTTTGCAAATTCATCGTCTAGAGCGGGCAGTTCGGTAATCTTGATCCCGTTTACTTTGACTTTAAAGACGGCGGGTTTGCCGGCAAGTTCAGTTGCGTGATAGTCTTCGGGGAATGTAACGGTTACATCAAATTCATCGCCGATTGCGTGACCGATAATCTGATCCTCAAATCCGGGAATGAATGCGCCGGAACCGATTTTCAGATTGTGTCCTTCAGCCTTGCCGCCCTCAAAAGCTTTGCCGTCAATAGAACCGTCAAAGTCAATGTTGACAATATCGTCTTTTTTGGCAGCGCGGTCGGTGACTTCAATTTCGCGGCTGTTGCGTTCGCGTACTTTTTCAATCTCGGCTTTTACGTCTGCGGCTGTTGCGCTCTTTACATCTTTCGTTGCCTTGATTCCCTTATAGCCGTCAATTTTGACTTCCGGTTTTGTGGTGACTTTGGCGGTCATGGCAACGCCGTTTTCGTCTATCGTTACAATGTCAAATTCGGGCTGGCCGATGATCTCAAGGCCGGAGGCTTTTGCAGCGTCTTCATAAGCGGCGGGCAGGCAGTCGTTAACCGCTTCTTCATAGAATACACCTTTGCCGTACATTTTTTCAATTATATTTCGGGGTGCCTTGCCTTTTCTGAAGCCGGGAATATTAATGTTTTTTGCATTCTTGCGGAACGCTTTGTCATTTGCGGCATCAAAGTCCGCTTTCTCAATTTGAAACTCAATGACGTATACATTTGTTTCCTGTTTCTCGGCTTTCTTAAAACTCATTTAAATGTCCTCCAAAAATCTTCTGTTATCATGCACATCTATTATTTTACTTCGATATTTAAATAATGTCAAGCAATTTTATAAAATTCATTCAATATACGAATCAAAATCAGGCGGGGAAATGATGCGGGGAATAAAATTGAGGTAATCGGCTGAAATCATGGCAAAGTGGATTCCTGCGTATTCAGTACTGGGCGGTGCATAATATGCACCGTGAATATGTCCGAAATAACACTTTTTAATTCCGTATTCCGAAAGCAGTTCTATAAAGGGACTGCATACGCATCCGTTCCAGACAGGCGGAAAATGTAAAAAGACCAAAATTGGCTTTCCGTTTGTTTCCTGTAATTCGCGCGCGGCTTCAAGACTGAGGCGCAGACGCTGTGTTTCCCGATTGACCAGTTTTGTAAAATCGGTATTGTCGGGGATTCCGGATGCGGTATCGTCATAAAACCACCCGCGCGTACCGCATACGATATATCCTTCGACTTCATAGGCGCAGTTGTGCATCAGCCGAAGCGTATTCAGGTTGTTTGCCTGGAAAAATTCATTCATTTTTTTCTGCGTTGTCCACCAGAAATCATGATTGCCTTTTCCGAGATATTTTGTTCCGGGTAATGCGTTGATAAATTTTAAATCTTCCAGCGCATTGGTAAGGCAGAGCGCCCACGAAATATCACCGGGAATAATGACCGAATCATCGGGTTCTACCACGGCACACCAGTTTTTTTTCAGCTTTTCGGTGTATCCCTGCCAGCGTCGGCCGAATACTTCCATGGATTTTTCAACGCCCGCGCCGATGGAAAGATGCAGATCTGCAATGGTGTAAATCGACATCGTATTCTCCCATATGCCGATCAGATTGCAAAATCGAGCACATCCGCGTTCATTTCGGCGGCATCAATTGTTTTTGTAAAGCGCACGGCGCGTTTGTCAAGATCGCGCAGCGGTGCCGGAATCTCGGTTTTGGTGTATTCTGCGAGTGCGGTGAGCGCGCGCAGTTCATTTTCGGCAGTTGTATCCGTCAAAGCGGTATATACGTCGTTTGCAAATTTGTAGGGGCTTGCGGTAGAGGCGAGCAGCAATTGATTTTTACTGTTCGTCTGCTTTTGGTATTGTTTCGCGCAGTACAAGCCGACGGCGGTGTGCGTGTCGCAGAGATAGCGATGCTTTTCAAAGGTTTCTTTTATGGTTCGCGCGGTGTTTGCCTCGTCGCAGAAATAGCCTTTGAAATCCTGATCGATTGCGGCCTTAATGTCTGCGTCCAGCGTATAGCTTCCGCTTTCAGACAACGAGCGCATGTACTGCGCGGTCCTTTCAGCCCCGCCGAGCAGATACAGAAGTCGTTCCAAATTGCTTGAAATCAGAATATCCATGGACGGCGACATGGTGGTGTAGAACTGCCGGTTGCGGTCATACGTGCCGGTAGCAAGAAAATCGGTCAAAATGTTATTTTGATTGGAAGCGCAGATCAGCGTATCGATCGGAAGCCCCATTTGCTTGGCAATATAGGCGGCAAAAATATTGCCGAAGTTGCCGGTCGGCACGCAGACATCGATCGGTTCGCCCATTTGAATTACGCCGGAGCGCACCATATCGCAGTATGCGGAGATATAGTATACAATCTGCGGAGCAAGGCGCCCCCAGTTGATGGAGTTGGCGCTGGAAAGGAAAATTCCGCGGAGATCGAGTTCTTTTGCAGTGTCGGTATCGGCAAAAATGCGCTTCACGCCGGTTTGCGCGTCGTCAAAATTCCCGCGTATGGCGCAGACATCCACATTGCCGCCGCCCTGCGTTGCCATTTGCAGTTTTTGCACGCGGCTGACGCCGTCAACAGGGTAGTAGACTTTGATTTTGATCTTTTCCAGATCGCGATATCCCTCAAGCGCCGCTTTTCCGGTATCGCCGGAGGTTGCGACAAGGATCATCGCCGTGCGGTTTTCGTCGGTTTTCTCCAGAGCGCGGCATAAAAGGCGGGGCATGATCTGCAGCGCCATGTCTTTAAATGCGCAGGTCGGACCGTGCCAGAGTTCAAGCGCGTGGATTTTGTCATCGATTTGCACGCACGGCGCGGCGCCGCCGGGAAATTTTTGCGTGCTGTAAGCGGCTTCGCAGTCTTTGGCAAGTTCCTCTTTGGTATAATCGTCCAAAAACATGGAGAGTATCTCCACAGCGCGGCCGACATAGTCTTTGGAAGTCAATGATGTGAGCATGTCGCAAGACAGTTTCGGAATAAATTCCGGCATAAACAAACCGCCGTCCGCGGCCAGCCCCTGTTTGATTGCCTGTGCGGCGGAAACGCCGCAGGAATCATTTACACTTCTGGTGCTTTTGTACTTCATGATCTTACCTTTCCATTTACAGTTTCTTTAAAAAATTATAAGCGTTTTGATAAAAGATTGCGTGAATCAGTTCATCGCTGAAATTACGCGCCGACATTGCGTCGGCGAGACGTTCAAGCTGATCGATGCCGTGAATACCCTCCGGCAGCGTTTCGATACCGTCAAAGTCACATCCGAGACAGATGGTGTGTTGACCATCCAGACCGAGAAAGTATTCAATATGTTCAATAATGCTCGCAATCGAAGAAATGCAGGTATCGTTACCGCACAGGTGGGCGCGCGCAAGCGAAATGCCGACAATCCCGCCGCATCGTTTGATTTTTATAAATTGTTCATCGGTCAGATTGCGCGGATGGACGGCAATCGTATTGGAGTCGGAGTGCGAAGCCAGAATCGGCCGTCGGGCGGAGATTGCCATTTCGACAATTTCGTCCACTACTCTTTGGGAAGAATGGGAAACGTCGATGGCGATTCCGAGATCAAAGGCCGTTTTAACTACGCTTCGTCCGAGGTGCGTAAGCGGAGAATTGGTGTCGTATCCGCCGCCGAGCGCATTTTCTCCTGCCCAGTTTAAAGACATAAAGCGTACGCCCGCATCATACACTTCGTGAATCCGCTCGATATTTCCGGAAAGAATCCGCGCGTCCTCTATAGCCAGAAAAAAGGCCGCGGTATGATCGGGCAACTGCTGCAGATCCCCGAACGTGCGGCAGATCGCGGCGCTTTGCCGATTGCTTTCAATCTCGCATTTAAAATTGTTTAAAATACGCCAGAACAGCGAATAGGCCTCGTCGTCGCTTTTGCGTTTGTCGCTCCAAATGGCGGCGATCTGAACATATTTTTTGTATTTTGCAATTTTGTCTATTGCAATATGAAAAGAATTGGATTTCAGAGGCTGATGTTCGGTGTATATTCGATATGGCGTGTCGCAGTGCAGGTCAAATAGTTTTAGTTCCAACCGGGTTCCTCCTGTTCAGAGACGAAATGCATCTTCGATATGATTGAATCGGACTTTGGTGCCGAGAAACACCTCAATTACGTCAAAGCGCGCGGCTTTTTCAACAGGGTGCTTTTGAAGAAAAACTTCGGCGGTGTAAATGATATGGCGTTGTTTTTGTTTGTTTACCGCTTCGGCAGGGCGTCCGTAATTTGCAAAATGTTCCGGATTCTCAGTCCGCGTCTTCACTTCCGCAAAAACAAGATATTCCCGGTTTTCTGCAATTATGTCAATCTCACCGTGTGCGCTCCGTACATTGCGCGCAAGGATTTTGTAGCCCTGGTTGCGCAGATATTCCGCCGCCAGTTTCTCCCCTTTTTTACCGGTTGCAGCGGCGCTTCCCGGAAGAATCATGGCGTTTTCCCCTGTACGCACCGCAGAAAACTTTGACGGTGCAGAGGACACGGTCCGTACTTTTGCAGAAGCTCCCGATGCTCTTTGGTCGGGTATCCTTTGTGTTTTTTGAAATTATATTCCGGGTATTGCGCGTCCATTTCAAGACAATACCGGTCTCGGGTCACTTTGGCCAGAATCGATGCGGCGGCAATGGAGGGGGATTTTGCGTCTCCTTTTACGATGGTCATGGCGGGAATCGGAAAATTGCGCACGCAGTTGCCGTCCACAATGGCAAAATCTGCGGGAATCGCAAGACCTTCTATAGCGCGCGCCATGGCGAGCATTGTTGCGTTCAGAATATTCAGCCGGTCGATTTCTTCATTGGACGCCGAAGCGATAGAGTAGGATACCGCGCAGGCACGAATTTGATCAAACAGTTTTTCCCGCTTGGATTCGGATAATTTTTTGGAATCATTGAGACCTTCGATCACGCAGTCTGTCGGAAGAATGCAGGCGGCGGCAACAACAGGGCCGGCAAGCGGTCCGCGCCCCGCTTCGTCTACACCGCAGACACGGGCATATCCGTCGTTTATCAAAGCGAGTTCATAATCAAATGTCAGCATCGTATCACCTGTTTACTTTCGGGCTTTCAAGCGAAATTCGTCCGATTTCGGCGCGTCGAAACTCCAAAAGAAGCATTTTCGCCGTGCGTTCATGGTTGACGGCTCCGCCGGACATCAGAAATCCGCGCTTTTTTCCGACCAGTTCAAACAGATCGTATACATCCAACCCCAGCCAGTTTTCTTCGGGCGTCAGTTTGTAGCGCGCGGAGAACCGATCCTCGGCAAGTGTGCGCAGTCTACCGCAGAGCAGCATGGCAATTTCCTCAATATCTAAAATCTGATCTTTTATAGCGCCGGTTATCGCCAGATTTTCACCGACTTCCTTTTCTTCAAATTTCGGCCAGAGAACGCCGGGCATATCCAAAAGCTCAAGGCCGATTGAAGTGGAAATCCATTGCTTGGTCATGGTGACGCCGGGACGATCTTCTACTTTTGCTTTTTTCGTACCGGCAAGGCGGTTGATAAAGGCGGATTTCCCGACATTCGGGATACCGACAACCATGGCGCGGATTTTTTTCCCGATCATGCCTTTTTCATTCCAGCGCTTGAGCTTGTCCTTTAGAATTTCGGCAACGGCCGGATAAATGGCGCGCAGTCCCTCCCCGGTTATACAGTCGATTAAAAGGCAGTTTTCATTTTCTTTTTCAAAACGGCGCTGCCATGCGCTACTTACAGCCGGGTCGGCCAGAGAAGCTTTATTTAATAAAATCAACCGCGGCTTGTCTCCGATCAGCCTTGAAATCTCCGGATTTTGAGAACTGTACGGAATTCTGGCATCCCGAATCTCGATGACAATATCCACAAGTCCGAGATTTTCCTGAATCAGCCGGCGGGTTTTCGCCATATGTCCGGGAAACCATTGTATCTGAAATTGCGTGTCTGACATGAAAAATATCCTCGCCGTTTATTTTACGATGCCGAATTTTCCGATGGGAAACAGGCGAACCAACACTTTCCCGATAATTTCATTTCGGTCTACGAGTCCGATTTCCGAACTGCGGCTGTCTAAAGAGTGATTCCGATTGTCGCCCATCACAAAATATTGGTTCTCGCCGACATGAATCGGAAATTCAAGATTGGTTGTCACACGCGCGTCGGTGGCGAGTTTGCGATATGCGCTTTCATCCAGAACATGTTCAGTTCCGTCCGGATCGGTAACGGTGACAATCCAAGTATCAAAATCAATGTCAACTGTTTGGCCGGGGGTTGCAATGACGCGCTTTACAATCGGCTGTGAATGGCGGGAATTGATTTTTTGAAATACGATTATATCGCCGTATTCCGGCTCAAAAAACAGGTCCGATAAAAGCAGCATTTCGCCGTGGTGCAGGGTTTCCTGCATGGAATCTCCGTCTACACGCGCCGGGCGTGCAACGAATGTAAAAAACAACAATACCAGACAGGCAGAGAGTATGGTGAGTTCAACCCAGTCAAACAGATTCAGCGTAAAAGAGGATTTGTTTTGCGTTTCGGGCATGTTGGAAGCTCCTTATTTTTCGATAATAAAGTTCAGCAGTTGACTGCCGTCCGGATAATAAAGCTTTGTGCATTCTGCTTTGGCTTCTGTAAACGAGTCGATGCCTCGGACAGCTTTTTCACTTGAAAATACAAAAAACGGAACGGGTTCCATACTATGTGTTCGGAGTTCTATCGGTGTCGGATGGTCGGGAAGTACAAAAATTTTGAACGGCTCCGAACTTTCTTTCAGATGATCTAAAACGGGCTTCAGAATGTATTGGTCTATTTGTTCAATCGCCGATACTTTGTTTTCGATTTCAGCGCGGTGACCGCATTCATCCGGCCCCTCGACATGTACGAAAACCAGATCGTAGCCGGTGTCAAAAGCCTGCATCGCGGCTTCGGCTTTTCCTTTGTAATTGGTATGCACGGTTCCCGTTGCACCCTCGACATCAATAGAAGTCATACCGGCACAGATTCCGATGCCTTTGATCAGATCAACTGCGGAAATGACGGCGCCCCGCAATCCCCATTTTTCTGTAAAAGAGGGAAGTGCGGGTTTCTTGCCGGGACTCCACAGCCAAATCGAATTGGCGGGGCGTTTGCCGGCCTGTCTTCTTGCCGTATTGACGGGATGCTCGTTTAAAATATCGTAGCTCGCGCGCATGAGCTTGTAAAAAGGTTCTCCGGTTTCCCCTGCGGGAAGATAGGATTCAATGCATTGACCGAGGATGTCATGCGGGCGCATAAACGGAAAGGTGTCGCTGGAATTTTTCCAGAGCAGGCAGTGCCGGTAGGAGACACCAGTATAAAAATGCCGCATGTCATTGCCGAAAGCGGCTTCAAGCGCATGAATCAACTGATCCGCCTCGGCCGTGGTGATTTCGTCCGCACTGTGATCCAGCATGATCTTGTGCGGATAGTCTTCTTCTTCGCTGAGGGTTACCAGATTGCAGCGATATGCCGTTTCGTCCGGCTGCATATCAAGGCCGATGCTCATGGCTTCAAGCGGCGATCTGCCTTTTGAATAGAGTCTCGGGTCATAAGACAGAATAGAGAGATTGGCCGTATCGCTTTCGGGAACCATGCCTGTGGGGACATTGGAGACCGTGCCGCAGAGGGAAACTTTCGCGAGCGTATCCATGGTCGGTTTGTTTGCGGCTTCCATCGGCGTACGGTCGCCGAGTTCTTTGATTTTCCTGTCCGCCATACCGTCGCAGACCAGAATCAGATATTTCATAGATGTATTTCTCCGTGCAGATAACATTTTTATACAAAGTAATTTTATTTACTAATATTCAAATTATTATAACACAGCGCGGCGAATTATACAATATATTTTGCCGGATTCTGTTAATTTTTTATGAAAACATGCCCTTGGGAAGTCAGGCGCTTTTGTGTGCAGCTATATATGTAAATAAAAAACACAGTTTCATGGGCATTTTTATAAAAACTATTGCATTTTATGTTTCTTTATGGTAAAATAACAAACGTTGTGTGTAAAGCACATGAATAAGAACAGTCCTCTGCATGCTCACGCAAGAATGTTCGATGAATAAGGAGGAGCCGTGATGGATAAAATTCAGGCTTTTGTAAGCGAGCAGATCAAGGAAAATCCCCCTGTGGTTGAAATCGGAAGCACGGTAAAAGTGCACAACCGAATCAAGGAGGGAGCCCGGGAAAGAATCCAGATCTTTGAGGGTACGGTTATCGCAAAGCACGGCGGCGGAATTTCGGAAACGTTTACCGTCAGACGTGTTGCATATGGATGCGGTGTTGAAAAGACTTTCCCCGTACATTCACCGAATGTGGCGAAAGTTGAGCTTGTGCGTGTCGGTAAGATCCGTCGTGCAAAGCTGTACTACATTCGCGAGCGCGTTGGTAAGAGCGCGAAAGTTAAAGAGAAAATCGATAACTGAGTTTCGGGTAGACATACCCAGGAAAATACGGAACGCTTTGCGTTCCGTATTTTTTCATATGATAAGTAGAGAAGCCGGGGAAAGTTTGTCCCCGGCTTCTTCTGTGTATTTATACGCTGTGAATGCCGAGTTCTTTATCGGCGTTTTTTCCGTCAAGACCGTATTTTTTGTTCTTGCGTTGCTCAAAGAATTTCGTGGCTACCTGCTCAAACAACGCATAGGTGAGAATGTCTTCATCCTGTTCCATATAGGGCTTGACTTTTTCACGAAGCGTGTCCAATTCAGGCGCAAGATTGTCCGCCGGACGGCAGGTGATGGGTTTTTCATTCCCAATGATTTTTTTGCGGAATTCATCCGAGATCGGAACAGGGGTTCTGCCGTAATCGCCGTGTACAATGCCCTTGAATTCTTTGGTAACGATCTTGTAGCGCTCACCTGAAATGACGTTAAATACAGCTTGTGTACCTACAATTTGCGAAGAAGGCGTAACCAGCGGGGGATAGCCCGCATCGGCGCGGACGCGCGGCACTTCCGCCAGCACTTCGTCCAGCTTATCCAGCTTGCCGGCCTGCTTCAATTGAGATACGAGATTTGAGAGCATACCGCCCGGAACCTGATAGCGCAGCGCATTGACGTCTACTTTCAAAACCTTGGGATTGATCAGTCCGCTTTCCAGATAGCTTTCACGCAGACCGTCAAAATATTTGGATACGACGTTCAGTTTATCCAAATCGAGTCCTGTATCGTATTCCGTTCCGGCAAGTGTGGCCACGATCGGTTCGGTCGGCGGCTGTGAGGTGCCGAGCGCAAAGGGAGAGATGGCCGTGTCGATAATATCCACGCCGGCTTCAATCGCTTTAAGATACGTCATGGAAGCAAGTCCTGCGGTGTAGTGAGAGTGCAGTTCGATCGGAACCGAAACATTGGCTTTCAGCTTTTTAACCAGATCGTACGCGTCGTAGGGCTTGAGCAAGCCGGACATATCCTTGATGCAGATTGAATCTGCGCCCATTTCCTCCATTTGCTTTGCAAGCTTTGCAAAATATTCGTTGTTGTGTACGGGACTGGTAGTATAGCTGAATGCGACTTGGACATGGCCGCCCTCTTTCTTTGTGGCGTTGATCGTGGTTTTCAGATTGCGCGGATCGTTCAGCGCGTCAAATATACGGATAATATCCATTCCGTTTGCCACGCATTTCTGCACAAAGTATTCCACCACGTCGTCAGCGTAATGACGATAACCGAGAATATTTTGACCGCGGAAGAGCATTTGAAGTTTGGTATTCTTTACATGCGCGCGGATTGTGCGAAGTCTATCCCACGGATCTTCGTTTAAGAAACGCAGGCAGGCGTCAAAGGTCGCGCCGCCCCAGGCTTCCAGCGCGTGATACCCGACCGCATCCAATGCTTCCAATATGGGCAGCATTTCCTCGGTCGTCATTCGGGTAGCTGCCAGCGATTGATGAGAATCGCGCAGCACCGTTTCCGTAATTTTTATTTTAGACATTGATTTTTTCCCCTTTGTATGTTATTTGAAGAACTGCAGGAAAATACCTGCTGCAACGGCAGAACCGATTACCCCAGCAACATTCGGTCCCATGGCGTGCATAAGCAAGAAATTGGAAGGATTCTCTTTTTGACCGACCATGTTGCTCACGCGCGCGGCCATCGGAACTGCGCTTACTCCTGCAGAGCCGATCAGCGGATTGATTTTTCCTTTTGTCAGTACGTACATCAGTTTACCGAACAGAATACCCGCGCAGGTTGCGATGATGAACGCCGCAAGTCCGAGAATGACGATATAAACCGTCTGAAGCGACAAAAAGCTTGCCGCGTTCGCTGTAGCTCCAACCGATACGCCGAGGAAAATGGTGAGTATATTGCAAAGTTCGTTTTGAGCGGTTTTGGACAGACGCTCGGTGACGCCGCACACGGTTAACAGATTTCCGAGCATAAGAAAACCGATCAGCGGCGCTGCGTCCGGAACGAGTAAAATGATGATTACGGCTACAGCGATGGGGAATACGATTTTTTCAACTTTGGAAACCGGCCGCAGATTTTTCATGACCACCGAACGCTCTTTTTTTGTTGTTAAGAGCTTCATGAACGGCGGCTGTATGATCGGAATCAGCGCCATATAGGAATAGGCGGCGATTGCAATCGGTCCGAGAAGCAGCGGAGCCAGGGTTTTGGTGACGAGGATAGCCGTAGGTCCGTCCGCGCCGCCGATAATACCAATTGCCGCCGCTTGCTCCGGATCAAATCCGAGGAAGAGCGCGCCGAAAAAGGCGGCAAATACACCAAATTGCGCCGCCGCGCCGAGCAAAAGACTTTTGGGATTCGCAATCAGCGGCGTGAAATCGGTCATCGCGCCGACACCGAGGAAGATGAGAGATGGGTAAATGCCGAGCTTGACGCCGAGATACAGGATGTCGATCAGTCCGCCGTGCAGAATCTCAGAGTAATTGAGTTCTTCCCGCAGAAAATATTCCATGTGAAACAATTCCGCGCCGGGGAGATTGGCGAGCAGCATGCCGAATGCAATGGGCATCAGCAAAAGCGGCTCGTACTTTTTGACCACGGCCAGGTAGAGCAGCACGCAGCCGATGAGATGTCCCAGCAGGATGGCCGCCAGCCCCTTGGAAAAGCCGAGGGGGGCAATCATGGTGCCGGTCAAAATCTCGGCAATCGAGACGGCTGCGCCAAACCAGATCAGCCCGTTTGACCACACAGATGTTTTTGCTTCGTTCACGTTTTTTCTCCCCTTCTCTCGGACAAGAGAGCGTGGGAAAGCCACTTCGCGCGGCAATCGGCAAATTGCTTTGGACATGCAAAAAGCGGGCAGCA
>URDS01000022.1 GCA_900546635.1 uncultured Eubacteriales bacterium | reverse complement strand
GCGGTTTCGATCAAATCATGATCCAGTGCGTCGATTACCTCGCCGCCCTCGGTATATGTACATCCCGCTCTCTGACAAACCAATACAGCCGTCTTACCGGGCGTTGTGCAGGTCGCCTCTATGCCTGCCTCTGTCTCTTTCAGATCATGGCCATATGTATTGATTGATCGGTTCACCTCCACGCCGCTTGCAATGTTTACCACCACTTTACCGGTATCCATGCACGGATTGAAAACAACGCCCGAAACGGTTCCCGGCAAAGCATAATCGCGAAGCAGCGTATTGATATTCCAAGCGTTGATATTGGCCGTTATCATGCCGGAAAGATAATTCATTCCGACAATACCCGTATATTTATCCGCCGAAACAGACGCATGACCGCCGATATTCAGAACCATGTTCCCGCTGTAAATGCCGAAAGGCGCCTGCGCATGGCACCGACGGTTTCCGCCCATCACGTAAAGGAAATTGCCTCCGTTTAACGTGATGACGCAGTCCTTATCGCTCGATGCGGTTTCCTCCGTATCAAAATACGCCGTAGTCGTCGGATCGACAAATTCGGTAGACGCATACGTATTATAACCGGCATAAAACTGCCATGCCGCTCCGGTTTTAAATGTATCGGTCAGTTCAATATTGTTGTAATAGCCCAGCAGCGTCGCGGTAGAATTGATTGTAAGATTGTCAATCAAAAGGTCACTGCCGCTTTTTACAACAATTTCAGTTCCCGCCGTTCCGAGATTCCATACGGCATCGTTCCCCTCACCGACGATAGTCAGTTTCTCGCGGTTCAGCGGCGTAAATACATGCGAAGAAGACGTAAACGTTCCGAGAATATGAATCGTCGCATTCGGCGCGCACTTTCCTAAAGCGACGGTCAAAGAGGAAATCGGATCGTCCGCTGTCCCCGCGCCGAATGGAGTGCCGCTGTCCGAAAGATAAATATCGGTCATTTCGAGGTCGGAAACCGTACATATACCATGATAAACCGCATCATATAGTACCTTTCCCATAATTGCATAACCGGTCTTTCCGGGATGCAAATTGTCACTGGACAAAAGTTTTCCTTCCGCAGCCGCGTCAAAAGTCAACGCATAGAAGTCAACAAAAGTATATTTGTCCGGCTCAGCAGCCGCCAGTTCTTCCGCAATCTGTTTTTGCAGCGGACGAATGACGGAAACAGCGCGATTGCTGTAAACCGATTCGGTTGGACGAATCAACACCGATGTGACAAACACCTTTTTTGTGTTGGGAAGTTCACCGAACGATTGTATGTACGCTTTATAACCCGTATAAAATGTCTCCATCGCGCCCACCGACGCACCGGCGGAATTGCTGTCATTCGTACCCAGCGCAAAAACATAATAATCCGCGTCCGTTTCCTCAAATGCAAGCATACCGGCCAACATATCCGGATAATACCGGGCAATAGAGGGCATGATACCGGACGCCGAGATGCCATAGTTTGCTACAATAATATCCTTGCCCGCATCCTGCGCATTTTTAAGGAACTGCGCAGGATAGGATTCAGTCAGCCTGTTGACGCTTGATCCCTCCGTAATACTGTCACCGATGCAGGCAATGCGAATCGGATCCGTATAGCTTTGCGCCGCGCCGTTTGCAATATCAAAGCGCGATATGACAAGCTCGGATGAACTCGGATAGGTAATCGACGCTTTCTGATTCTGCCCGGTATAAGCTTTTACCTGCGTCGCATCAAAAACCGTTCCCGGCGTAAAGGAAGCGCCTGCTCCGACAGTTACCGTATAATTGCCGCGCATCAACTGCGTATATCCCGCATCGACATAGTACGCGCAAAACGCGCCGCCCTTAAAGACGCCGCCCGTGATATTCACGGTAACATCGCCGTCTATTGCATAATATTTTCTGTCGGAAGCGGTCAGCGCAGACTTTTCGGCGCCGGCCCCGATAATCACGCCGCGACGCCCTATAATATAAATCGGTGTATTGAACGTACCGCCGCGAATGGTCAGCGACGCATCGTCGGCAAGAATGCCCATGCCGGAAACATTAAACGCCTCAAACGATTTATTCGGCGCAAGCGCATCTTCATACGTACCTTCCGCCCCGAACGTACCGCCGTCTATCGTTATGGAAATCGGCGCAGCGATAGAACCGACAGATTGATCCGTATTTGTACGCAGATTGCCGCCGCTGAAACGACCAAATACGCCGTTCTTCACCATGATCGAATACGGGAGTTCAGTCGTACACAGTTCATTCGAATCGGCCTCACCGGCGTGGACGCCTCCGTAGAAATTCAACGAAGCGCTGCTGCCGCCGCTGCCGGTTACATCAAACCGATCTCCAAACACGATATTGTTGAAGCCGCCGAACATAAAACATGCATAATTGGCCGAAACATCCAGCGGAAGATTCAATGTAATGACGTTATCATTTGTATTTTGCGCAAACTGCAAACGTTGAGATAAACTGATATACCCGCCGTTTATCGCCGTAATCGTCAAATCCCCGCTCTGCTCCGGCACGGTCGTCTTTGCGCGGATACTCAGCTTACCGCAAACAATGATCGAGCCGCCTTTTCCGTCCAGCGCGGCAACCGCGGAGCTAAAAGATCCGAGCGGACTGTCTGCGGACTGACCGGTACCGGTGCCGCCGTCGCGCACATAAACCGCGTTTAGGCTTTCCGTTTCCAAATCGGATACAACATCAAACTGCGCTGCAATCTGACTGTAATTTGCGGCCTGTTTTACCGCATTGGAAGCTTTGAGCACAGTTTGTTCGTTGAAGGTCATGGTTTTTGTCGGTGTATAGGAGCAAACCCATTCAAATACGCCTATCGTACCCGACTTCCATGTCAGTTCAAAAGAATTTTCGGTGGTGTCTTGCGTACAGCCGTAAAAATTCCGAATATTCGCATCACCGGATATTTCAACGACAACATCTCCGACCTCAACTCCGTCCGGATAGGCAGCGGAACCGTGCAGTACCGAAACGTCGGCGTTCCCGCCGATTTTAATATTGGCAGTTCCCGTAAATTTTCCGAGAATATCCCGCGAAAACGGCACGATGTACAGCTTGCTGCCGGAAAGCACCGTGATATTTGTATCCTTATCGCTTTCCGTCGGCGGACTGCTCTGGCCTTTTTGGTATCCGCCCAAAATGGTGAAGGCCTTCGCGACCGATCCGCCTGTCATTTGCGCGCCGGTAATGGTAACCCCCTCGCCGATCGTTATCGGATGGTGCTGTCCCACCATCAGCAGATTGGTGCCCAAAGCCTCAAAATCCATGTTTTCAAACTTGGTTTCACCAAAACACACAAATCTTGCCGGTTTGAACTGATAAACTGCGCCGGAAGTCCGGTAGTCCACGCCGTTATATACGGACGTAAAGGTTACGCTCCCGGTATACTCGGTTCCGTATACCCAAGTCACCGTTTGTGTGAACGCTCCGCAAATAACGACCGTGCAGTCCTTTGAAAGATCAAGCGTTTTATATGCATTTGTCAAGGTGCCGACCGCCTGATCGGGAGAAGAACCGTCGCCGGTTCCGCCGGTTTTTAAATAAACTACCGTCTCACTGCCCGCGGCAGCGGAGGTCAAGGAAAAGAAAGCCGTCATAAACAGCGCCGCCGCGACCGTTATCAGCATACGTATAAAGCGTCTATTCATTTTTCTCTCTCCTTATATGTTGAATTTATGCCGGTCGCTCACCATCTGTCCTTGACAGTGACAATCTCCGCCGACCGGATATACAAAGAATCAGAGCCGATATTCAGACTGACGGTATTGACATCCGCATTCAAAATAACCGGTATATAAATGAAATCCTGACCGCTGTCCGAGACATCGCTGCCGGTCTTATAAAAAGGCACGGTCGCATACTCGTTTCCGTTCAGCAAAATAGAAGCGTTTACCGTTTTCCCGCAGGTATTGGAATAGATCAATTTTAAATAGACCTCTTTATCCGCTTTGCCCTGTATTTCAAAATTGATTTCCCTAGCGTATTTACCGTCCGCCGCTTCGGACTGAATGCCGACGGTATTTTCAAGCTTATTCTCCTCCGCACGTACAATCGTAATATCGTCCATAGCGGCATATTTATGCGCGCCCGTCCCCGCAGGCACCAGCAAACCGACCTCCATGCTCTCCGCCAAAGCCGTAAACAGAAAATCCCGCTTTACGAAAGCCTGCTGATCGTATACGGTTGCAAATGTATAATCGGAAGCGCCGGGCGCCCTGGCAAATAAACGCGCGGTCGTTCTTGCCGTTGTGCTTACGTAAGCCGTCATTCTATATGTACTGCCGACTGTAAGACCGGATACCGTTGTATAAACACCGTTGTCTGCGTCAAGATTGCCGTTTACCTGAGCGGCATACTTGCCCGTAAAAGCGAACTCTCCGAGCGATGTGCCATTCCCGAAAGCGGTATAACCATCCAGATTTCCGTCCTCAAAATCTTCAACGTGCACGGTATCGGTAATTCTGAGCGCATCTTTGGGAATATAGTAATTCCCGCCTGAAATTTTACCGCCGTTTTCCAGCAGAATATTTTCAAAATTCTTGCGGTACATCTCCACAATGTCCGTCATCTTGATGCGTTCAGGCAAACCGGCGCAATACATATAATACGCTTCTTTGGTCGCGCGCGGCAAATTGACCACAACGCCTTCACCGTCCTGCCAAACCTTTTCGTTGACCTCGGACGGCAGATCTTTCATACCGTTGATAATCCCGACAATACTGAGTCCCACAGGCGTTGTACTGTCTCCGCCGTGTCCCGCAAGCGAGATGATCTTGCAGGTTTCATAATAATCGCCGTTTCCGTATAACAATCCGATGAGAATAAACGAACAGTTGATACTCGTTTCTCCCATTTTACTATCCTGATTGTAATGACTTCTGAAACAATCCCGATCCGCATTGACAACAGCGCGGCGCCAATCATCCGGATATTTCTCTTTCAGCGCAAATACCTTGGCAATGACCTCGCGCTGCCAGCATCCCTCCGGCAAAACCTTTTCCGCTTCACGAATCAATGTCGGAATATCGCTCTCAAAGTAGGCCATCGCATACATCGCGGCAAAAAACTTGAGCCAAAGAACCGGGTCGCAATCGCTGGTGACACTGCCGAAAATTTCCGCCATGTCCACCGCCACATTCGGCATACCGGCGGCGTTCATTCCAAGCGTTTCATTCCCTATGTAGGGTTCACCGTTCACACCGTATTTGTTCCCGAATTCCGCACTGCCGGAGAAAACCGGAAGATACCCCTTATTCCGCATCAGTCCATATGCGCCAAAGGTGCGATGTCCTCCGCCCATGTCATATACATCGTACTTCACCCATCCATCCTTGATGATCTTGGACGAAAACGTGCCATAGGTCTCATATGCGTCGGCAAGGATATACTGATTTAAAATATCAATGCTGAAATCATCATCGTTCCAAACTTCCCAAAGACCGGTTTCCTCATTTTTGAGGAGCTTATCTTCGTGCTTGTTCCTGGAATTGGGCTCTGCATACGGTCCGTTGCAGATTTCAAACCAATTGTCCGGCATCGCCAGTCTCGGATTTCCGTCGCTGTCCCTTGCAAATTCATATCCGGAAAGGAATCCGACAAACTGCGCAAGCAGTCCGGATGTCGTCTTATCCAGATATTCTTCCATCGAAATGACATTATAATCGGCCGGATTAAATTCTTCGCTTCCCGGCCCATTCTCAGCCGGTGTCCCGGCGCATCCGATTGCGCTGAACAAGAAAACAAAAACCAAAAAAATACTGAGTAAGCGTTTCACTGGATACAATACTCCTTTTCGCTTCGGTTTCCCGCGGTCGGCCCCGCCCCTGGCTCCGTCCGCAGTTTCTATAACATATTTCAGATGCCGCCGAAACGCAGAGGCATCTGAAATATCCGTTTATAACAAAAATTTGCATCTGCGCCCGCCGCAGTTCATTCAAATGAGGCGTGAATATTTTGTTTGGATACAGCCTTACGAATTTGCGCTTGCCTGACTGAAAAACTCGTTGATCTTGTTGATTTTCGCTTCTGCGGAAGTCCGATAGGTCTCATAGATCGTTGTGAGAGACTGTCCGGTTCTGACAATCGACGCAAGGCAATCCTTATATGTACCGATATTATAATAAATCCCCACGTCATACACAAGGTTTGCAAAAATCAGATCCAGCATTTCCGCCGATTCCTCATCGCGCGTATACTGCCCGACAAGCGTCTTTTCATAATATGCAGGCGTCAGCATCTGTTTTCCCTGATAAGCAAGTTCTTCCAAAATAATCCCGGTGCGAGCCAAGTCCTTTGAATTTTCGGGGACACAGAGGAACTGCGAATGCCATGCACTCACAAGATTGCCGTAGTTCTCCTGCTCTTTTTCAAATTTCGGATACGGCAGAATGCCGAAATCACTTTCAATATCGCGAAGGTGATCCATATAGAACATCGTATGCGAATAGAAAAGCGCATGGCCGGTATTAAACATGCCGACACGCTCCTCATCCGTGGCATTCATTTTTCTTTCGCCCGTCAAATAATTGTATTGATAGTTATACGTATGCGCATGATCGGATGCAATGGACAAATATTGGTCATACAAATTTACAATGCGTTCACTGTAAAATGTAAGCTCGATCTGCCCCGCATCGTTGATGGTGCTGACGCGCTCATCCGCCGCCGCCAGAATGGCAAGATGCGTATCGGTCGGGGTCAGCAATCCGAATGTATCGTTTTTATCATATATACCGTCGTTATTTTCATCCGTGCCGACGCTCTTGACCATCTCGCCGAACTTTTCCAGTGTCCATTCATTATCGGCAACCAAATCATACGGATTATCCATACCGTATTTTTCGATCATATCCTTGCTGAAGAAAAGCACATAGGTTGCGCGGTTATCGGCAACCGAAATATCACCGGTGGTGTAATACATCTTTCCGTTCATGGAAAGATCCGCATTTGCGCGCTGATCCCAGTAGTCTTTTGTCAAATCCAAATTCGGAATATCGTTCAAATCATGGATATAGCCGTTGTAGGCAAGCGTCGCTACGTCATAGGTACCGAGCATCGCCGCATCGTAGTTGCTGTCGCCGGCCATATACTCCCGGTAAAGCTTGGTATAGCCGTCGCCGTTGCCCATGGCGGAAGAATACCGCACAATATCTTCATTGGTGATATTCACATCATATTTATTTAAAATATATTGATTGCGGCGGAAAATCGCGGCATCCACGACCGAGCCTTCCTCACCCTCGGAAGCATAGTCATTCCATGCCCAGTTTCCGGCAACCAAAAAATGAAAATCGCCCGATATGTCGCCGATTTCCTCTGCCGTGGGCAAATTCGGCGCATCTCCGTTTTCCGAAACAGGCGCGGATGTATCCGGCGGCGGAAGAGTGTTCTCCGCCTCGCCGGGACCGCACGCAGAAAGCAGCGTACAAACAATAGCGAACATGAAAAACAATGATAAAAACTTTTTCATTTTGCAGTATCTCCTATCAATCTTTTATACTCTGCACAATCAAAAATATCAAAGTGCATTTCATCGGGTTGCAGTGTAATTCCGGCTACGGTTTCGGGCGTATTGTTGGAGGCGTTATACAATATTCTGAGTATCTTATCTTCAGCCGCATTGTAATACTCTCCGCGTTTTATATAATAAGGAAGCGGGGTCGTATCCGCCACGGTGAATTTTCCATGCAGCATAAAATCACCGTATTTGTTGAGTACCGATGTATAAAAACCGACAACTTCGGCATATCTCGGTGCACGGCCGATATCCGCGCGGCAGACATACAGTTCCGCGTCCAATCGAACGCCCATTACAAGCGCGCTCTTCAAACGCCTGTCAAAATCGCCCTCCTCATCGCGAATCCCGCGTTCTGTCGTGATAACCTCCGGGAATGTGTATCGGAACATCTGCGGAAACGCATCGCTTTTGATTTTAAAATCCACATTCACAAGGCCATGCAAAAACTGTGTATATGAGGCGGCAATGTCGGTTACGACCTCCGCCGCGAACACCTTATCCTCACGATCACAATACTCTACAGCCTGATCAAAGAACTTGCGGTGTCCGATCCATTCCTCGTCCACGCGCGCGCCGTGTTCGTGCCGGTCATTAAAGCAAGGCTGATACGGCGTACCGCCATAACAATCGGCAAACAGACAATCGGCGTCCAATTCCCGCATTTGTTTTATCTGGCTGAGCACCTGATTTCTCCAGCGTTCCGTACCCGCGCAGCAAAGCGCAAACTGCTTCGCGCCATATGAAGCTCTGTATTCTCCGTATCCGGGATATACGAACGCCGGCCGAACTTCATTGCCGTTGATATCCAAAATTTTAACTTCATCGCCGAATTCTTTATAAAACGGATTGGTCGGATCCAGGAAGTGGCAGTTGCATTCCAGAATGACGCGACCGCCCAATTCCCGGACTTTCTGAATATTTTCACGCAACGCTTGAAACGCGCCGGGATAGGGTTCGGTATACGTGGGGTAATTTCGATCCATTCCCTCTTTCCACCACGCGAAAAGGAAAAGCGTATGAATGCCGTACTTTGCACCGATACGATAGATTTCGGGCAGATCCTCCGCCTTATAATAATCCTCTCCGTATTGCGAACGCATGATGATTCTCTGCCAGCCGGTCATTTCCTCCACCCATTTCGCTTTTGCAGGAACCTGAAAGAACGTTTTATCCGCATATGCTCTGTAAACTCGTGCAGCCGCGCGCCAGTCGCCGTCAAGTAACCCGATCACCGAGGACGGAAGCTGCAGCTTTTCCCCCGGTCTTGCCATCGGAAAATGGTCGATACCGAGCATAACGTTCGTAGGAGACGCATGAATTCTTTGACGGACGGTCAAAAAGCAATGCCGCATTTTTTCATCATATCTGGCAACGTACAGAAAATGATTTCCGCTCTCAATGCCAAACCATCCCATAGATGCGCGCGGATAATGAAGGTGCCAAAATATTTCCGTATCGTTATGCGCATAGTAATTCGTCGTCATTCCCTGCAAAAAGCTCCACGGATTTTCCACTCTTTTACCGAGTCCGTGCGGCATATAGATCGCATCTTTTTCTTTTTCCCCGCAAAGCTGCGTAAAATCGGCCAGCGGGCAGAAACATTCGTTCACTCGAACGTCCGCGGTCTTATTTTCGATATACGGTGTGAATTTGAGAAGCCCGTCCTCAACCTCAACGGTCACCGTAAAATGAACTGCGTATGTATCGCCGTACTCGGAAACGAGATTTTCATATTCTATAACCAAAGCGCCGTCCCGGAGTTCGGCTTTTCCGGTCTGACGGTGGGAAAAAATCGGAATTTCCGTTTTCATGCCGTCATCCAAAATCAAACGCCAAAAATCCGACTGCATTTCCGCCGTATCAACATTCCCGTTCACAATGAAACCGGCGCGCGTGGCTGTTTCATTAACTTCAAAACTCAAAGCGTCTGTGCGTACTAACATAATACTCCCATCCTCTGCCAAAATGATTAAAATCTACTTCTGTATACATGCTTTTTTGTAGATAACTTACATTAACAGTATAGTACAATCACCCATTTATCACAATACACAAATATACCATTTTGTTTCAAAATATGAAACTTCCGCTGTTTTTTTCATATTTCACACAATTCTATTTCCTTTTTCTGTGTTTTGATGTATACTATTTTTATTAATCCATTTGGGAGGGTTCTATGTTTCTCTATAACTTTGCCCAGCTTCCCTATATCAGTATGACGGGAAAAGTCAATGAAAAAAGCGGATGGAGCCACAGCGGCCGTCAGATGGTCGTGAATTTGCTGGTCATTTTCCACAGCGGCGAATGCCGTTTTCAGATGAACGGCACAGAATATACCTTTACCAAGGGAGATATTGCGCTGGTACCCAAAAACACGCTTTACCGCCCCTATACGGCCACCTCCTGTGAATATACTTTTTTTCATTTCGACGGCGACCTTATCCCCTGTGAACATCCGCCTGCCGACCTATCCCCCTCTGACAGCATACCGCCCGGCAATCCGTTTTACGGCTATAAAGCGCACGAAGAATCCAATCTCCTTTTTGACTATAAAATGACGATGGGGAATCAAAAGCAAAATATAGAATTAATGCTCCATAAAAGCATCAATACGCAAATCAGTCAAAACAGAAAAATGCAAATTTTGCTTGCGCTGCAATTTTCCGAAATGATGTTTTATATTTCACAGTCCTTTTGCGAATTATTCCAAAACGAAAGCAGCATGCCGTCGTCGGTAAATTTAATCATTTCCTATATCAAAGAGAATTATATGCACAATATCACACTGGATGATATCTGTCAAAATACAAGCTTCTCCAAACAATACTGCATGCGCCTTTTTAAAAAACATATGCACATGACAATTAACGACTATATACTCAATCTGCGTATGCGGCATGCGGCCTATCTTTTGCGCAGTACTTATATGAATGTCAATCAGGCGGCAGATTATCTCGGATTTTCCAATGTCAGTTATTTCTCCAGAGTTTTTAAAAAATATTACGGAGTCGCCCCCTCAGCATACTTTGAATAATTTATATCCGACTCAGTGTTCAGATAAACAAAAAGCCCAGAGGGATCTGGACTTTTTTGACCGTCGAAAAACGAAAGTTTTTCGACGATGGGGCGCGTATAAGCGTGAGTACAGGCATGAGGGGGTACCAGGCGTCAGCCTGGGGGAGTCCTGATGCCAAAAAAGAGGTGCCCGGCGCAAGCCGGGAGGAGTCCTGACGCCACAAGGAGAACCCCTTTCCGAAGGGCGTATTCGCGCCGTCGCGCCGCCCTTGGCGGCACTTGCGCGCCTGTAAGGTGTTTATAAGGCGGCACTTGTCCTCCTTGTAAACGTATTTGATTTGCGATTTTCACTTTTTTGACAGGATGAAAAGTCCAGAGGTATCTGGACTTTTATTTATCTTTATACGTTAAGAATCATATCCGTTCGGATTCTTTTTCTGCCAATTTGCAGAATCCCGGCACATCTCTTCGATGCCGCGCGTAGCCGTCCACCCCAAAACATCTCTGGCTTTCGACGGATCGGCATAGCATTCATCTATATCGCCGGGACGGCGATCCGTAATCTTATAATTGATCGTAAGGCCGGTTGCCTTTTCATAAGCACGAATAATATCCAACACCGAATAACCGACACCGGTACCGATATTGAAATACTCCACTCCGTTGACCTTTTTCGCGCGGTCGAGCGCTTTCAGATGCGAATCGGCAAGATCCACAACGTGAATATAGTCACGCACACCGGTGCCGTCATGTGTATTGTAATCATTTCCATACACGGAAAGACACGGCAATGCGCCAATGGCTACCTTGGAAATATACGGCAGCAAATTGTTCGGAATGCCCTTGGGATCTTCCCCGATCAGCCCGCTTTCATGCGCTCCGATCGGATTAAAGTAGCGCAGAATAGAAACGCTCCACTCCGGATCCGCATTATAAAGATCCGAAAGAATACGTTCAATCATCAACTTGGTTTCCCCATAGGGATTGGTGGTATACAAATCCGCGTCCTCCTTGATGGGAACGCATTTCGGTTTACCGTAAACCGTTGCGGAAGAGGAAAAGACAATGCATTTTGCACCGTACTTTGACATAATATTCAAGAGATTCAGCGTACCGGTAATATTGTTATGATAATAGCGCAAGGGCTGAGCAACCGATTCGCCGACTGCTTTCAATCCGGCAAAATGGATTGCGGAATCAATCGTGTTTTCCTGAAAGATTTTTTCAATCGCAGCATAATCCAACAAATCGGCCTCGTACAGCTTGCAGGTTTTGCCCGTAATCTGTTCGATGCGTTTGAGCACAATCGGTTTACTGTTCGAAAAATTATCTACAATGATAACTTCACGCCCCGCCTCTAAGAGTTCTACCACCGTATGCGAGCCGATAAAACCGGTTCCCCCCGTAACAAGAATCGCCATAACGTTCCTCCACAAATTATAATGTCATTTCCACAAACCATCCGGATAAACGCCGGATGAGATCATGTTTTCAATCGCGGCGACCACACGCGCTTTGTCGTCCGGATAGGTCACGCCGTACCATTTCGCGTCCGTACGCAAAAGTTTAATATCGCAAAGCCCGTCTTGAAGCATTTGTGTAGCCGCATGGGGCAAATAATATTCCGCATTTTTAAGATCGGTTTTTGGATCGCGTATAAAGCGAAGAAAACCGTCCCGTATGTATTCCAAAATTTCAGGCGTAAAGCCGAAAAAATTCATCGAAACCGTTGCATCCTTTGAAATCGGTTTCCATTCCTCACCGTCCTGATACCGAGCGGTATCTCCGTCACGGCAGATTTTAACACGCTCAATAATGCCGGTCAAATAATCATGCCGGTCTGAAAAACATTCTCCGCGCGATACATGCCCGCTCTCGCTGAGCGTATTGGAAAGCTGATACCCGGCCATACAAAAATGACATTTTCCGTCGTACGGGTTGTTCTTCAAATACTCGGAAACGCACTGATACGCGCTCGCGCCGTAAAAATCATCCGCATTTATGACCGTAAAAGGTTCATTCACAACGCCGAGACAGGACAGCAGCGCATGTGCCGTTCCAAACGGCTTGCACCGCTCTGCGGGAATATCAATTCCGTCCAAAAACTGTTTTTCCTGAAAAACATACCGAACTTCGATATATTTTTCCAGACGACGGCCGATCGTTTCACGAAACACGTCATACAATTCGCGCTTGATAATAAATACCACACGGCTGTATCCGTATTTGATTGCGTCATATACGGAAAAATCTATGATAAATTCACCTGCACGGCTGACCGGATCAATCTGTTTGAGCCCTTTATATCTTGACCCCATGCCGGCAGCCAAAACAACAAGCGTCATACGCCCTCCAAACTTCCCCTATGTTCTTTATTCATTATTCTAAAATAATAACCGGGATATTTCAATTCTAATTTTTATATATTTTTTATTTCAGAATTTATGCCTACTCCGAAAATCGGTATTTCTGCTTTTGCAACCGCTTTTATCTGCAAAAAGCGGCATAGCATGGCTATACCGCTTTTAACAAACAATTGTATTTTTCAGCGTGACGCATACGGTTGATGCCAAAAACCAATCAGTCGGCGTATACGCTGACACACTTTTTCGTCTTAGAGACATGCTCAAATTTTACCTTGCCGTCAATCAGAGCAAACAGCGTATCATCAGAACCGATGCCGACATTTTTGCCGGGATGAATACCGGTACCGCGCTGACGCACAAGAATGTTGCCGGCGATTACAGCCTGACCGTCCGCCTTTTTAACACCAAGGCGCTTAGACTCACTGTCACGGCCGTTTTTCGTCGAACCAACGCCTTTTTTATGAGCAAAAAACTGCAAACTAAGCTTTAACATTTTCATAACCTCCGTAAAAATTCCGCCGATCAAATCGGCCGCTCGAGCGTTTCAACCTCGAGAAAATCATAATACTCTTCGATCAAATCGTTCAACTGATAATAATAAGCGGTAAGCAGACCGGAAATCGCATATTTTTTCTTTTCATCGGAATCATCCAACGCGCCGCGCGCAATCAACTTGATATCCGCCGTTTCCTCGTCTATTGTATAGTCAGCCTCAGAAGCATATGCGATTTCGATCGCATTGATGATCAACATCGTCATTGCGGAAAGCGCCGCGCAAAGCACATCGTTTCCCGATTCACCGTATCCGGTATGTCCATGCTCCTCAAAACCATAAAATACATCGCCGCATTTATAAAAAACGATTTTGGTCATAAAACGTTCAGCCGTTGATCTTGTCGATCTGTACTTTGGTATAAGGCTGTCTGTGTCCGATCTTTTTCTTCTCGTTCTTCTTCGCCTTGTATCGGATAACGTCAATCTTTTTGCCCTTGCCGTTTTTCAGAACATTGGCAACTACCGTTGCGCCCGCTACAAAAGGCGCGCCCACGACAAAACCGTCGCTGCCCGAAAATGCCAGCACCTTGTCAAAGGTAACCTTGTCACCTTCGTTTACATTGAGCTTCTCAACGAAGAGAACATCGCCCTCGTTAACCTTGTACTGCTTTCCGCCCGTTTCGATTACTGCAAACACGAAAAGCACCTCTCTTTCCTTGTGACTCGCTGAATGTGGCGGCATATGCACTTAAAGCCAAATTCATGCGGCAAATTATTATACCATTATCCGACATACGATGTCAAGACACTTTTTAAAAAATTACAGAAAACGCGAAAGAAATTCTTTGGTACGCGCTTTTTTCGGCGTTTCAAAAATTACGGACGGCGCGCCGTCCTCTTCGATCACACCGCTGTCCATAAAGACAACGCGGTCTGACACATCCCGCGCAAAGCCCATTTCGTGCGTGACCACCAGCATGGTAAGCCCGGTACTCGCCAGTTCCTGCATCGTGCCGAGTACCTCGCCGACCATTTCGGGGTCGAGCGCGCTTGTAGGTTCGTCAAACAGCATGACCTCAGGATCCATGGCCAAAGAACGCGCAATCGCAACACGCTGCTTCTGACCGCCCGAAATCTGCTTCGGCTTCGCTTTCATAAACGGAAGCATATTCACGCGCTCCAAATACATTTTCGCCTGTTCCTCCGCCTCGGCGCGGCTGCGCCGCAAGACGGTTACCTGCGGCATCACGCAATTTTCCAACACGGTCAGATTGTTAAACAAATTAAACTGCTGAAATACCATCCCTACCTTGGCGCGATAGTTTGAAAGCGAAAAATGCTTGTCGGAAATATCCTCGCCGTGAAAATAAATATTCCCGCCGCTCGGCGTTTCCAAAAGATTGATGCAGCGCAAAAGCGTACTTTTACCGGAACCGGAGGAACCGATTATACTGACAACCTGTCCCTTTTCCACAGAAAAGTCAATATCTTTCAAGACCAGATTGGAACCGAAGCTTTTGGTCAGATGGCTGATCTGCAAAATTGTTTCACTCATGCTTTTCCGCCCCTTTTCCCGTCAAACTTATGCATTTTCCCGCGACGCGCCGGCGAGGTCGGACTGTGCAGACCGCTCGTATGCGCCAACGTATCGGTAGTAGAAAGATCGTAACTGTCCGCGCCGTCAATTTTTCTTTCGATCAAGCGAAGAATCCTGGAGCAGGTCACCGTCATAATCAAATAAATAACCAGCGTGATCGAAAAAGCTTCAAAATATGTATAATACGCGCCGGACACGCTCTTTGTGGCAAAATACAACTCCACAACGCCGATAACATTCAAAACGGAAGTATCCTTAATATTAATAATCAGATTGTTTCCGATCTGGGGCATAATATTGCGCACCGCTTGCGGAAGAATAACCCGAAGCATTGTACTGAAATGATTCATACCGAGCGCTTTCGCCCCCTCGGTTTGTCCGATATCCACAGAATAGATACCGCCGCGCATGGTCTCCGCCATATAGGCGCCGGTATTGATGGAAACAATAAAAAATCCGGCAAAAATGGGCGTCATCCGAATCCCCACCGAAAAGGCGCCGTAATAAATAACCATGGCCTGAACCATCATAGGCGTACCGCGAAATACTTCCACATAAATATAAATAATCGCATGGACGATTTTCATAAAAATACGGTACACAACATTATTTTTCGGGGATACCGGAATTGTCTGTACAATTCCGCATAAAAGACCGATCAAAAAACCGATTGCCGTACCGACAAGCGCAATGACAAAAGTCCAGCCTGCGCCGCGCAAAAAAGACATACCGTACTGATTGATCAAAAATACGACGCGCTCCAAAAAACCGGCAGGCAGCTTATCGCCAAGAGAGGCGGACAAAAAGTCCGCCCACCCCTGTATGAATTCATTAATGAAAGTCATGAAAATTCTTCCTTAATTTTAAAATCAGGACAACGGCTGAACGCTGATCGCTTCATTCATCATTCGGTCAAAATCCTCAACCGTAAGCTCAGCCAGCACGGCGTTGATTTTGTCCAAAAGCTCCTTATTGCCCTTCTGCACCGAGATACCGATATTGATCTCTTCCTCGGATACCTCAAAATTGTCGTCCGACCCCGTAAAGTCCAGCATAACCAGTTTATCCGGATACGCAGAGACCGCTGCCATCGCGGTCGGTTTGTCGGTAACGACAATCTGCGCCGCACCGGAATTCAGCGCAACCACCATTTCGGGCGCCGTGCTCATTGCCGCCAGCTTATTCACATTGGAAATCTGCGGGAGACAGGTATCATACCAAACGGTGTTGATCTGAGAAGTCGCCGTTGCGCCGGCAAGATCCGATACGCCTTTCGCATTGGCATACGGGCCGTC
Source organism: uncultured Eubacteriales bacterium (assembly GCA_900546635.1). Taxonomy (GTDB): domain Bacteria; phylum Bacillota; class Clostridia; order Oscillospirales; family CAG-272; genus UMGS902. Next base: position 11,761 of record URDS01000022.1, on the reverse strand, counting down.
TTTCGTCGTCAGAACAACGATCGACGCATAGTAGTAAGGCGTTGTGAAATCTACCGTAGCCATACGCTTTTCGGTGATCGACTGACCCGCGATTGCGCAGTCAATCGTACCGGACTGGACGGAAAGCGGAAGCGAATCCCAGTCCATTTTGTAAATTTCAAGATCATAACCGATCTTATCCGCCACATATTTTGCAATCATAACATCATAACCGTATGCATAATCCGGACTTTCCTGAATCTTCACCGCGCCGTTTGCATCCGTGCTCTGCGACCAGTTATAGGGTGCATATGTACACTCCATACCTACACGCAGAACGCCTTTCTTGTCAGACGAACAGGAAACAAGCGCCGCAAGCATCATAACCGCTAAAATTGCCGATATAAACTTTCTCATAATGCCCTCCAGCAAAAAATAAAAATACCTGCAAAAAACGACCGATACGATAGGTACCGGCCGCTTTCATCACAATCGTTAAGCGCACCGACAGCTCTCCACATGAAATCATGTGACAGTCACACGAATATTTTCCGTGCGCCCAACAAAATACATCTCACTCTGTATTTTGTTTCGGCAAAAAATCCTTTCGCACAGTTCAAAGCAAATGAGTGCCGAAACCATGCTACTGATATTTTTCGCACCTCTATCGAATACAGTTATTTTGCTTGTATCATTGTATTACGTTTCCCGTGCAAATTCAATATACAGGCCAAAACATTTACAAATTGTTCACATTTTAGTTAATTTTTTAAACAAGTCCGTAAACAACGCATCTCGAAAAATCTGATTTACATAACAAATCGGATATTCCCCGCGTTCTTCGGAAATATGTCCGTCATATTCGGGAATACCGGGATAATCATTTCGATAAGACATAAAGCGCATACCGTCGTTCAAAAGCCAAGCGATTGCCGTCACGTCCCAAATCACCCGCGACCACGCCAATCCCGCCGCATAACGTTCTGCCTCGGAAATGGTAGCGGACACAAGATAATCCGCCAGTTTATTTTTCCCCATCAGCCAATGTTCAAGCTCATAGCGCGTTGTGGTAAAAGCGCTGACAACGCCCATACAAGGCAATTGAACAACCGGCGCGCCGCTGCAAAATACAACGCGCGCCGCTGCAATGTCCTGAATCATATTAAATTCATGCGCACTTTTAAAATCGTAGGCATTTCCACCCAACCAAACAACCACAATATTGTCGGCGATTTCGGGAGCGTACAGCAACGCAGACGCAATATTTGTCACTGCGCCGATTGCAACCACATACAAAGGCCGCTCCGGCGAATACCGACGCGCGAGCATGGTCAAATGCCGCACCGCATCAGACAAAACCGGCGTCTTCTCATCGGGCAAATACCGCTGCGCACCCCGAAAAGTAAACTCGCATAAATCTTCCCGATCGGCCAAACGCAAAAGCTTTTGAATCTCATCATAACTTTTCTCCATACCGATGGCCGGCGTTTCCGCGCGTCTGTTTTTAAAAGGCGCCGCATAGATCCCCTGCACCCGCAGCCGATCCGCGTACGAAAGCATATACGCAATCGCGAACTGATCGTCAATTTCATTATAAGCATCCGTATCCAGCACCAAATCTACCGCGCCGACCGGTACGCGCAAATTTTTTACACGCTGTTCATTGGTCAACATGCTCTATCATCTCCTCTACTTCCTGCATTGACGGAATTGAAACCGATGCGCCTTTGCGCGTAACGGCGATCGCAGCAGCCGCAGCGGCGCGCCGCAGTGCATCGGTAATGTCCATGTCCGTCGCCCGTGCCGCAAGATAAAATCCGGTAAATGTGTCGCCCGCCGCGGTCGTATCCACAGCGCGAACCGGAAAAGCAGCCTGGCGAATCAAGCGATCTTCAAAGCTGCAAAGCGCACCTTCCTTGCCAAGCGTCAATATGACTTCGCCGCTCGGATACCGTGTATGCAGAGCGCTTACAATCCGTTCCGGACGCACTTCACCGGAAAGCGCCGCGCCCTCGATTTCATTCAAAAAGAAAAAATCGATATATTCCAGCGGCAGCGCGCAGACATCCGCTGTTATCGGCGAGGGATTCAGCGCGATCCGCAGCCCGCGCGCATGCGCAAGGCAAATTAATTTTCCAAGCAGATTGATTTCATTCTGCAACAGCAGAATATCGCCCGCATCGAAAAAAGACAAAACGCGCTCAAAAAACGCCGTATCCATCGTATGATTGGCGCCGCCGTATACCAAAATACCGTTTTGTCCGGATGCATCCAGTTGAATGATCGCATGGCCGGATGGCGCCGAAATCGTTTCTATAAACTCTGTATTGACGCCGTTTTGTTTCAAATATTCGGCGAGGAACTGTCCGTCATGCCCGATTTTACCCGCATGATAGACCGCCCCTCCCGCCCGCGCAAGCGCAACAGCCTGATTCAATCCCTTTCCGCCGGGAAACCGCGCAAGAGCAGATGCAGCCAGCGTTTCGCCTGCGCGAACCTGATGTTCCACCGTATAAACCCAATCGATGTTCAGGGAGCCAAAACAGCAAATCTTCATATCAACCTCCGAATTGATCGGTTTTCAAAATCTAAAATTCCGCGCAATTGCATCTGTAAACAACAAATCTCCGCCTGTGTTCTCAAGTTTGTATCATTTTAAAAAAACGCGTAAAAAAGCAAGCAAAATATTTTTAAAATGCATATTTTTCCTTTATTTTTGCCACACTATGCCCGGAGGTGATTGAAATGACCGAAAAAGAACTGCTGTATATCGAAGACGCATTGGGACACGAACAATATTTTCAGACACAGTGCAAAGAAACTGCCAATCAGATTCAGGATGCCGAACTCAAAAGCTGCGTGGAACAATTGGCAAAGAAACACCAACAGATCTTTCAAAGCTTTTACGGATTACTTTAATGAGGTGAGAAAATGGACGACAAAAACTTAATGGAAAACATGCTGCTACTCGAAAAAGGCGTATGTGATCTGTACATGCACGGTACAATCGAATCGCCGACTGCTAATGTGCATCAGGCGTTTAACAACGCTTTGAACGAATCCCTGAGCATGCAGGATACGCTGTATGATAAAATGGCCGCTAAGGGATGGTACCCCACAAAGCAGGTAGAGCAAACCAAAATTAATACGGTAAAACAAAAATTTCAGGCGCAGTAAACATTTCCCAAAAAGCAAAAACGACTCGCGCCGATCAACATTCTGCAAAAAAGTCCGGTTTCAGCCGGACTTTTTTGCAGGTCTGCGCGCCCAAAAGAGCGCAAATACGAAAATACGTCCCGGCGTCGGAGAATCCTTTTCCGACGACCAGCGGCATGAAAATTCCCATGCCGATCCTTATACGATTTTCAAAAGTTCCTGCAAACAATCAATCTTATAATCAGCCGTAATGGCCGAAGTGTCTGAAATTCCGTGCTTATTGAACCAGCAGGTATCAAGACCGGCGCCTTGCCCTCCGGCAATGTCCGAGGTCTGCGAATCTCCGATCACAAGTGCTTTTGTCTTGTCAAATTTCTCTATATGCGTCATAACATACGAGAAAAAAGGCAAATGCGGCTTCTGGACGCCGATGCTTTCCGAATTAAATATGCACTGAAAATAGGCAATCAATCCCGCATCCTGCAGCCGCCGAACCTGCGTCTCGCGAATCCCGTTTGTAATAATATACATTTGATGCGTATGCGACAGGTGTTCGCATATTTCTTTCGCCCCGGGAATCAACACATGCATCTCACCGAGATACGCGCGATATTCCCGTTCCCAAACATCTCCGGGAACCTCTTTTCCGAATGTGCGCATCGTGGTAGAAAAGCGCGTATTCAATACCTGATTCAACGCACACGTCCCGCGCTCATACGCCTGCCACAATACTCGGTTGACGTTATGATATTCCTTTAAAAGCGACTCGGTTACCGGTATGCCATGCGCAGAAAACAGCTTGTTCAACGCCTGTTTTTCACCCGCGTCAAAATCCAAAAGCGTATTATCCAAATCAAACAGCAAAAACTTGTATCGCATGGCTTCTCCCTGCAAACGGCTCCGGCCTATTCGTACATTTTGATACATGCGTCACGATCTGCCCCTACGGACACATACGTAACCGGAACACCGACTGCTTTTTCAATATATTTAATGTATTCATAAGCCGCTTTCGGCAGATCCGAAACCTTGCGGCAGCCGGAAATATCGCAGTGAAAGCCGTCAACATACGTATATACGGGCTTTGCCCGATTCAGCTTATCCCCGGTCATAAAATCAGTATAAACTTTTCCATCGACCTCATATCCGACGCAAACGGGAATTTTTTCAAAGTAAGAAAGCACGTCGAGTTTGGTCAGCGCAAGCTCTGTAGCGCCCTGCATAAGGCATCCGTATTTGGAAGCCGGAACGTCAAATCCGCCGACACGGCGCGGTCTGCCGGTTGCAGCGCCGTATTCACCGCCTGCCTCGCGAAGCGTGTCCGCCTCTTCTCCAAACATTTCGCAGGTAAAAGGTCCCTCTCCGACGCAACTGGAATACGCTTTAATAACACCGATTGTACCGTCAAGCTTGGCAAAAGGAATGCCCGCGCCGACCGGTGCGTAAGCCGCGATTGTCGAAGACGAGGACGTATACGGAAAAATACCGAAATCAATATCGCGCAGTGCGCCAAGCTGCGCTTCAAACATGATTTTTTTACCGTCTTTTATCGCTTCCGTCAGATACGCGGTAACGTCGCATATATAGGGTTTCAGCGCATCGCCGTATTCGCGCAGCCACGCATACATATCCTCCGCACGAACGGTTTCAGCCCCATATCCGTTATGGATCATCAAATTGCGCCATTCCAGTATTCCGGAAAGCCGCTCTTTCAGATAGGCCTCAGACTCAAACAAGTCGCCCATACGCAGAACTTTTTTCATGTATTTATCGCCATACACGGGACCGATTCCGCGGCGTGTTGAACCGAACTTTGCATCGCCGAGCCGATCTTCCTCAAGACAGTCAAGCAACTTGTGATACGGCATACAGATGACGGCTTTTTCACTGATTTTAAGATGCTCCGGCGTGATTTGGATTCCTTTATCGGTCAGACTTTTGATCTCCTTGACCAAATGCTCCAGATCAATGACCATACCGTTGCCCATTACATTGACAGTCGTTGAGCGGAGAATGCCGGAGGGAAGCAGATTCAATATGAATTTGCCCTTATCGTTGACCACTGTATGTCCGGCATTGTTACCGCCCTGATAGCGAATAATCACATCATACGTTTCGGAAAGCAGATCGACCATTCTGCCCTTTCCCTCATCGCCCCAATTAATGCCGACAATGGCCGTAAGCTTGCTCTGTTGTTCTCTCATGTTCATTCCTCCGTCATACTCTGAGTTCGGCCGCAATTTCTTCCGTGCAATATTTTTCAATCAAAGGAGTTGCGACCTCTTTGATAAATTCCGTCACCTGAGACGGGCAGCGTCCGATATAGCGCGCAGGCGAAAGCTCCGCCTCTATCTCTGTTCGGGTAATCGGAAACGCCGGATCCCTTTCGATTCGCTCAATCAAATCGTTAGTACCGCCCTCAAGCTTAACCTTCGCCGCAGCCGCATGAGAATGTACGCGCAAACGCTCGTGCAGTTCCTGGCGGTTGCCCCCGTTTTTCACCGATTTCATCATGATATTTTCAGTCGCCATAAAAGGCAGCTTTTCCATCACACGCCGGCCGATCACTTTATCATATACGACAAGGCCGCCCGTCACATTGATATAAATATTTAAAATCGAATCCACAGCCAAAAAAGCCTCAGCCACACTGATACGTTTATTCGCGCTGTCGTCAAGCGTACGCTCAAACCACTGAACAGACGCGGTATACGCCGGATTGACCGAATCGGCGATCACATATCTTGCAAGCGCGCATATACGCTCACAGCGCATGGGATTGCGCTTATAAGGCATCGCCGAAGAACCGATCTGATTTTGTTCAAACGGTTCCTCCATTTCTTCAAAAGACTGAAGGATTCGCAAATCATTGGCAAATTTACATGCACTCTGCGCAAAACCCGAAAGCACCGCGAGAAAATATGCATCTACTTTTCTGGAATACGTTTGTCCGGAAACCGCAACACAGCCCTCAAAGCCCATTTGCTCGGCAATTAACCGATCCAGCCGTTTTACCTTTTCCTCATCGCCGTCAAACAGTTCCATAAAACTGGCCTGCGTACCGGTCGTTCCCTTGGAACCAAGCAATCGAAGCTTTTCAATTTGATGCTCAAGCTCGGTCATATCCATAGCAAGTTCATTTGCCCAAAGCGTCGCGCGCTTCCCGACCGTCGTCAACTGTGCCGGCTGCAGATGCGTATACGCCAGACACGGCATGGATTTATACCGATCGGCAAAATCACACAGATTTTTCAGCACCTGAGCCGCTTTCTTTAAAATCAATTCGGAAGCTTCCCGCATAATGATTAAATCGGTGTTATCCCCCACATAGCAGGACGTTGCACCGAGATGTATAATCGGCTCGGCCGCCGGGCACTGCTTCCCGTAAGCATACACATGCGACATCACGTCATGGCGCACTTCCGCTTCGCGCGCTTCGGCCACTTCGTAATTGATATTTTCCGCATTTGCAGTCATTTCCGAAATCTGCGCATCGGTAATTTCCAGCCCAAGCATTTGCTCGGCGCGCGCAAGCGCGATCCAAAGCTTTCGCCAGGTACGAAACTTTTTCTCCTCAGAAAAAAGATACTGCATTTCGCGACTGGCGTATCTGGTGCCAAACGGAGAAATATACTTTTCTTTTTCCGACATCATAACGACTCCTTAAAAGTATAAGGGCACCCTCAGATAAAAGGGTGCCCAAACATTTATATGATTTTTGCGTAGGGTCAACCCGCCCTGACAAAAGACATGCAAATCATTCAACAATGAATTTTGCAAGTTCCTCTTCCAGTTTTTCAGTATTGTCGGAATGGGCCGTAAGCAAAATCTTATTCATAAGATCCAAGCTGAAAATACCCATGATCGACTTTGCATCCACAACATACCGCCCCGAAGAAAGATCGATATCAAAGTCCTGTCTGGTGACAATATCCACAAATTTGCGAATATCTTCAATCGTTAAAAGCTTAATATAAAAAGATTTCATGACCATGCTTCCTTTCTTTAAGATTCCATACTTATTATACTTAAATATGCAATCGTTGTCAATAAAATATGCAATTATTCTTTATTATTTTCACACACGGAAAAATCAGCTTTACGGTTCATCTTCATAAGCCGTATCGTCCGTTTCCTCAGGCGGAAGCGTTTCGGGCGGAGAAACACCCGATTCTTCGGCGCCGCTGTCGGATGTGGTCACCGGCGCATCAAATTTTGAAAAATCATAATTCTCATAACTGAAAGAATTAAACTGCCGGCCGCCCTTTAAATTCGTCATACCGACGTAGGTGCCTTCCGGAATCGTATTGATGAAATACGGCACGCCCCAATACCCGCCCGGACGCACTCCGGACGGCAAATTCCGATAGACATACTGCGCATCCTCAACATAAATCTGCGCCGAGAAAGCCCGTGTATTCTCACGGATAAGCGAAACCTGATATTTGTTTTCGGGGAGCGTATATTCATGCGCGTATGCATTTGTAGAAGCATCGTAATTTACAATCACATGCGTATCGCAATACCCCTGCGGTACACTCGATACCGTAAAATATCCTGTTTCCGCACGGCTACCGCGCGGATCCAGCCGGCAGGCATCGGTCAGAAGTTTGCCCGAATCTTTGCAGTAAGTTGCCATAATGACATCCGACGGGCGATTGTCATCAAAGGATTTCAGCGGAGCGCCTCCGTTTTTAGCCTCCTCCAAAATATCTTTATGCAATTCGGTCATGACAAGATCAAAAATCGTGTTTGACGGATTTTGTGCAAGATTGCTGAGCGATTTCGGATACGAATAGCCATACCAAACCGCACCGATATAATACGGCGTATAGCCCACAAACCAACGGTCATAGTCATTGCCCGCCGTACCGGTTTTACCGGCCACATCTACCGAATTCCGAAGCGTGACGCTGCGGCCTGTACCGTTATTCATGACATTTTGCAGCATTTTCGTCATAATATACGCGGTCTGCTCGCTGAAAACAATTTCGCCGGCATTGTCATTGGAAAGCAGCAGATTTCCGGTGCTGTCATAAACGTAAAGATACGAATGACTGTCGTAAAATACACCGTTCGTGGTAAACGCAGTGTACGCTGCCGCCAGATCCCGAACCGTGACGCCGTAATTAAGCTGTCCGAGCGCAAGTGCGGCAAGTCCCTTGTCGGTATACCCCCGTCCGCTGCTGTCCTCCGCATAATCCACCAGATAATCAAAGCCGAGTCGGTTCACCAAATAATCAAACGAAACGTCGATGGTCAAATCCTCAAGAACTTTCATGGCAACTGTATTGACCGAACGCTCCACCGCACTGTTGATCGTCGTCAAACCTTTATATACATCCGGCAGGTTATGCGGATACGGTTCGGTGCCGTTGAACCAAAGCGGCGTATCATCATATACACTGCCGTACGTGATAATTCCTTCTTCAAGCGCCGGTGCGTAAACCGAGAGCGGTTTGAGCGACGAACCCGGCGCGCGCTTTGTCTGCGTGGCATAATTCAATATCAAATTGCCGCGCTTTTCTCCCCTCGAACCGATAACGCCAAGCAAATCGCCGGTATACGGATCAATCACCGCCATAGCCGATTCCGCTGGAATCCCACCGGTATTTGCGGGGAAATTTTCATCATTCAGATAAACTTCCTCCATGACGCGCTGCACCTCCGGATCCATCAGCGTATAGATGCTGAGGCCGCCGGAAGTGATTAAATTGCTCGCGATTTCCTTGGTGATATTATATTTTTCCATCAAATCATCGCGCACATCGCAAATCACGGTATCAATATACCATGAATTTACATTGTCGGAATCGCTGTACTCCTCTTCCTCATCCACATTCGTGTCGCGAAGCACAAGCTCTTCCGCCGCCGCAGCCTCATACTCCGCCTCCGAAATCTTTCCCTGCTCATACATTTCCCAGAGTACATCGATTCGGCGCTTTTTATTGTTTTCCGGGTTCTGAATCGGATCATATTTTGTCGGATACTTCGTGATCGAAGCCAGCGCGGCACACTCTGCGAGGGTCAATTCGCTAAGCTCCTTGCCGAAATACGTTTCCGCCGCCGCGCGTACGCCTTTACAGCTTTGAGACAGCGGGACAATATTTAAATACAGTTCCAATATCTCATCCTTGCTTTTACTCTTTTCCAGGTTCAGCGCGCACAAAATCTCCTGCACTTTTCTCTGAATCGTAGCCTCATCGTTTCCGGTCAGATTTTTTATCAGCTGCTGCGTGATCGTCGAGCCGCCGTATGAGGATTCACCGAAAAAGAAATCCAAAAACGCACCGCCGGTACGAATCCAGTCTACGCCCTTGTGTTTCCAAAAGCGTTTATCCTCAATCGAGATAAATGCTTCCCGCAAATAATACGGAATTTCATCGTACGAAGCCCAAAGACTGTTCTCCGTACCGTAAATTCGCGCTTCTTCCATCTCGACAGCGGTTCCCACCCGGTTGGTACGGTCGGTGAAATCATAATAATAGATTTTTGTAGTCTGTTCACCGGCGCCGGTAATCAAAAGCGTTTCATCTATCGTCGGATCAATATAATTTCGCACATAGATCGAAAATACACAGCCGACAATAATGCCGGTAATAAAACAGACGAGAATAACCGTTAACAGCGCGCTGAAAATATACCCGAACACTTTTCCCACTTTGGACAGAGTGCGCCTGGTAGACGTCTTTTCTTTTTTGAAATTGCCAATCTTTAACTGGGTTGACGTATTTGCCTTTTTTTTCACAACAAACCTCTTTTTTATCATCGGAATGCAACTAAAACCGAATCAGATTGCCAAAGGCTGCAAATAATAATTGCAACCGAACGTACAAGTAAGGAATATGCTTATGAAAATAAAATTACCAGATAAGAAAAATTTAATCACCTGGACTGTAATTTCTTCCCTCGCCCTGATCGGAATCATCGCCGGTATATACGCGATTCTGACACACTGCGCAATCCGGGATATCCGAACACAGCTTGAAAATATAACAAGCCAAAGCAAAATCACGCATGCTTCCGCACCGATGATCGCCACCGACGCAATCTACCGTCTTTACGAATGCGGCGGCAAAATCGGGATATACGATGCAAAAAGCGAAATTTTGATCGACATTGTGGATGTCTATGTCTCCACGCTGCCGACTGCGGATCGGATCGCTTTGAAAAAAGGAATCGATATTTTCGCATTTTCGGAACTTTCCGATATTATCACGGACTTTACAAGCTGACACGTTTTATTGAAACACAACATTCTGCCGGCCAACAAGACCGGCCAGTTGGTTCAAAAGCGCTTCCGTCACATGCGCGCGAATCCCCGATGCTTTAACGTATCGCTTAGCTTTCATTTCGTAAAACAGAACCGGCGTATCACCGCTGTTTTGACGAAGCAGCGCCACGGCCTGCGCCGCTTCGGGCGTATCGACAGAGGATACGCGCAGGTAAAGGCTTTTTTCGGCGGCAAGAAAATTCTCATTGGAAATCAGTCGCTGCGCTGTATTTAATATCAGCTTGGGTTTTTCTTCATCCCGTGCCGAGATGGTTCCGTAAACGACTACAGGCGTTTCCAAAAGCAGCAAATCCGCAAACTGCAAATATTGTTTGGAAAATACCACGGCCTCGATTTCGCCGGTTTTATCCTCCAGCGTAACGAACGCCATGTTTGTCCCGTTTCTTGTGGACTTTACGGATTTTTTCGACACCATCGCCGCCACGCAAACCGATTGCTTGTCCCGGTATTCCTCGGAAGTCTCTTCTTCAAAAGCGGAAAGAATATCCGCGATTCGATCGGTGCGCAGACTTTCAATGTGATGCGCGTAATCGTTGAGCAAATGTCCCGAAAAATACATGCCGGAGCTTTCCTTTTCCAGCATCAGCTTTTCTTTCAGCGTAAATTCCGGTATATCCGGATAATCAAATTTTACCGGTGCGGCCGCGCCGCTGTCCGCCATTGAAAAAATATCAAACTGCCCCTCGATTTCAAACCGATTCTTCATCTGCGCATTTTCTATAATTTTTTCATACGAAGCCAACAATTGACTCCGATAAACGCCGAGACCGTCAAACGCGCCGCTTTTAATCAACGCTTCCACCTGCCGCTTATTTAAATCGGAAGACCCCATCCGGGTAATGAAATCCTCAAACGATACAAACTTACCGCGCGCCGTGCGCTCCGCGATAATCTGATCGACAAACTGCCGACCGACCCCTTTGAGCGCCAGCAAACCGAAGCGGATATGATTTTCCCGCGCGCCGAACACGGTAATGCTTTCATTAATGTCCGGCGGAAGCACCTTGATTTTCGCTTTCGCGCATTCGGCGATATATTCCGCCGTTTTTCCGAAATCACCGAGCACGCTGGTTAAGAGCGCCGCCATATACGCGCTCATATAATGCGCTTTCAAAAAAGCGGTCTGATAGGTCAGCACCGCATACGAAACGGCATGACTTTTATTAAACGCATAGCTGGCAAAACTGGCCATGTCCTCAAAAAGCGCATCCGCCTCGCCCGCATCCATACCCGGGAGCGGTTTTTGAAATAAAGGTGATTTCATGTATATTCTCTTTGCAATCCTCATTTTTGGCTTTCTGATCTTCATCCACGAACTGGGCCATTTTCTGA
>URDS01000021.1 GCA_900546635.1 uncultured Eubacteriales bacterium | reverse complement strand
CCCGCAAGGTGTTTACAAGGCGGCGCTTGTCCGCCTTGTAAACGTATTGTATTTGTAATTCTTATCTTGATCGATAAGCTGAAAGCAGGCGAACGCCTGCCTTTTGCGTCTGTGTTTTGACCCTTTTTGACTGAGTTTTGACTACACTTTATATGAAAATATAAAATAAAAAAGTCCGAAATCCCTTTAAAATAAAGGTTTTACGGACTTTTTTATTTGGCAGGGGCACAAAGGCTCGAACTCTGGACACGCGGTTTTGGAGACCGCTGCTCTACCAACTGAGCTATACCCCTATTCTATGCTGCCGCGACGCGGCAACCATTGGAGCGGGTGACGGGAATCGCCCGTTTGCGAACGGAGCTGCGGCGGGCTCTGACTGCCATCGGCAGTCATTCACTCCCCGCCCTTCGATTCCCGCATGGACGGTAAAAATCTAAGCGGCTCTTTTCGCAATTGGAGCGGGTGACGGGAATCGAACCCGCACGACCAGCTTGGAAGGCTGGGATTCTACCATTGAACTACACCCGCAAATCTGCGCTTTACTATGATAGCATAACCGATTCCGGCTGTCAAGTAAATTTTTAAAATCTTTTCTGACAGTTGACTTTTCTCCCGGTTTCCTATATAATTATTTGATGAAAATTTTGTCTGTTTCTGACGGCACGGGGGTAGTAGAATATGGAATTTTTAAACGAAATCAAAACATTTTTAGCCACCAGCGGAATCAATCTTCTGTTCGGCGCGATTTGCGCAATCCTGTTTGTCATTATCAGCTTCAAGCTTTCCGGCGTCCTCGTCCGCGCAATCAATCGTGCGCACGGTTATTCAAAACTGGATGACAGCGTGAAGAGCTTTCTCAATTCGACGATCAGCATCGGTTTAAAAATACTGGCTGTTATCATTGCGGCCACCATTCTCGGCATCGACGGGACCGCACTTTCCGCTGTGCTCGGCTCTGCGGGACTTGCAATCGGTCTTGCGCTTCAGGGCAGTCTCTCCAACTTTGCCGGCGGCGTGATGATCCTTTTCTTTAAGCCGTTCAAAATCGGCGACTTTATCGACAACCACACGGACAGCGGCACCGTTCGGGAAATCGGTATTTTTTACACGACGATCACGACCCCGGACAACAAGTGCATCACCATTCCGAACGGTGCGCTTTCCAACGCGACTGTCGTCAATTACAGCACCGAGAAATTCCGCCGCGTGGATTTGGAATTTACCACCGCTTATTCCACCGACATCGACAAAGCCCTGCGCGTCATGCGCGCCGTTGTCACGTCCAACACGCTTGTACTGGAAGAACCGGCACCCTTGATTCGTCTGGTGCGTCAGGACGCAAGCGCACTTGCGTTTGCCGTGCGCGTCTGGTGTAATTCGAGCGATTACTGGACGGTTTACTTTGATTTGAACGAAAGCATGAAAAAAGCGTTTGACAAAGTCGGCATCGAAATTCCGTTCAATCAACTCGACGTACATATCAACACCCCGGCCGAGTAATCCGCTGAAAATCCCCGTGGAAACCGAGTGAAAAATCCGGTTTTCGCGGGGATTTATATTTTCAGGGTTTCGCGTCCGCGGTATGCTGCCGAATCGGACAGAGACGGCGTATGCCCGCTTTTTTGCCGAAAAACGTTTTTTGCGATGGGCGCGTATTGCGGCGCGGCCTTATAGACCCCTTACGGGCGTAAACACGCCCCCGAAGGGGGGCTCCAATACGCGAGTGCCGCCAATGGCGGCGCGACAGCGCGAGCGAACACACCCCCATCGTCGGAAAACCAAGGTTTTCCGACGGTCTGCAACAGATATTCAAATATTTGCTGTTTTTTATTGAAATTGGAAGAAAATCAGTGTATAATTAAGAAGTTAAGTTATTTTTTCGGAGGTTATACAGAAAATGAACGTACTCGTTGTAAACGCCGGATCCAGTTCGCTGAAATATCAGCTGTTTGACACCGACGCCGGAATCGTGCGCGCAAAAGGACTTTGCGAGCGAATCGGCATTGACGGCCGCATCAGCCACAAAAATCTGGAAAGCGGCGTTTCGTATGAGCAGGACATCGCGATGCCGGATCATACAACGGCAACCAAAATCGTCATTGACATTCTCACCGGCGCGGAATACGGCAGCGTCAAAAGCATGGATGAAATCGAAGCGGTCGGCCACCGGATCGTACACGGCGGCGCGTACTTCTCCGAATCGGTTTTGCTGACCGACGAAGTACTGCAAAAACTTGAACTCTGCCGCGACCTTGCGCCCCTGCACACGGGCGCGCACATCATGGGCATTCAGGGCTGCCTTGCCGCTATGCCCGATACCCCCCAAGTCTTAGTATTTGACACCGCGTTCCATACCGCCTCCATGCCCGACTACGTGTACATGTATCCGATCCCGTACGAAATGTACGAAAAATACGCGATCCGCCGCTACGGCGCGCACGGAACCTCCCACCGCTACGTGGCAGGCGAATGCGTGAAACTGCTCGGCGGCAAGGCCGAGGGAACCCGTATCGTCACCTGCCATCTCGGCAACGGTTCCTCGATCTCGGCTGTGAAAGACGGCCGCGTTCTGGACACCTCGATGGGCTTCACCCCCCTTGCCGGTGTGGAAATGGGCACCCGCTGCGGAGACATCGACCCCGCTATCGTTCCCTATATCATGAACAAAACCGGTATGACCCCAGATGAAATGAACGAATTTATGAACAAAAAATGCGGATTTCTCGGCGTGTCCGGCGTATCCTCCGACTGCCGCGACGTTTCGGGCGCGGCAAGTGAGGGCAACGACCACGCGAGGCTCGCGCTCGACATTCTGGTCTATCAGATCAAAAAATACATAGGCGCATACGCGGCGGCCATGGGCGGCCTTGACGCAGTTGTCTTCACCGCGGGCATCGGCGAAAACGACGCTCTGCTCCGCGAGCGGGTATGCTGCGACCTCGGCTGGCTGGGGATCGACTTCGACACGCAGACGAACAAAAACCTCCCCCGCCCGCTGAAAACTTCGCGCCTGACCAAACCGGAATCCCGCGTAAAGGTCTATATGATCCCCACCAACGAGGAACTGGTTATCGCTTCGGATACCGAGCGCATCGTTCGCGCACTGTAACAAGTTGTCCGAAAGGCAAGGCTTTGAAACCATCTCTCATCCGCTGTATGGATTCGCATACAGCGGATGTTTTTTTCAGATTCCAAAGACCAATTGCAGACCGATGCCTGCATTTAGCGGCCTGCAAACCGCATTTGACGGTTTTTTCCCGGATGTAAGGACTTCTTTACATCATTTTAAACGTTTCCTTGTAGACTTTTACATCGGAATTGTGTATGATAAACACGGGAATTCCCAAGGCGGCCCGGCTTTTTTTGAAAAGCTCTGCAATCGACCGGCATAAGGCGCCGCCGCCGCAATCATTTTTAGTTTGAACATTTTCTCTGTTTGAAAACGCCTCGGCGTACCAAAACGTAAAGGCGCGCAAAATCCGAAAAAATGTTTTCCGGCCGCACAACGAAAATACATCCACAAAGCAAGGGGGCTGATTTATGAGCTTTGGCACCAATCTTACGGCGCGGCGCAAACAGCGCGGACTTTCCCAGGAGGAGTTCGGCGCGGCGCTCGGCGTTTCCCGTCAAACCATCTACACCTGGGAAGCGGATATTTCCTCTCCGAATATTGAAAATCTGCGCGCGATCGCCGACTATTTCGGATGTTCGGCGGATGACCTGATCCGCGCCGAGACCGGCGCGCAAGCCGCCGCGCCCGATTCACCCGGTACGGCCGATACGTCCGGTATATCCGCCGCAGACGGCGCGGCCCGTTCCGCCGGCAAGTCCGAGTCTTTCCTACCGGCGACGGAGTCTTCCGACACGCAGAACGCGCCGAAACCGCCGCCGGTCTGCCGCGGGGACAAAGCGGAAATCACGGCGTTCATCCATCGATTCGCCTTTTGTATCGCGCTTGCCACCGCGCTGATCCTGCTCGGCGTCTCCGCCCTGATTCTGCTCGCCGGAGATATGCAGGCCGAGCCCGCGGGACTCTGCGCGTTCTTCCTTTCGCTGAGCGCCGCCGTCGCGCTCTATATTTACAGCGGCATCACGCACACAAGCTTTATGGAACGCCCCGAAAACCAAAATTTTGTTCTCCTTTATACAAAAGAAGAAAAACAGGCCGATACCCGGCGATTTGCCGCCGTTCTTTCCGGCGCCGTTGTCGGGATCCTGCTCGGCATTCTCCTTTGCTGTCTCGCCTATGCGCACAATGAAACGCTGACCGGCGGCGAACCGGCCTGGCCTGTCGCCGCTTTTATGGGTATACTGGCCGTCTGCGTAGGGCTGATTATCAATTTTTCGATTCGCCTTTCCAAATATGAAGACAAAACCCCGGGAACGCAGAATAAAACCGCCGACGCCATCCATTCGATCCTCTGGATGGTCACGGTAACGGCGTATCTCGTGATGGGATTCGTCTTTAACCTCTGGCATCCGGGCTGGATCATCTTTGTCTTTTCCGGATTTGCTTCCGGGATCATCAGCGTCCTGTTTGAACAGAAAAATAACGACTGAAAAAATCCGCCCGCGGGCGGATTTTTTTACGAATACCTATTGACACATAATACTATGCGTAGTATAGTATTATCGAATATGGGAAATGACGAACAGAAAACGCGCGTTTGTGTGAGCGCGCCCCGGATGCGCGGGCGGCGTTGCACCCGACAAGCAGCGCAAAAAGTCCGCTATGGGGCATTTGCAGGCAAGGTCAGGTGCAAACGGATACGAACAGAACAGGCGTAAACGCACGCAAACAACAGCGTAAACAGACGCAATAGGCGCAAAGCCGTCATTTCTTTCGGGAAATGCGTATTTTCCCGAAGAGCACACAAAGAAAGGAACGAAAATGGACGTACAGATGAAGCGCGGTTTTCTGGAAAGCTGCGTGCTCGCCGTACTCCTCGAAGAGGATTCCTACGGATACAAGATCATCCGAAAGCTGTCCGGGCGCGTCGAAATGACCGAGTCCACGCTCTACCCGATTCTGCGCCGGCTGGAGAGCGCGGGCGCGCTCACGGCGTATTCGATCGAGCATGACGGACGACTGCGGAAATACTACCGCATCACGGATGCGGGACGCGCGCGCATTTGCGAATTTCTCCGCGACTGGGAGACGATCTCGCAGACCTATGAATACATCAAAGGGGAATTTGAAAAATATGAAAAAAACTGAATTTTTGGAAGCCCTGGAAACCTGTCTTGACGGCATGGACGAAAGCGAACGCCGGGCGTCGGTCGAATATTACGCCGAAATGATCGACGAGCGCATGGAGGACGGCATGGATGAGGAAAGCGCCGTCGGCGCGCTCGGCAGTCCGTTCCTCGCAGCGGAGCAGCTTCGCGCGGCGCGCGCGGACGCGCAGGCGGCGCAGACAACCGGGGACGGCGGAAAGGCCGGCAAGGATGTCGGCGCGCAGACCACGGATGCCGCGGATGCCGCGCAGACCGTCGACACAAAAGCGGAAGAGACCGCCGGTAAGAATGAAAAACAAATGAAAAAGGCTCCGGGCGCCATGCGCACGCTGCTTTTGGTTCTCGGCTTCCCGCTTTGGTTCCCACTGCTGCTGGCCGCCGTTTTGCTGCTGCTTTCCGCGTATATCATCCTCTGGTCGGTTTTGGCTTCGCTTTGGTGCGTGTTCGCCGCGTTTGCGCTGTCCGGCGCCGCCTGCGTCGCGGCTGTCGTCATCGGATTTGTGACAAACGGCGCCGCGGCGGGTCTGTTCTACACCGGCGCCGCGCTCACGCTCGCCGCGCTCTCCATATTCACGTTTCTCGGCGCGCGCGTGCTGACCCGGCTGGCCGCACGCGGCACCGCGCGCTCCTTTTCCCGATTTTGTTCGCTTTTTTATACGAAATCTGTGAGGTGAAAAACAATGTCGTCTACTGTAAAATCCATTCTGATCGCCACAATTTTGCTACTCTGCGGCCTGTTTGTCACCGCGGGCGCTTTCTTCCTTGCCGACGGAGACCTGTCCGCTTTTGACATCGGGTTTGACGCGTCCGCGCTGACCGAAGTCAACCAAAGCTACCCCGGCGCCGTCCATATGATCGAAACCGACCTCGCTGTGACCGATTTGCAGGTCTTTCGGACGCAGGGGGACGAGATCACCCTATGCTACTACGACGATGCCGAAAACCCGTATTACCTCGCCGAGTGCACGGACGGCGCGCTCTCCTTTCGCCGCTCCGGCCGCAGAATGAATCTGATCGGTATTTCCTTTTCGGGCAATCTCTTCCGCCCGGCGAAAATCGGGATCCCGGAAAACTTCTCCGGTTCGCTTACGCTTTCCTGCTCCACCGGAAAAATCGAGGTTCGCGGCCTTGATCTGACCGGCGATCTGCAAATCAAAGCCTCCACCGGCACGATTTACTTGGAACAGCTGAGCGTTTCGGGCGAAGCATCGGTCAAGGTCTCAACCGGCGCCGTCCGCGCAAAAGACGTTCGCGCCGCGCGCGCGGCGTTCCGCGCCTCCACCGGGGAGATCCGGCTTGAAGCGGTCGAATGCGCGCAAAAGCTGGAGGCTTCGGCTACAACGGGCGAACTGCACATCAAGGACGCCTCCGCCGACGAAATCAATTTGAACACCACGACCGGGGAAATCACCGCCGCGCAAATCACCGTCGGACGCAGGATAGAAGCTGCCGCGACAACCGGCGACATCCATTGCGGCCTGAAAAACAAAAGCGCGGAATTTACCATTCAGAGTCAAACCTCGACCGGGGAGAGCAATCTGCCGAAGAATTTCGGGACCGGTGAAAAAACGCTGTACGCCAAAACCTCGACCGGAGATATTGAGTTTACTTTCGCGGACTGAACTTGACTTTGCGTTCTCTATACAACAAGCAGTCTTGACCGCTTTGCGGTCAAGACTGCTTGTAACCGTCGGAAAACCTTGGTTTTTCGGCGGTAAAGCTGCACGGCATCCGTCACGGATGGCCGGGCAGCTTTTGATCTTCCGGCCGCGTACCGGATAAGCCGTTCCCGCCCTGCACATTTTGCGCGTAGGCGCGCGGCGTCTGGCCGGTCTCGGCCAAAAAGCGCCGGTTAAACGTGCGGATGGACGAAAATCCGGCCTCCAGCGCGGCGTCCGTCATGCTGCGCCCCTCCTCGATCAGCCGCTTGGCCTCCGCAATCCGAAGCGAGCCGAGAAAATCCGGCAGGCTGATTTTCAGTTTGGAGGAAAAGATATAGGAAATATGATTCCGGCTGATGTTCAATTCCTCAGCCAAAAGATCAAGGCCGAGATCGGATCTGAAATGCTCCAGACAATACGCAATGATGCGCCGCTCGGTTTCGGGCGGCGTTCGCTTGTTTTCCTCCATGCCGGTGCGCGCGAACAGTTCTCCGAAAAATACGGAAAAATACCCGTACAGCATCTGCCTGCGGTAGGGGTGAGCCGTTTTGTTGCAGGCGATGATTTTTTCAACCAGATCGGTGAGGGGGCGCCCGTCGGTCTGATGGAACGCGGCGGAGCACGGCGAATGCGTGTGAATCAGCGAATCATAGGCCGAAAGATAACGCCGCGGAACGATCATCAGATAGGCGTCCACGTTTTCCTCTTTATAATAAGAATGGATCACATTCGGCAGCGCCACGCTGAAATCCCCCGCATGAAGCTCGTATTCCCTGCCGTCGATCACCGCGTGCACGCTTCCGCGGAGCATACAGACGATTTCGGCGCTGTCATGAAAATGCGGAAGAAAAACAAGCGTGCTCCGCCGCCAGAGAATCAGGGTGTTGACCCGGTCTTCGTATGCAATGCCCAAAAAACCACCGCCTTTTTTATCAAATCTGCCAAACCAAAATAAAAATCATGATTTTTGGCTACTTTTTGTTGTCCGGTTGTCTTGCATTATAACACAGTTGCTTTATAATGTAAAGTGAAAAAACGTTTCTGAGGAGTTATCAAATGAACACCTGTAAAAACAGCGACAGCCTGGACTGCCGTATAGAAAAACTGCTTTGCGAAATGACGCTTGAGGAAAAAGCTGCGCTCTGCGGCGGCGAAGGACTTTGGCATACCAAAGCGGTGGAGCGGCTCGGACTTGATTCGGTAATGATGACCGACGGACCGCACGGTCTGCGTAAGGTGATGCAGGAAAACGGTCAGGCTGTGCGCGTGCCCGCCACCTGTTTTCCGACCGCGTCCGCGCTGGCCGCGTCCTGGAACCCGGACGTGCTCGCGGCGGCAGCCGACACGATCGCGGCCGAAGCGGAAGCCGAGGACGTTTCGCTCGTGCTCGGCCCCGGCGTCAATATGAAGCGCTCTCCGCTTTGCGGACGAAACTTTGAATATTTTTCGGAGGATCCGTATCTTGCCGGGGAACTGGCCTCGGCCTACATACAGACGATGCAAAAGCGGGGCGTGGGAAGCTGCGTCAAGCATTTTGCCTGCAACAATCAGGAGACCCGGCGCTTCACCGTTTCCGCCAATCTGAGCGAGCGGGCGCTGCGCGAAATCTACCTGCCCGCGTTTGAGCTTGCCATCAAAGAAGCAAAGCCCGCCGCGGTGATGGAAGCCTACAACCGCATCAACGGCACACACGCGGCAGAAGCTAAGTGGCTGCTGACCGATATTCTGCGCGGAGAGTGGGGATATGACGGCATCGTGGTCAGCGACTGGGAAGCCGTGAGCGACCGCGTCGCCTCCCTTTTTGCGGGGCTGGATCTCGAAATGCCGGACAGCCTCGGCAACGGAAAGGCGGAGATTCTCAAAGCCGTCAAAGAGGCGCGCATTTCGGAAGAGGTGCTGGACACCGCCGTGCGCCGAATTTTAAACTTCATTTTGAAATACAAAAGAGAAAAGCCCGGCGCGCCGCGAAACGCGGAAAAGAACTATGAAGCCGCTCTGTGCTGCGCGCGGGAATGCATGGTGCTGCTGAAAAACGACGGGATGCTGCCGCTTGCCAAGGGCGCGCCCCTCGCCGTTATCGGGGAGGCCAAAGCCATCCGTATACAGGGCAGCGGTTCGAGCAAGGTGGTCGGCAGTCCGAAAAACGACGCGCTTGCCGCGATCGAGGGAAAAAACGGCGCGCCGGTGACCTATGTTTCCTTTGAGGACGGCGTGGCGGCGGCTGTGGAGGCGGCAAAGCGCTGCGGACGCGCGCTGCTCTTCCTCGGTCTGCCCGAATCCTTTGAGGCGGAGGGCGCCGACCGAAAGCACATGCATCTGCCCGACGAACAGATAAAACTCTTTGAAGCGGTGTCGGCGGCCGTGCCCGACTGCGCGGTGATTCTGACCTGCGGCGCGCCGGTTGAGCTTCCGTTTGCCGATTCGGCACGCGCGCTCCTTTTGACCTATCTCTGCGGCGACGCGGCCGCCGAGGCGCTCTCCGAGCTTGTGTTCGGCGAGCAGAACCCATCCGGAAAATTAGCGGAAACCTTCCCGGCGACGCTTGCGGACACCCCCGCTTTCCTGAATTTCCCCGGCGACGGGGACGAGTGCAGCTACGCGGAAGACATCTACATCGGATACCGGTACTATGACAAGCGAAACCTTGCGGTTCGCTATCCGTTCGGCCACGGCCTGTCCTACGCTTCCTTTGCCTACGGCGACCTCTCTGTCTCCGGCGCCACCGTGCGCTTTACCGTGAAAAACACCGGCGACCGGGACGGCTTTGAAACCGCCCAGGTCTATGCGGGCAAAAACGCGCCCACACTCTCCCTGCCCGTCAAGGCGCTCTGCGGCTTCAAAAAGCTGTTTTTGCGCGCGGGCGAGGAAAAAACCGTGGAAATCGAGCTTGCCGAGCGGCCGCTCACCTACTGGAGCGCCGACGAGCGGCGCTATATTCTGCCGGGCGGCGAATACACGGTCTATGTGGGCGCGAGCAGCGCCGACATCCGCCTGAGCGGCAAGACGACGCTCAAAGGCGACAAACCGAAAACCAAGCCGGTTGACCGCAACACGCTGCTTGTTGACGTGATCCGCCGGGAATGTTACGCGCCGATCCGCGAAATTTTTGCGGGTGCGATGCTGTCCAACACCGATTTTGAAAAGCAATGCGCCGAGTACGGCTGCACCGAAAAAAATCCTGTCGTGCGGCGCCGTATGGGCTATGCGCTGCGCCAGACATTCTATTTCAATCCGCAGTTTTGCGAGGACACCTTGCAGCAAACGATCAAAGCCTGCAACGAGCGCCTGACCGAGGCGATAAAGGAGGAAATATGATTTACTTTTCCGAAAAAAATGTTTCAAGCGATCCAAACGGCGCATCAGCCGCGCTTTTGCCCCCCGTATTTGAGGCAAACGGCCGGGAACTTCCCTTTACCGTGACCGAGGACGGCAGCTTTGTCTGCGGCACGCTCTCGGCCAACGATCAAATCGAATCGCTCGGCGACGGCCTCTTTCGCGTCCGGCGCACGGTCGAAAACACCGGCCGCAGCGCGCGGGTCGGCAAGCTGATCGCCGAGGTCCGCGACGAATTTATCCCGGATAAATCCTGCATCCCCTGCGTCATGTTCGACGAAAACGAAAAGAGCGGCGGAAAAGAGCCGCACGGCCTCTCAAAGGACGGCGAACCCTGGGTTTTCGCCTATGACCGCTGCGGCATCCCCTCCTGTACCCTGACCGAAAACGAAAACATTGTCTGCGCGCTCTTTGCCTCCGACAAAGATGCAAGTAGCCTTGTATCCTCCTGCGCCCTTATCCGGGAGGAAAACGGCGCGCTGCGGCACAGAATCTACTATCCGGTCACCGAGGCGCCCTATTCCTACATCGACCACGACGTGATGGGCGATCGTTACGACACCTATCTGACGATCCTGCCGGGCGAGCGCTTTGAAACCGAGTTCTATCTTTACATCGGCGCGCCGAAGTGGAAAAACTTCGGTACGGCCTCCCTGCTCGACCGTATCCACACGGTCTTTCCGTTCCGCCATGAACCGGAGCTTACCGTGCGCGAGACGCACGACGCGTCAGTCGAGCACTGCAAATTCTTCCTCTGCGACTACGCGGGCGCAAAGATGTTTTGCAACGCCATGCGCAACGACCCGAACAGCGACGGAATCTACATGCCCTACCCTGTATTCGAGGCGGGCTGGTCGGGTCAGTGCTTTAAATGCGCGCGCCTGTTTATCAACGAATACGCAAACGGCGGCGACCGCGAAATGCTGGACATCGGTCTTTCCTGCCTTGACGCCTGGATGGAGGCGCAGGAAGAAAACGGCCTGTTCCCCATCAACTACTCGCGCCATATCTCCAAACAGTATCTCCCAAGCGACGTGTGCAACTACGGCTGGGCGGCCGCCGAAGCGTCCAAAAGCTACACGCTCCTGTACGAACTCGGCATTGACCGCGCGCGGTATCTCGAATTTGCCGAGCGCCTTTGCAGCTTCTTTATCGATCACTACGACGAGAAAACCGGCTTCGGCCTGAAATGGAACCTGAACGGCACCAAGGCGGCTGACGGCGGCTCCATCGGCGCGTTTATGATTATGGGTCTGATCGAGACCTACAAGGCGAGCGGCAAGACGCGCTACCTTGACGCCGCCGAGCGCGCGATGGAACTCTACGCCGCGCGGGACATCGACAATTTTGTCTGTACCGCGGGCGCGATCGACTGCGCATGCCTTGACAAGGAAACGGCCTATCCGTTCATCGTTTCGGCGCTCGATCTGTACGAGATCCGCGGCAATGCGCGCTATCTTGAGATCGCCGAAAAAGCCGCGTACTACTTCCACGCATGGACATTCTACTACGACGCGCTGTACGACGCGGACAGTGACTTTGAGCGCCTCGGCTACTATACGAGCGGCGGCACGGCGGTCTCCACCCAGCACCCGGCCATCGACCCGTGGGGCGCCATTGTCATTCCCGACTACATGCGCCTTGCCCGCTTTACGGGCGACAAACGCTGGAACGACCGCGCGCGCGCCCTTTGGTGCAACTGCATGCTGTGCATTACCCCCGCGGGCGGCAGAACGCTGCACGGACACAAGCGCCCGGCCGGTCTGCAGAGCGAAGCGTTCTTCCAGGCGCGCTGGACGCGCTACCGCAGAAGCTGCGAGGCGCGCGGACACCTAAACGACATGTTCGTCACCTGGCCGGCCGCGTTCCGTCTGACGACCATCGACCGAATCGAGCGCGAACTCGACGGCGATTTCAGCGTAATCGAAAAAATTGAAAAGGAGAAATGAGACCATGCCAAACAAAAGATTGCTCGCGGGCGCGGCGGCGCTTCTGATGCTGCTGCCGCTCGCCTCCTGCGGCCAAAAGGAGACGCCGGATCAGACTTCCGCCTCGGATACCGAATCTGCCGAAACCACAACCACAAGCGCGCCCCTTTCGTTTGAGGGCGTCGACTTCGGCGGCCGGGAATTTCACATTCTGCTGACCGCCAACGGCCCCGACACGGTAAACGACTTTGAGACCTCGGAAATGATCGGCGAAACGCTCTCAAACGCCGTGGAAAAGCGGAAAGCGCAGGTCGAGGAAGCCGTGGGCGTTTCCCTGATTACGAAAACGATCTTCAAATACGGCAACCACGGCTACAACGAACTGTATGCCGGCTATACGGCGGGCGACACCGACTATGACGCGGCGGTTGTCGCGGCCTACGATGTGGTTCCGCTCGCCTACACAAACGCCCTGTACAATCTGTATGACCTCGACAAGCTCGACATTTCAAACCCCTGGTGGGACGCACGCGCGACCGAGGAACTGACGGTGATGGGGCAGATGTACTTCACCACGGGCGACATCACGTTCTGGGACGACATGATGCAGTACTGCGTGGCGTTCAACAAGGAGATGTGGAAAAACTACAACCGAAACGACATCTTCGGCTACAGCCCCTATGAACTGGTCGAGCGCGGAGAATGGACCTATGAGGCGATGGCAACCCTCGCCAAGGGCGTGACCGAGGACATCGACAACTCCGGCACATACGACATGTCCGACCGCTACGGCATCCTGACCTGGGACGACACAGTCTACGGCGTGCTCAACAGCGCGGGGCAAAAGGTCATCACAAGAGACGAGAACGGCCGGCTTGCCCTGTCGCTGACCGAAGGCAACGAGACCGCGATCGACGCGCTGACTAAATATACCGACATCTGCTTCGGCGGCGACGCGGTAAACTACCAGCGTTTCTCAGGCGGCGAAAACGACATGTTCATCGAAGACCGCGCGCTCTTCTTTTTGACGCGCCTTTCGGTTCTGTCCAACTACCGCGACAAAGAGACCGACTACGGCATCCTGCCCTTCCCGAAATACAGCGCGGATCAGGACAGATATTATACCACGCCCTCTCCCTATCATATGAACTTTGTCTGCGTTCCGTCGGTGTGCGAGGACCCGGACATGAGCGCCGCGGTACTCGAAGCGCTCGGCTACTACGGCCGGGAGACGGTAACGCCCGCCTACTATGAAGCGACGCTGACCGGACAGTATTTCCGCGACGAGGAAAGCGAAAAAATGCTGTCTTTGCTCGCCGAATCCCGATGCTATGACATCGGCTTCTATGTGCAGCCGGACAACATCAACAAGGAACTGATTTACCTCTTCCGTCCGGGCAACTATACGTTCGCGTCCACCTTCGCGTCCCACTATACCGCGGCGTCCAAACGGATTGAGCAAATCAATCTGATGTTTGAACAGATCGCCGCAAACAAATAATACCGGAGAACAATACATGAGGAAAATGATGAAACAAATACTCTGCATGCTGCTTTTGTGTCTTGCGCCGATCACGTCGGGTATCTGCGAAGCCGCCACCGAAAGCGCAAATCCCGTCGTCTTTGTCTGCGACGCGGGCAGCAATACGGCGGACGGTCTGAGCCCCGAAACAGCAAAAAAGACGCTGGCTTCGGCCTATGACATCGTAAAGTCGGGCGGTACGGTGGTGGTCTGCGGTCCGCTGACGCTGGAGGGCGCGGCGCTGAATCTGCCGCGCAGCACCGGAAAAGTCACCCTGACCAGCCTGTGGGAGGGCGTCGATTATACAAAGACCAAAAGCGCGGTCCTGACGCTCGGCGGCTATACCTATCTCGGCGGCGAAACCGAATTTCAAAATATCAAAATTCATGACAGCAGCAGCTTTTACTTCAATCAGCTGATCTGCAAGGGCAATTCGCTGACAATCGGCGGCGGCGTGGTCTGCACGCGCGCTTCGGGCGAGTATATGACCATTGTCGGCGGCATGTATGTCAATTCCGATACCATGACGGCCGAGGCGGTCAGCTATTACGATTACACCATCACGGTAAACAGCGGCATCTGGTATATGGTCAACGGTTCCAACAAGCGCACCTCAAACGAAAGCGCGATGGGCGCGACCGGAAACGTGCGCGTCGTCATCGGCGGCGGTTCCTTTACCGGAAAAGCGGCGAATCAGGCCGACGCGATGATCTCGGTCGGCGGCTACGCCGCCCAGGACGGCGACTACTCGCTTGAAATCACCGGCGGCGTCTTCAACTGCCCGATCTACGCCATCGCGCGGCCGGGCAACAACAGCGGCCGGTATACCGCGTATTATGACGGGGATGTGCGCATCAAAATCACGGGCGGCGAGTTCCGCGGCAGCACGGTTTCTACCGTGCAGTCCGAAATGGCCTCCTATATCGGCGGCAACTACACGCTTGAAATCACCGGCGGCAATTTCACCGCGCTGCAAAGCCTGAGCGCGCCGCGCGTGCGCGGCACGGCGGCTTGCGAAGTGCCCGACGCGCTCGCGTCCAAGCTCTCCGGCTTTGACGTTGTCGGAGACATCAGCGTCAATGAAGATACTTCGCAGCCGGTCAACATCCCCGCCGGCGAGGGTGTTATCTTTGTCGGCGGCAAAGCGGGCGGCGACGGACTCAGTTCGCTTACCCCCATGCCCTCGCTCGTCAGCGCCGCGCGCGCGCTCGGCGCCGGGGGCGGCACAATCGTCGTCTGCGCGCCGATTCGGGTCAAGGACGCGACGCTTCCGGCCTCGGACGGCAGTCTGGTTGTCACAAGCGTATACGGCGGCGTGGATTTCCGCGAAGAAAACGGCGCGGCCATAGAGCTTTCGGGCATACTTACGCTCGGCGGACAAACGCGCTTTGAGCATATCGACTTTGAAAGCCGAAGCAACGGCGCTTTCATTTACTGCGGCGGCAATGATACGACATTCGGCGCGGACATTCGCTGCACGACCAACATAGACGGCGGGGTCAGCGAATACATCGGCATCTTTACAGGCAGCCGCCTTTTGAGTTCGAGCGCGGCCTCGCTCGGCCTCTCCCCGACAAATCTGGTGATCGAAAGCGGCGCGTGGGAAGCGGTTCGCTGCGGCAACGAGCGCGCCCAGGGCGGCGCGTCCACGCTGCGCACGGTCGCCGGAAACAGCGTCATTGACATTCGCGGCGGCAGCTTTTACAACAGCGTGTGCGGCACGGGCAAAAACAATCAAAACGGCAATATCACGCTGAACATCTCAGGCGGCACATTCTACGGCAGCATTTTCGGCATGGCGACGCCCGCGAATGTGGACAACGACATCAGCACCGTTACCGGCGACATCACGCTGAACATCTCGGGCGGTCAGTTTCACGGCGACATTTCCGCTGTGGAAAATTCCGCGAAAAATAAGCTGAACGGCCGCTATCTGCTGAATATCACGGGCGGCGATCTGCGCTGCGTCGGCTCCGTGCGCGGGACCGAGGGCGTTCCCGGAACCAATTCCTCGTCGCTCACCTCTTCCGTCGATCTGGACGCCGCATGCAGCGGAACCATGACCTACCAAAACCCGATCATCGCATACGGCGCGGATCCGAGCGTCTATTTCTACGACGGCTGGTACTATTATGTCCGCGCATCGACAAACGCCGGCAGACCGTGTATCTCGCTCTCCCGCGCGGCAAACCTCGCGGACATCGGCGGTACGCAGGCCAAAGTACTCTTTACCGCCGAGAGCGGTTCGGGTATCGAGAGCATCTGGGCGCCGCAGATCTATTGCTTTGACGGCGATTGGTATATCTATGCGTCGGTTTCCACCTCGGTATCCACGCTGGTGCAGCGTGTACCGCTGGTTCTGAAAGCAAACTCGGCCGACCCGATGGGAAGCTATACAAAGCTTGCCGGTATGCAGAATCTGGACGCAAGCGTCTGGTCGTGGCTCAGCCCGCGAATCTTTGAATACGGCGGGGAGCGCTACTATATCAGCAGCGTATTTATGTCGGCGTCCGACAACACGACCTCCCGGCATAAGCAGACGCTGGTGATCGGCCGCCTGTCCTCGCCCACCTCGTTTGCGGCGAACGTGATTGCGATCGCCGTACCGAACAAAGCGTGGGAGGGCTACGATATTATCGAGGGGCCGTTCCCCGTCTTTGGCAGCGACGGCACGCTCTACATCGCCTATGCGGCAAATTACGCGGACGGCGACGACTACTGCACCGGTCTTTTGAAACTGACCGGAACCAACCTTTTGTCGGCGCTCTCCTGGGAAAAGCTTGAAAACCCGATGCAGCAGCGCGACGATCAATATGAAATCTTCGCGCCCGGCGCCACGGTTTTCACGCAGTCGCCTGACAAAAGCGAAGTATACGCGGTCTACCATGCAAAGCTGCACGCGAACAACCGCTACAACCGCAGCATCTTTATCCAAAAGCTGGACTACCAAAACGGCGTTCCCTATCTCGGCGCGCCGCCCGCCCTTGATACGGTCTTTACGGCAGCGGTCAATCCGATGCCAGTCGCAGAGCGCGTCAGCGGCTTTCAGAGCGTTTCGGAAAACGGGAGCGGCATATTTCAAACCATGCGCGCCTACGACGATCAATTTACGGACGTAGACGCGGACAAATGGTTTTACGGCTATGTAAAGCAGGCCTACGAATACGGGCTTGTAAACGGTACAAGCGGCAAAACCTTCTCTCCGGACGCGAAATTCACGGTTGCGCAGGCGCTGACGGCCGCGGCCAACATCCGCGCCGTTTACTGCGGCGAGACGATTGCGGCCGCCCCGGCGGGCGAAGCGTGGTATGCGCCGTATGTGGATTACTGCGTGAAAAACGGCGTCGCCTCCGCGTCCGCGTTTTCGGACTATAGCCAAAACATCACGCGCGGCGAGATGGCCGTTGTATTTGCAAACGCGCTTCCGGATACCGAGTATACGGCGGTCCGCGCGGGCGAGTGTCCCGATGTTTTGGAAAATGCAGATTGCTACGCGGCCGTAACCAAGCTCTACCGCGCGGGCATTGTCAGCGGGGACACGGGCACGGGCAACTACCGTCCGGGCGATGAAATCAGCCGCAGCGAGGCCTGCGTAATTTTCACCCGGATCGCAAAGCCCGACATGCGAATGCTGTAAGGATTCGCAAATCAAAACTTTTCAACGAAAAAAGCGCCTTACCGGCGCTTTTTTTGTTTCTATTCGTTTACCGCGCGTTTGAAAGCATCAGCTTGAGCCGGTTTTCCTGATTGACGCGGGAGGCGGAGGCGTCGTAGTCTATAGCCACGATATTGGCCTCCGGGTAAGCCTCCTTGATCGGCTTCATCATGCCTTTGCCGCAGATATGATTCGGCAGGCAGCCGAACGGCTGCGCGCAGACGATGTTGCGCACGCCCGAATCAGCAAGCGCGAGCATTTCGGCGGGCAGCAGCCAACCCTCGCCCATTTTGCAGCCGTGACCGATGCATTTCTCGGCAAGTTCAATCGTATGCGCAAAGTCCTCAGGCGCGCGGAATATGCCCGACTCCCTATAGAGCGCCGCGACCTCCCGCTGCTTTTGCAGAATAAAGCGCAAAGCTATGCCGGCGGCGATATGCGTAACCCGGCCGCGCCGGTAAAGCGTGTAGTCGGTGACCTGGTTGTACAGGCAATAGAGCATGAAGTTCATCAGTCCCGGAAGCGCGACCTCCGCGCCGTTGTCGGTCAAAAACTGTTCGAGGTTGTTGTTGCCGAGCGGTGAAAACTTCACATAGATTTCGCCGACCACGCCGCACAGCGGCTTTTTGACCGACCGGTCGCACGGAATTTCGGCAAAGCGCCGAATGATCTCGCGCATACGCGGCTTGACGCGCCGCCAGGAGACGCCGTTTCGCTTCATTTCGTCCGCAAGACTGCGGCAAAATTCATCGGCGAGCGCCTGCGCGCCGCCGCGCTGCAGCTCATACGGGCGGGTCTGGCCGACAAGCGACATCAAAAGATCCGCGTAGAGCAGCGCGTACACCATGCGGTGCAGCGTCCCGATTCCGGGTGAAAATCCGGGATGCTTTTCAAGACCGGCCATGCTGAACGAAATAACCGGAATATAGCCGTATCCCGCCCGTTCGAGCGCCTTGCGCAAAAGAAAGATATAGTTGGACGCGCGGCACCCGCCGCCGGTCTGAAAGTAGATCAGCGCGACCTTGCGCGGGTCGTATTTGCCGCTCTGAATCGCGTGGATAAACTGGCCGATGACCAAAATCGCGGGATAACAGGTGTCATTATGTACATATTTCAAGCCGGTCTCGATGATTTCGGAGCCGGTCGTTTTGAGCAGATCGATTTTGTATCCTTCGTTGCGCAGAACCTGCAAAATCAGTTCAAAATGAATGGGCAGCATGTTCGGCGCAAGAATGGTATAGGTTTTTTTCATCTCCTTGGTAAAAGGAACGTAGGTTTTTTCGTTCATGCGCCCTCCTTTCCGTTTTCCAGCGCGCCGAGCAGGCTGCGCAGGCGGATTTTGACCGCGCCGAGATTGGTGATCTCGTCGATTTTAAGCTGCGTATAGAATTTTCCGCCGCGTTCGAGTATGTCCCGAACCTCGTCGGTCGTGATCGCGTCCACCCCGCAGCCGAACGAAACAAGCTGCACAAGCTCCGTGTCCGGATTTTCAACGGCGAAGCGCGCGGCGCGGTAAAGCCGCGCATGGTAGGTCCACTGATTGAGCACCCGAACCGGCCCGGATTTTGCCAGATGGCAGACGCTGTCCTCGCTGACGACGCAAAAGCCGAGTGAGGCGGCAAGCTGGTCGATGCCGTGGCAGATTTCGCTGTCGATGTGATAGGGGCGGCCGGCGAGAATCATGATTCGCAGTCCCCGTTTCCGCGCTTCGGCCAGGGCGCGCTCGCCCTCGGCGCGCACACCCGCTTCAAAGGCGCGGTAGGCGGCAAACGCTTTCCGCGCGGCCTTTTCGACCTCGCGTTTGGTCAGCTTTGCATCGGGAAACGCGGGGGAAAGGCAGGCGTATAGCTCGCGCGCAAGTTCGCGCGGATTTTTCAGCGAGAGATACGGACAGAGGAAGCGCGTTTTTTCAAGCTCGTCCACGTTGCCGCGCAGCAGTTCGGAATAATAGGCTACGACCGGGCAATTGTAGTGATTGTCCGCGCTTTTTTCGTCCACGTTGTAAGTCAGGCAGGGATAGAAAATCGCGTCGGCGCCCGATTCAAGCAGTTCCATGATATGCCCGTGCATCAGCTTTGCCGGATAGCAGGCCGTGTCTGAGGGAATGGAAAACTGCCCCTTTTCATACAGGCGGCGGCTGGACATCGGCGAGACGGTCACGCCGAAGCCGAGGCTTGTGAAAAGCGTGTGCCAGAGCGGCAGAAGCTCGTACATGCCGAGCGCGAGGGGCAGACCGATAACGCCGCGCGCGCCCGGAACGCTGCCAAACGCTTCGAGCGCTTCCCGCTTGTATGCATAGAGATTCGGCAGCGGCTCGCTTTT
Source organism: uncultured Eubacteriales bacterium (assembly GCA_900546635.1). Classification (GTDB taxonomy): domain Bacteria; phylum Bacillota; class Clostridia; order Oscillospirales; family CAG-272; genus UMGS902. Next base: position 10,508 of record URDS01000021.1, on the reverse strand, counting down.
CGTTTTGAGTCCCGCGCCCCGCTCGCAGCGGTTGCCCGAAACAAAACGTCCGCCGTCCGAAAAAGTATTGATGGTGATATGACACTGATTCGTACAGCCGCGGCAGATCGCCGAGCGCGCGGTGTGCGAAAAGCTTTTCAGCGCATCGGGCGAGATCAGGCGGCTGTTTTCCGCGCGCATCGCGTAGAGCGCAGCGCCGAACGCGCCCATCAGCCCCGCAATGTCGGGGCGGGTCACGTCGCGTCCGATCTCGCGCTCAAACGCGCGGAGCACCGCGTCGTTATAGAACGTGCCGCCCTGTACGACGACATGTTCGCCGAGTTCGTCTGCGCTGGCCGCGCGGATAACTTTATAGAGTGCGTTCTTGACTACGCTGACCGAAAGTCCGGCGGAAATGTCCTCCACGGTCGCGCCGTCCTTTTGGGACTGCTTGACGGAGGAATTCATAAACACCGTGCAGCGCGATCCGAGATTGACCGGATGCTTGGCAAACAGGCCGCGGCTCGCGAAATCCTCAATCGGACAGCCGAGCGATTTGGCAAACGTCTCAAGGAAAGAACCGCAGCCCGATGAGCAGGCTTCATTCAGCATGATGCTGTCGATCGCGCCGTTTTTGATGCGGAAGCACTTGATGTCCTGGCCGCCGATGTCGAGAATAAAATCCACCTCGGGCATAAAATATTTTGCCGCGGTGTAGTGCGCAATCGTTTCAACCAGACCAAAGTCAACCGAAAACGCGTTTTGAATGAGTTCCTCGCCGTAGCCCGTAACCGCGCTTCCCGCAATGCGGATGCGGTCGCCGCAGGCGGCGTAGATCGCCTGCAGCTGCTCGCGCACGATCTGCACGGGATTTCCGCGGTTGGAGGCGTAGTATGTATACAGAAGCGCGCGGTCCTCGGAGATCAGCGCGAGCTTTGTGGTCGTACTGCCGCAGTCGATGCCGAGCCACGCGCGGCCACTATAGGATTCAAGCGGCCGGCGGCGAACCGAATCCTTTTCGTGCCGGGCGCGGAACGCGCCGTATTCCTCCACGCTCAAAAAGAGCGGTTCGAGATATTCGGCGCTTCGCACCGGTTCCGCTTCGCGGATGCGGGAAAGCAGTTCTTCGCCCGTGAGCGTTTCCCCGTGCTCGGCCGCGTAGAGCGCGGCGCCCGCGGCCACCGCGTAGCGCGCATACTCCGGAAACACGGCGTCCTTTTCGTCGAGTTCAAGCGTTTCGGCAAACGCGCGCTGAAGTCCCTTGCAATAGTAGAGCGGTCCGCCGAGAAACAGCACCTTGCCGCGGATGCGCTTGCCCTGCGCAAGGCCTGCGATGGTCTGATTGACCACGGCCTTATATATGCTCATGGCAAGATCGCTTTTTTTCGCGCCCTGATTGAGCAGCGGCTGAATATCGGTTTTGGCAAACACGCCGCAGCGTGAGGCGATCGGATAAATCCGTTCGGACGTAAGGCTGAGGCGGTCGAGTTCATCCACGCTCACGTCGAGCAGCGTGGCCATCTGGTCGATAAACGCGCCGGTGCCGCCCGCGCAGGAGCCGTTCATCCGCTCGTCCACGCCGCCGTCAAAGAAAATGATTTTGGCGTCCTCTCCGCCGAGTTCAACGACGCAGTGCGCGTCCGGTTCCAGCTTTTCCACGAGTTTGGAGGTCGCGTAGACCTCCTGCACAAACGGCAGGCCGCAGGCGTTGGCAAGTCCAAGCCCCGCGCTCCCCGAAACGGCCACGGAAAACGGTGCGCCGCCGGTCAGAGGGATCAATTTTTCCACAAGCTCCCCGCATTTTTCGCGAACGGCCGAAAAATGCCGCTCGTACTGTTCAAACAAAATTTCGCCGTCCGAAAACAGGACGGCTTTGGCCGTGGTCGAACCGATGTCAATGCCGAGCGTCAGCGCCATATTCTCACCTCCCGAAAGCCGATTTCTTATGTTCAGATACACCCCGTATTCAGAGCGCTGCGATACGAATATCCGAAAAGACGGCCGCTTGCCGCCCGCGGGCGCATGATGCGCGCCCCTGCAAACTGTTTTCTGACCGCAGCGCCCTTTTCGCGGGGATTTTGGTATGAGTTCTACACAAAAACAAGGAAACGTTTTTGTATTTATTAAACAATACTTTTTTTCGCCTGTCAAGGCGTATCACGCACTTTTCACACTGCCAAATCAAGGGCAAAAGCGCGCAGAGCGGCGTTTTCACGCTTCGTCCGGCGGCGCGGCGCTCTTTTCCCGGCGGCTGAAGTGCTTGTAAACATCCTTATACATATAAAGCGAGCCGAGAATCAGAAGCGGCCGCTTTTGCAGACGCGAACGGTTCCGCGCCGCGCGCACCCCGGTTTTGATGTCGCCGCAGACGTGGGCCTGAATGTTTCGGCGCACAAATACATCCGCGAGCTTCTCAGCCGAAAGCGCACGCGGGTTGTCGGGCGTGACCGCAAAAACCTCTTTGGCGACCTCGGCAATGGTGTCCGCCATGGTTTCATAATCCTTGTCGGCCAAAATTCCGGTCAGAATGTTGATTTTACCGTCGAACAGCCGCTTTGCGGTATCCACCGCCGCGCGGACGCCCTCCGGGTTGTGTCCGCCGTCAAAGATCACAGGCGGATCCTTTTGCAAAACCTCAAAACGCGCGCACCATTTCGCCTCACGAATGCCCGCGCGCAGCGCGTCCATGCCGATCGAGACCCCCTCCGCCTCCAGCATACGCACGGCCTCGCAGACAAGCGCGATGTTGCGCGGCTGATAGAGTCCGATCAGGCTGCTCTCAAGTTCCGTGCAGTCGCCGTAATCCACAACAAGGCGCTCGATGTCCAGTTTCCGCACGCGCAGTACGCTCTCCCGGACTTCGCAAAGCGGGGCGCGTTTTTCCCGCGCCTGCTGCAAAATCACCGCTCGCGCCTCAGGCGCGAGCACGCCGAGGCATACAGGCCGTCCCGCTTTGATGATGCCGGCCTTTTCATAGGCGATTTTATCCAGCGTCGAACCGAGAATCTGCGTGTGGTCGAGCGAAATGCCGGTAATGACCGAGAGCAGCGGATTTTCAATGACATTGGTGGAATCGCACCGGCCGCCGAGTCCCACTTCGAGCACGACAAATTCGCACCGGCGCCGCTTGAAGCATTCAAAGGCGATGGCGGTTATCAGTTCAAATTCGGTCGGCGGGTCCTCCATAGCGTCGGCGAACTGCCGCACATACTCGGTCGCGTCGGCAAGCAGCGCGTTTTGGATCGGGCGGCCGTCAACGCTGATGCGCTCGCAGAAAGTTTTGACATAAGGCGATGTAAACGCGCCGACGCGGTATCCCGCCGCATACAGGACAGAGGAGAGATAGGCGGCGGTGGAGCCTTTTCCGTTGGTGCCCGCGATATGGATAAAGCGAAGCTCGCGTTCGGGATTGCCCATGCGCGCGCAAAGCTCGCGGATGCGGGAAAGTCCGGGCACGCTTCCCCGCCAGGAAACAGAATGAATATATGCAAGGGCCTCTTTGTAGGTCATAGATTCTCCAAAAGCGGCCGCGCCGCTTTATTTTTCATCAAAAGCGTAATGATAAGATATTCCGCCGCGGCGGTTATCAAATAGACCGGTATACGCCAGACAAGCGTTTCAAGCGGCGTTGCGTAAAATATGTAGATGCCGATCGATTTGATGACGAGCGAGCCGCAAAAGTGCGCCGCCGCAACAGAAAGCCAAAGGCGGGGCTTTGCAAGCACGCCGCGCAGCCCGAAAAGACCGCTTATGACGCCGATCGAAGCCGCGCCGAGCGTGATAATCGGGTTGATGGCGTAGCCGCGGAGCATACAGCCGAGAAGGTCGGCCGCGGCCGCGCACATACCGCCCGCCACGGGGCCGTAGAGCCAGCCGGCAAGCAGAAGCGGCAGGTTTTCAAAGCTGATGCGGATCGAAATGCCGATCGGAATCTGCAAAAATTTGCCGAAGATGAAGCTGAGCGCGGCCAGCAGCGCAAGGCGCGCAAGCAGTTTGACCGAGCTTTGAGCCGTCAGACGTTTTTTGTCAAGTCGTTTGTAGTTTTCCATAGAAATACCTCCGAAAAGAGCGTATTCCCAGCGCGGGCCGTCTTGTGCGGCGCGCTCTCCTTTCGGAGGCAGATTAATCTTTCGTAAAAAGGTTAACAGCGGGATGCGGGCGACGCACCGCAGTAAAACTTTCGTCCGCCCCGCAACTCCCCGTCGGGACGGCACTTTACGCGCGCCGCTCTACTCTGTAAAAATAAAATATCTATTGCCACCGCAGTTTCTGCGGAATAAAAAGGGGGACGACCCGTCTTTGCGGGCCGGCGCCGGCGCCCTGCCGGCTTTGAATGTCCGCGTCCGGCCGCCTTTTTATAAGGGGCAGTCGTCGGGACCCGCCGCAAAAGCGGCGGTTTTGCACGCGCGGCCGCGCGTGCGGCGGTACAAACATGCCAAAACGGAACTTTGCACGCACAGACGCGCTCGCTTTGACAGCGCAACGCAGCCGTGCGGGCTTTTACAAGCGCAAAAACCTCCGCTTTGGCCGGTCTGCCTGTATACCGGGCAAAATTTGTACGCGCGGACACGCACGGTCAGCAAAGTTTCGGCGTCATTCAAGCCTGAACGACCAAAACCCACGTCTGCGCATACGTCCGCTTCAGACGCCGAGTTCGCTTCGGATTTCGCGAATCTCACAAAGAAACGCCTCGGCCGACATGTCGGACGGCATACGGAAGTCGCCGCGCGGCGAAAGCGCCACCGAACCGACTTTCGGGCCGTCGGGTATGCAGGAGCGCTTGAACTGCTGCGCAAAGAAACGGCGCAGAAAGATTTCAAGGCACTCGGCAATCGTCCCAGCGCCGTATTCGCCTTGGAAAGCGTAAAGCGCCAGCCGGAAAATTTTTCGCGGCCGACAGCCGAAACGCACCATATGATACAGGAAAAAGTCGTGCAGTTCGTACGGGCCGACAATCGATTCGGTTTCCTGCGAAATCGTTCCGCCCTTTGTCGGGGGAAGCAGTTCGGGACTGACCGGCGTGTTTAAAATATCCAAAAGCGCCTCCGCAAGCGCTGTTTTGCCCTCCGCGCGGTAGGCGCCGGCCGCGCGGCGCACGATATAGCGGATCAGCGTTTTCGGCACCGAGGCGTTGACGCCGTACATCGACATATGGTCGCCGTTGTAGGTGGCAAAGCCGAGCGCAAGCTCGGAAAGGTCGCCCGTGCCGACCACAATGCCCGATTCCTTGTTGGCGATGTCCATCAGAATCTGGGTGCGCTCGCGCGCCTGGGCGTTTTCATAGGTTACGTCAAATTTTTCAGGGTCCTGCCCGATGTCTGCAAAATGCTGATCCACCGCGCGCTTGATGTCGATTTCGGTATAGATGACGCCGAGCGCCCGGCAAAGAATTTCGGCATTGGACTTGGTGCGCGCGGTCGTGCCGAAGCAGGGCATGGTAACGGCGTGCACATCGGCGCTGTTGCGGCCAAGATTTTGGCAGGCGCGCACGGCGACGAGCAGCGCAAGGCTGGAATCCAGTCCGCCGGAAACGCCGATCACAAGCGTTTTTGCGTGCGCGGCCTCCATGCGCCGAGCCAGTCCCTGCGACTGAATTTCGAGGATCAGGTCGCAGCGGCTGTCGGTTTCGCTTGCGTTGTCCGGAATGAAAGGATGCCGGCTTACCGCGCGGGTGAGCACGGTTTCCACAGGCGCACCGGAGGGAATCTCAATTTCGGTATAGCCGGAGGCTTCATACCCGGCAAACGTGTTCATGCGGAGCCGCTCGGCGGCGAGCTTTTCGCAGTCAAATTCGCTGATGGTGAAGGAATCGTCGGCAAACGGCTGACTTTCAGCCAGCATCACGCCGTTTTCGCAGAGCATGTTGTGTCCCGAAAACACAAGGTCGGTCGTCGATTCGCCCTTCCCCGCCGAAGCGTACAGATAGCCGCAGGTGCAGCGCGCCGAGGCGGATTCGACCAGCATTTTGCGGTATTCTCCCTTGCCGACGGCCTCATTTGAGGCCGAGAGGTTGCAGATCAGCGTCGCGCCCGCGCCCGCATGCGCGCAGGCCGGTGGAACCGGCACCCAGAAGTCCTCGCAGATTTCAACGGCAACTTTTGCGTCCGGCATACCGGCAAAAGCAAAGAGCAGCTTTGTTCCGAAAGGCGTTTTGCGACCGCAGAGCGTCACCTCGCCGGTCTCGCTCGGCGCGGGCGCAAAATGGCGTCCCTCATAAAATTCGCAGTAGTTGGGAATATAGGTCTTCGGCACGACGCCGAGCAGGCGGCCGCCGTACAGCACGGCGGCGCAGTTGTATAGCCGGGTGCCGTACCGCACGGGAAGCCCGACGACGCACAGAACGCGGGTGTCCGATGTGGCGTCAAGCAGCCTGCCGAGCGCATCCTCGGCGGCGCGCAGCAGTTTGATCTGAAAAAAAATATCCGCGCAGGTATAACCGGTTAAAAACAATTCGGGCAGAACCAAAATCCGCGCGCCGGCCGCATCCGCGCGCCGGACGGCGGCAATGGCCGCATCCGCGTTTTTTTCGGGGTCTCCGAGTGCGACGGCGGGACTGTACGCCGCCGCTTTGATGAATCCGTCTTTCATGCTTTCTCCTTGCGCCCGCCGACGTTTGACGGGCCGAATATGCGCTGCCGGAAAAGTCCCAAGGCAGAGCGATGTATGCGTTTGGGCTGCGTTTGTGCGTTCGCGCGTTTTGCAAAGTCGCCGGGTACATTCCGGCGGGGGCGCGGCGCCTCTGCCCGCGCATCCGACCGCGCTTGCGGCGAACGCTGCGGCGAGGCCGGATACTCTGCCCTTTCGCGGACTCCGCAAATACGCTCAGCCCTGTTTTTCCATGCGAATATCCCGGCCGCAGAAGAGCAGCGGCGTGTATTCGCCGAACAGACGGCTGAAGATGCGCTCGCCGTAGCGGGCGGCAATCTCCTCAGCCGAGAGGTTTGTGCTGATTACGGTAGGCAGCGCACGGCAGATTCGGGTGTTGACGATGTTGTACAGGCAGGAGACCGAAAAGGTCGTGCAAAACTCCGCGCCGAGATCGTCCAGAATCAGCAGTTCCGCCGAGAAGTAGCGTTCGGCGTCACCGGCACTGCTCGCGTCTCCGTGAAATTTAGAGTGCTCCAATTTGGAAAAAATATTCTGCGCGGACTCATAAAGCACGTCGTAGCCCCGGTCGATGACCGCTTTGGCCAAAGCGCTTGAAAGGTGCGTTTTGCCGAGTCCCGTGCCGCCCATAAAGAGCAGCGAGCCGCTGCCGCGCGGCGAAAAGGTTTCGGCATAGCGGCGCACGGTTTCAAAATTGCGCTTCATGCGCGAAAGCGTCTGCGGATCGTCTTTATAATAATCGAGCGAAAAGGTGTCAAAAGACTGCCGGCCGATCAATCGCCCCACCCCGGAGGACTCATAGCCGCGCAGGGTCAGCGCCCGGCGAAAGCAGGCGCACATTTTGGTATCCGTAAAGCCGGTGTCCTTGCAATTTTCGCATTCGTAATGCACGTCGGTGCAGTCCGCGGGATAGCCGTTTTGCCGGAGCAGCAGGGCGCGCGCTTCACGCAGCGCCTCCACATCCTGCCGGATTTTCGCAATGCGGCCGTCCAGCCCCGCTTTCCCGCCGAGCGCGGCGCCCAGAATGCGCGCGCCGGTGTCGGAGAGCGCCTCGTCAATCTCGCGCAGTCCGTCGATTTTGCCCCAAAGCTCTTTTTTCAGCGTTTCCGCGCGCTCGATGGCGCGCAGATGCTTTTCCTCAAATTCACGGCGGAGCGCATAGTAATTTTCACTGTTATAGCTCATGTTTCCTTCTCCCCGCTGTCGGCATAGGAGCGCTTCAGCGCCTTTTCAAAAAATTCGTCCACGTCAAAGCTCTGCGGCGCGGCATGACCCGCCGCTTTGGCATAAGCGCCGCTCTTTTTGGGCTTTTTGCCGGCAGCGACTTCTTCCGGCGTGGTCAGTCCGTCGGCGTGCCAGGCGGCCAGAATGCTGTTGGCGTAGCGAATCGACGCTTTACCGGTATTGTTGACCGTTTTTTCATAGGCAAGCGCGATCATGCGCTCGTCAAAATTCCATACGCAAAACCAGTTTTCAAGACAGGCGGCCTCCGCCGCGGTCAGACTGCGTGCGCCCAGGCCGAACATCGCGCGCACCTGCCCCTCCTTTGTGGACGCCTTTTCGAGCCGCCGGAGCTTTTCTTCAAGCGCGTCCGGGGTGTCGATGCCCTGATCTATGAGCGAATACGCCGCTTTTTCGGCGTAGCGCAGCGTTTTTTCCTTGCGCTTGACATAATAATTCAACAGGGTCAAAATGTATTCGGCCGAAAGGCCGAGATGGGAATACAGTCCCGCGATGATCTCGATTTCAGGCGTATTGAAAATGTGTCCGGCGGTCTGCTGCGCCATATCGAGCAGCACGCGGAAATTCTCATCGGCGTTCGCGATCCGGCAAAGCTCGTCGCTTGTGTAATTGGCCCCGCGCCGCGCGAGCGGGAGCGGGAGCGGACGGGAATTTTCATCTGTTTTGCGGCCGTGGGCACTCGTGTTTGAATCGGCTGCGTCCGCGCGCGCAAACTCTGCGTCCGCGCCCGTTCCCCTGTTTGCCTTTGCGTTTGTCCCGCCGCTCTCCGCCGCTTTTCCGGACGCGCCGTCCGCGACCGGCGCGCCGGTCGGAACACTGTCCGCGCCCCTTTTGCGCGGCGCGCGTCCGAGCACGCCCGCGCCCCGCCAAAACTTTAAGGAGGAGCGCACATCGCCCTCGGAAATGCCGAGTTCGGCGGCGGCGGCGGCCGCGTCAAATTCCGCGCCGTCCGCTTCCGCCCGCGAAAGCAGCAGCAAAACGCGCAGATCGTCGCCGTCGGCCCCCGCCGCGGCTTCGGCGGCGGCGCGAGGAATTTGCAGCGCGCCCGCCTTATCATCGAATTTCAGACCCATTTTGTTTGTATCCGTTCTTTGTCAATCTATTTTCGGATCAGAAAAGATCCAAATCGGGCGCGGCGTCCGACGCTTCGGCGCGCGCGTGGATTTTATACGTCAGCTGCATCAGCGAATCGCCGATGTGCACGTTCTGCACGACGGCGCCGAGCTCGCCGAGATGGAGTTCGACATTGGTAAAGTTCCAAATGCCTTTTACGCCCAGCCGCGCGAGGCGCTCGGCCGTTTCCTTTGCGTATTGGCGCGGCAGGGTCAGAACGGCGATGTCTACCCGATTTTGCGAGAGGTAAGCTTCAAGCTGCCGCACGTCATACACCCGCAGTCCGCCGAATTCCTGCCCGAAAAGTGCGGGATCGCTGTCAAAGAGCGCGGTCAGCGTGACGCCCCGCTTGGAGAACATCGGACTGCCGACCAGCGCAAGGCCGAGGTGTCCCGCGCCGATAATGACCGCGCGGTATCCGCCAATCACGCCGAGAATTTCGCTGATTTTTCCGTACAAATATTCGACGTTGTAGCCGTACCCCTGCTGACCGAACCCGCCGAAGCAGTTCAAATCCTGCCGAATCTGGGAGGCGGTCACGCTCATCATTCTCGAAAGCTCGCCCGAACTGATCCGCGTTCTGCCCGCCTCAAGCAGTTCGCGCAAATATCGAAAGTAACGCGGGAGCCGTTTGATGACCGCGGGAGAAATGTGATAATTCGTAGATTTTTCCTTGGATTTTGCAGGTTTCTTTGCATCGCGTTCTTCCATTTGTAACGAGTCCTTTCTGCGTCAAACCGGCCGGTATACTCCGGCGTGAATTTCGGGATTTTGGCTTTGCGGCTGTCTTTGCACGTAAAGGCCGCGGCTTGTATAAAAAAATCGGGTGTGGAAAAGCTGTGAAAAACCCACATTTTCCACATCATTTTCCACATTTTCGGGTGCCGCGCGGCGCCCGCTCGAACAAAATCTTCAGGTTTGCAGCGCTTTGCGGCCAGAGCGCCTGATTTTTTTCGGAGTCTGCGAAATCGCCGCCGGAAGCCAGAGACGCTTTAACCCCGTCCTGCGGCGATATGTCCGCGGATTGCACCGCAAAAAACCGTGAGCGGAATCGCCGCAAAGAACCGGTAACATTTCGCTTTTCGTTATACCGCCGAAGCGTTCAGATCCGGTCCGTCCCGCTTGCCCGCAAGAAAAGTATAATACCCTTCGGCCGCGACCATGGCGGCGTTGTCGCCGCAAAGCGAGAGCGGCGGCAGATACAGCGGAACATGATGCGAAGCGGCAACGCGCTCGGCGGCCTTGCGGATGTGCGAATTTGCGCTGACGCCGCCCGCGATCACCACCGCGCGCGGTGAAAAGCGCGTCAGCGCGGCGAAAAGTTTTTTGGAAACGCCGTCGGTCACCGCCTTGGTAAACGAGGCGGCAAGATCCGCGCGGTCAATCGTCTCGCCCTTTTGCTCCGCCGTGTGCAGGAGATTGAGCGAGGCGGTTTTCAGCCCGGAAAAGGAGAAATCCAGCGTGTCGCCGGCAAGCGCCGGGGAGGGCAGCCGGTAGGCGTCCGGGTTTCCGGTATAGGCGAGCGCGTCGAGCGCCGCGCCGCCCGGATAGGGCAGACCGATCACCCG
>URDS01000020.1 GCA_900546635.1 uncultured Eubacteriales bacterium | reverse complement strand
CCGGGCTCCTCCTCACGCCTATACGCGCCCCATCGTCGAAAAACCTTAGTTTTTCGACGGTCAGAAGTGAGAGGTTGAAAATCAGCCCCTCACTTTTTTGCGGGCGGCAACAGACGAAATCCGCAGTTTATCGTATCGTCTTTGAAAAAAGTGAAATCACTTTTTTATGATATTTTCAAGCAAGTTTGTACGAACGAAAAAAATGATAGAATAATATGAACTTCTATTAACCAAACAACCGATGCCGGTACTATATAGATGAAAGCTTTCAAAACGCAAGAAAGGAGCGAGGCATTATGGATGAAACACAAGTATCTGACCTTGTTTCTCAAAATCTGACGCAGATATACGGGTATGCTTTTGGCAGGCTGTATAATAAAGACGATGTGGACGAGCTGACATCCGAAATCGTGTATGAAATCATATCGTCTGCAAAAAGGTTGAAATCAAACACCTCTTTTTGGGCATTCGCATGGAAAATCGCCGAAAACACCTTTCGTAAGTTTATTAAGCGTAAGGAACTTACAAAAATGTTGGAACCACTTCCGGCCAATGATGATTTGAACTATTTATCCGTTTCTCCGGAAGAAGAATACGTAGAAAAAGAAGCGAAAAACGAAAGCCTGTATCTTTTAAGATGCGAACTGTCCTTACTGTCAAAGACACACCGTGAAGTCTGTGTTTCGTACTACATCCACAATAAAAGCTGCTCCGAAATTGCAGATGAACAGAACATCAGTATGGATATGGTAAAGTACCATCTGTTCAAGACCCGAAAATTATTGAAGGAGGGAATAGGTATGACGAGAAAATTAGGAGAGAAAAGTTATAACCCCGGCACATTCAGAATTAACTTCTGGGGAGACAGAAATTATTACGGCAATCTGTTTAATCGCAAGTTGCCCGGTTCAATCATGCTTGCTGCATATGATATGCCAATGAGTGCGGAAGAACTCTCAATAGAACTGGGTGTTTCGATGCCGTATCTCGAAGAAGAAATCGACACCCTCGAAGCTGCCGGTGCGCTTAAAAAAACTGCCGGCAAATACCGCACAAACCTCGTTATATTAACAGAGGCATATGAAAAATACTTTGCCGCAAAGGTTGTCGATCATTATCCGCCTGTTGCAAAAAAGGTTTTTAACGAGGTGCAAATTCTTCTGCCGCAGATACGCGCTGTAAACTTTTCGGGGAATTCTTACGATGATAATCGCCTGATGTGGACTGCATTAAATATTGCCATGCTTTGCGGTTATGAGATTGCTAAGGCAAAATCACCGATAGGTAAGCCTCCGAAGCTTCCGCTCGGCTCTTACGGATTTTTGTTCGGGCATGACAACGATTACACTGCGCATCATTTCGGCGGTGTATGTATGGAGGTATGGAACAAATCTGAAACCGCATGGTTTTCTGCTGAAAACTACTCGGTTATCGACGCATGCCAACATTTTGTTCATGATAAGTTCGATATGAAAATCGAGGCAATGTGTTCCGCGATCCTTGAAGAAAAACCAAACGAATTGAATGATACGATCCCGGAACTGATTGACAGCGGGTTTGTTTCATGTGTGGACGGGGTTATGAAAGCAAACTTTGCAGTGTTCAATCAACAGTCATATCAAGATGTTTGCAGGATTCTGAAGCCGATTGCAGATGTGGTGGCTGATTTGATGATAAGAATATCGGATATGGCAGAACACACACTTGTTGACTTTGTGCCGGAGTCTGTGAAAAACCAGTGTGGTGACATAGCAAAGATACATCACCGCCTTGATGTTGCCGCCATCCTGATAGAAGAATTGGTTGCTGATAAGAAGTTAATCGTTCCAACTGTGAAAACTCCAATTTGCGTGTTCGGTGTTAAAGCAAATTGAATCATGCAAAAGAGGCTGCCGCATAGCATCAACAATTTGTGAACAACTTGTGCGGCAGTAAGAAAAAAATCTCTCTCATTCCATGCGGATGAGAGAGATTTTTGTTTAACTTATACAGGACTTTTCAGAAAAAATCTGTTTGCGGCAGCCCCTTTATTCCGGGACTTTTTAACAGCCCTTTTTGTATATCGTTTGGTTGCCCGGATTAATACATACCGCCCATTCCGCCGCCGGCCGCAGGAGCCGCCGGTTCCGGTTCAGGCTGATTTGCAACAACCGCTTCGGTTGTCAGAACGGTGGAGGCGATGGAAGCTGCGTTCTGCAGCGCGCTTCTCGTAACCTTGGTCGGGTCAACGATGCCTTTTTCCATCATGTCTACGTACGCTTCGTTGTACGCGTCGAAGCCGTAGCCGTCTTTGCCGCTGTTTTTAACCTTATCTACGACGACAGCGCCGTCATGTCCCGCGTTTTCCGCGATCTGATAGAGGGGAGCTTCAAGCGACTTCAGTACGAGTTTGATGCCGACAAGTTCGTCGCCCTCAGCGCTGCCACAAAGTTTTTCTACAGCGGGGATGACGTTCAGATATGCGGTGCCGCCGCCCGGAACAATGCCTTCCTCAACGGCAGCCTTGGTTGCGTTGAGCGCGTCCTCGATGCGGAGCTTCTTTTCTTTCATTTCAACTTCGGTGGCCGCGCCCACTTTGATGACCGCTACGCCGCCTGCAAGTTTTGCAAGACGCTCACTGAGTTTTTCTTTGTCAAACTCGGAAGTGGATGCGGCATGCTCGGTGCGAATCTGCGCGATTCTGGCCTGAATGGCCTCTTTTTCGCCGGCGCCGTCCACGATGATGGTTTTTTCTTTATTGACTTTGATCTGTCTTGCGCGGCCAAGCTGGGCAACGGTCGCGTCTTTCAGTTCCAGACCGAGGTCGGAGGTAATGACTTCGCCGCCGGTCAGAACAGCAATATCCTGGAGCATCTCTTTGCGTCTGTCGCCAAAGCCCGGCGCCTTGACTGCAACGCAGGTAAATGTGCCGCGCAGACGGTTCAGTACCAGCGTGGTGAGCGCTTCGCCTTCTACGTCCTCCGCGATAATCAGCAGCTTTTTGCCGGCTTGTACGATCTGCTCAAGCATCGGGAGAATGTCCTGAATATTGGAGATCTTTTTATCGGTAATCAGAATGTAGGCGTCGTCCAGAACCGCTTCCATCTTGTCCGAATCGGTTGCCATGTAGGGAGAAAGATAACCGCGGTCAAACTGCATACCCTCGACAACTTCACAGTATGTTTCGGCAGATTTGGATTCTTCAACGGTAATCACGCCGTCTGCGGTGACCTTTTCCATTGCGTCCGCGATCAGGTTTCCGATCACTTCGTCGCCGGAGGAGACCGTGCCGACTCTTGCGATGTCGGCGGAGCCGTTTACTTTCTTTGCGTTTGCTACCAGGCGCTCAACTGCGGCGTCAACCGCCTTGGCCATGCCTTTGCGGAGAATCATCGGGTTTGCGCCGGCCGTGACGTTTTTCATGCCCTCGTGAATCATCGCCTGTGCGAGCAGCGTTGCGGTCGTCGTGCCGTCGCCTGCCGCGTCGTTTGTCTTGGAGGCTACCTCTTTGACAAGCTGTGCGCCGATGTTTTCGGAGGCGTTCTCAAGTTCGATTTCTTTTGCAATGGTTACGCCGTCGTTGGTAATCAGGGGCGCGCCGTATTTCTTGTCCAGTACGACGTTTCGTCCCTTCGGTCCGAGCGTAATTTTGACCGTGTCGGCCAGTTTGTCAACGCCGCGTACCAGCGCGTCTCTTGCTTCTATACCGTAAAAAATATCCTTTGCCATATTCTTCAGCCTCCCTTATTCAATCGTAGCGAGAATGTCGTTTTGGCGAACGATCACATACTCGTCATTTCCCAGCTTGATTTCGGTTCCCGAATATTTGCTGGTGATTACTTTGTCGCCGACCTTTACGGTCATGGTTACCGGGTGTCCGTCCACGGTTCCGCCGGGGCCGACTGCAACAACTTCGGCAACCTGCGGCTTCTCTTTAGCCGTGCCGGGAAGGATAATACCGCTCTTTGTCGTTTCTTCAAGTTCAACCATTTTCACGACTACGCGGTCTGAAAGCGGTTTCAATGTCATGATATACCTCCATAATGAAGCCCGCAAGGGCAAATTTTAGAATCCATAGTTAGCACTCGAAACGCCTGAGTGCTAACTATGGTATATTGTATCATATAAATTATAAAAATCAAGACCTTTTTTGAAAAATTTTAAAATTTCGCAAAATCTTCACAAAAGCGGTAAATCTTAGGAAAAACAGCGCGCATACCGGTTATTTGCAGTGTTTTTTTTGAATATATTCTTTTGGGGGTGATGTGCGGTGCCTGCATTGATTTTAGCACTTGAATGGGTCAACCAATATATTTTGTCGGTTTCGGCCGCATTGCTCCTGCTCGGCGCGGGGCTGTACTTTACTTTGCGTTTCCGCGCGTTTTATATCCGGCACCCGCTGCGCACATTGCGCGCCATGCCGCTGGAAAGCGGGGCGGGGCAGATGCTGCTTTCGCTCGGCGGCACGGTGGGCGTGGGCAATATTTCGGGCGTGGCTCTCGGAATCCTGTACGGCGGTGCGGGCGCTGTTTTTTGGATGTGGGTGGGCGCGCTGTTTTCCATGGCTTTAAAATATGCTGAAATTATCCTTGCGATGGCGACGCGCAAATCCGGGAAAAAGGGATTCTTCGGCGGCGCCCCTTATTATATAAAAGAAGCGTTTGGAAAAGTTGCGGCGGCTTTGTTTGCCGCGCTTTTGATTTTTGACAGCGCGGCGATGGGCGGCGTGATTCAGAGCAGTGCGATTTCGGAGGCGGCGCAATCGAGCTTTTCCATTCCGCCGGTTGCGGTGGGAATCGCGGTTTCTCTTTTGGCGGCTGCGGTGTTCTTTTTCCGGGTGAATGTATTTTCGCTGTCGGCCTATATCGTTCCCGTGATGAGCGTGGGGTATTGTCTCGCGGCGCTGCTGATTCTATCGGCAAACGCCGCAAGTATCCCCTCTGTGTTTTCGCAGATCGTGCGGGATGCTTTTCGCCCGGCGGCCGGCGCCTTTGGTTTGCTTGGTTTTTTGCTTTCCCCGGCGCTCCGGCAGGGAATCGTAAAAGGTCTGTTTTCCAACGAAGCGGGATGCGGCACGGCTACCATGTCGCATGTTTCCTCAAAAGAAACAGTCCCAGCAAGGCAGGGACTGTTCGGCATATTTGAGGTTTTCTGCGATACAATTTTAATGTGTACGTTGACGGCCTTTGTGATTTTGCTGACGCTTGGCAGCGATCTCTCTAAAATCGGCGGCGGGGGCGTTTTGATCTGCGCCCGTGCTTTTGAGCGTTTTTTCGGCGCGGCGGCGGGCGGAATCCTCAGTGTATTTGTATTCCTGTTTGCGTTTGCGACCATCGTTTCTTTCGGATACTACGGTGTGCAGAGCCTTGCGTATTTTACGGATTCCGCCGCGGCAAAAAGGACGTATTTGATTTTTTATTGTCTGTCGCTGTTTATCGGCGCTGTCGCTGCGCCTGCGGCTGTATGGACGGTTTCAGACTTTTTGCTTTGTGTGATGATGCTTCTGAACACGGCCGCCGTGCTGATATGTTCAAAAAAAGTGATTGACGAGCACAAACGGTTCTATGCCCACATCGGAAAGTATTCGCAGAGGGCGTCTAAGATGCGTACCCGTTCCGCTTCCGGCACGAAAAAGGAAATTCCCATGTCGGAAAAAGCGGTCAGAAACGGATTAACCGAATAAAGTCTGCAAAACTGCGCGAAGTGGCGGGAAATGCCCTTGTCGCCGAGAATGCCCATGCCGTGTACGGTGATTTTTGCAAATATTCGCTTTCGCTCGGCTTCCAGTTCGCAGGCGGTGCCCACAATCAGACAATCGCCGGCGAGTGAAAGCGCTTCTAAGCGGCCGTTTGCTTCTAAAATGCGTCCGAGCACGGAGGGCATCTCGGCGCGCGTGAAAAGATATAAACAGATGCCGGATTTTGAGGAAAATCCGCGTATGTCGGTTAGATACATAAACAATTCTCCGTATTGCGGGCAAACGGAAGAAAAAAGGGTCGGGCGGCATACTTGCGCCCGACCCGCATATTGAGCGGTAGGATCTCCGTATTTCAGCCCACTATCAGAATACGCGGAGCGTGGATTTTGGTTCAAAGTCCGCGGTGAGAACATCAAATTCTTTTTCTGAAAATGCGCGGTCCGTAATAAATGCGCCGTCCAGTATTTGAACCGGACCGAAGCGCCGAATGACTTCCGAGACATCGTTGTCCGTTCGGATATACCGGCGGCAGCAAAAAGCCTCGGAGGCGTGTATGCTGTTTTGATCGGCCGGCGTAAAGACCGGCGCAAAGCTGTCCACACCGTCCCGGAGGATGGAAACAATATCATTGCATACCGCGCTCGCCGTCGGCTCGGCGCCCGCGCCCCGACCGTAAAACATGGTGTCGCCGAGTGTTTCGCCGTGTACGATAATTCCGTTGAACACACCGCTGACGTGTGCAAGCGGATTTTGAGCAAATACCGCGAACGGGGCGACAATGCAGCAGGGCTTGCCGTCGGATACTGTCATGCGGCCGAGCAGCTTGACGGAGGCGCCGGTGTGTGCAAGCAGTTTGACGTCTTTTTCGTCGATGTTTCGGATGCCCACGGTTTTTACATGATTTGCATCCGGCAAAATGCCGGTTGCCATTGCGGTAAGGATGCAGATTTTACGGCAGGTGTCAATGCCGTCCACATCGGCTGTCGGATCTTTTTCGGCAAAGCCTTTTTCCTGTGCTTCCGCCAGCGCGTCGCCGTAGCTCTTACTCTTTTCGAGCATTTCGGTCAGAATATAGTTGGTTGTTCCGTTGAGGATGCCGCTGATTGCCGAAATTTCATTTGAGACAAAGTCTTTGCAAAGCGGTCGGATGATCGGTATGCCGCCGCCGACACTGGCTTCAAAGGCATAGGTTACGCCGTATTTGCGTGCCGTGGCGAGCAGTTCTGCGCCGAATGTTGCCACGACTTCCTTATTTGAGGTCACAACGCTCTTTCCGGCTTCGAGGCAGGCTTTAGTGAAATCATAGGCGGGATGCGCGCCCCCCATCATTTCGGCGACCAATTTGATTTCCGGATCGCGGCGAATGCACTCAAAGTCATGCACGATTCTGTCTGCATAGGGGGTATCCGGGAAATCGCGCAGATCGAGAATATACTTAATGTGAATTTCATCTCCGAGCCGTCCGGAGATTAAGTTTTTGTTTTTTTCCAGAAGATCGGCGGTGCCCATGCCGACGACACCGAGTCCGAGTATCGCAATGTTTGTCATTTTTTCGTCCTTATGTTTGTTAATTAAAAGCGCGGATGCGCTTATTTGCAAAATTCGTCGATATACCGGGAAATTGCTTCCGAAATAATGCGGATGGCTTCATCGGGGCCGCTGACCTCGTTGACAGCGGTTTCCTTGTTTTCAAGCGCTTTGTAAACGCTGAAAAAATGGCGCATTTCATCGAATATGTGCGCGGGAAGTTCGGAGATGCTCCGGTATTGATTATAGGTCGGATCGTTGAACGGGATCGCAATGATTTTTTCATCGTTGCGGTCGTTGTCGATCATGGAGATCACGCCGATCGGATAGCAGCGGACAAGCGTCATCGGCTCGATGGATTCGCTGCACAGCACAAGCACGTCGAGCGGGTCGTTGTCGTCGCCGTAGGTGCGCGGAATAAATCCGTAGTTTGCCGGATAATGCGTCGAGGTATACAGAATACGATCCAGACGGAGCAGTCCGCATTCCTTATCCAGTTCATATTTTTTCTTTGACCCCTTGGTGATTTCGATTACGCATTCAAAATCGGTCGGCGTAATGCGCTTGGGATTCATATCGTGCCAGATATTGCTCATGCGGATCCCTGCCTTTCCAAAATCCAATCAATATATTCTACCATAGTATAGGGCGTTTTTTCAATCTTATTTCAAAAAAAGCTGAAGTCTATAGAATATTCATAAAAAAGAAGAGAAAAAGACGGTTCGGATGGGGCATATCCGCAGTTCCGTATGAATTTTTTCGGTCAAAACCGCGCGCGGACAGAAAAAAGATGGGCGCCGGGCTGCCTTTTGTCCTCATAGCCCGCCGGAAAAGAAAATAGCATAACCATAAAAAACGCAAAAATAAAATATAAATGAAGTACGGTCAAGCTTGATAACGCCTTATGGGCGCGTGAGCGCCGCGCGAGGGCGGCGCGACGACGCGAATACGCCCCCAAAAGGGTTCCATACGCGCCCTGCCGTCGAAAAACCGTGGTTCCTCGACGGTCAAAAAAAGAGAGCCGATGAATCGGCTCTCCCGGGCGGAAAAAAGACACTCGCGGGCAAAGTGGAGGAATAGTTTGCCGCCCATTCTTAATATATGCCGTCTGCCGAAAAAGGTGCGGAACAAAGACATACTTTTTATGCTTTGACGTATGCGGCGTTGATGTTTTTTCTTAACATCGGTACCGTCAAAAAAATCTCCGAAAAAATTTTGCCATACCCATTGACTTTAGCAAATTAAAGCGCTACAATAATAAAGTAAAATTCCGAAAGGCAGGTTTGGGTATGGATAAGCTGCACAGCGAAACGGTAGATACCCTGTTTCGGGCGATTCTCACGCTCCGTACAGTAGAGGAATGCTATCATTTTTTCGAGGATGCCTGTACGATTAATGAAATTTTGGAAATATCGCAGCGCTTTGATGTGGCGCGTATGCTGGATGCGGGGCGCGTATACAGCGAGGTCTCCAAAGAGACCGGCGCAAGCACGGCGACGATCAGCCGCGTCAACAAATGCCTGAATTACGGCAGCGGCGGCTACCGACTGGCGCTCGACCGTATGCGGGACGGGGAGGATTCGGACCATGCTTGAAACAGTCCTCAAATATGAGGAGGCGGTTGTGTTCCGCCTGCGCGCGCTGTATAAAAAATACGGGTATTCCCAGTTCAAAATGAGCAAATTTGAGGAATACGATTTTTACGTGCGCAACAAGGATTTTCTCATCAGCGACCGGATTATTACGTTTAATGATACAAACGGGCGCCTGATGGCGCTGAAGCCCGATGTGACGCTTTCGATTGTGAAAAATGCGCCGGCGCTTCAGGGCGCTACGCAAAAACTGTATTATAACGAAAACGTGTACCGCGTTTCGGACGGGACGCATACGTTCCGGGAAATTATGCAGTCGGGGCTTGAATGTATCGGGGATATTGATCTATACAGCGAATGTGAAGTTGTCTCGCTTGCGCTGCGCAGTCTTTCGGTGATTTCGGACGGTTTTGTGCTGGCGCTGTCGCATACCGGGATTGCAGCCGGTCTGCTTTCGGAGAGCGGACTGAACGCCGGTGCGTGCGAGCGCGTGCTCGCCTGTCTCGGAGAGCGCAACGCGCATGGCGTTCGGGAAGTGTTTTCCGATGCAGGCGGCGAGGAGACGGCGTGCGCGCGGCTCTGCGCGCTTGCGCAGATTTACGGGAGGCCGGCAGAGGCGTTTGCAAAATTGGAACCGCTTTGTACGGATGCGATGTCGAACACGGCCCTGCTTGAATTGCGCGCGGTTTGCGGTGCGCTTGAGGCCGAGGGACTATGCGGACATGTGCGCCTTGATTTTTCGGTGGCGAACAATATGGATTATTACAGCGGGCTTGTTTTTCGCGGTTTTGTGGACGGCGTGCCGGCAGGCGTGCTTTCGGGCGGACGCTATGATCGTCTCATGCAGCGACTCGGCAAAAAGGCCGGCGCCATCGGCTTTGCCGTGTATTTGGATCAGATCGAACGGCTGGGCGGCGAGCGTCCGGCTTATGATGTGGATACGCTGCTTTTATACACGGAGGCGGACAGCGCCGCGGCGGTGCTTGAAGCCGTGAGACGGCTTTCCGATGCGGGAAAGGTGTTTGCGGCGCGCACGGTTCCGGAGGGACTGCGCTACCGCAGACTGCTCAGGCTTTCGGGAGGGAGGACGCAAAACGTTGAGCACATGGATTAATATTGCGCTGCCCAAGGGGCGGCTCGGCGAAAAGGCGTATGCCGCGTTTGAAGCGGCGGGGTATGACTGCCCGGCCATTCGTGAGAATAATCGAAAGCTGATTTTTGAAAATCCGGCGGCGGGCGTTCGTTTTTTCTGGGTAAAGCCCTCCGACGTTGCCATTTATGTCGAACGCGGCGCGGCGGATATCGGCGTTTGCGGCAAGGACATTTTGCTGGAGTACGCGCCGCGCGTATATGAGCTTTTGGATCTCGGCATGGGACAGTGCCGGATGGCGGTCGCGGCCAAAACCGATTTCTGCGACGATCCCGAACGGACGCTTCGGGTAGCCACCAAGTTTTCGGCGATTGCGCGGCGCTATTATGCGGAAAAATGCCGGGACATCGACATCATCCACTTGAACGGTTCAATCGAGCTTGCGCCGATTCTCGGACTTTCGGATGTGATTGTGGATATTGTGGAAACGGGCGCGACGCTGCGGGAGAATAATTTGCAGCCGATCGAAACGATTGTTCCGATCAGCGCGCGTCTGATTGCCAATCAGGCGAGCTTTCAGTTTAAGAGCGATAAAATTACAAAGATCGCCGCCGCGCTCGGCGGTCAAAAGGCGGGTACAAAATGATTAAAATCTATAAATACGGCGAGGTGGACAACCGCGCGTTGTTTGCCCGCGCGCAGTCTGAGGCCGATGTTGAGGACATTGTTTCGGATATTGTAGCCGATGTGCGGACAAATGGGGATGCGGCGCTCTATCGCTATTGTGAGAAATTTGACGGTGTGCGTTTGTCCGCGCTTGAAGTGACCGGGGCTGAGATCGAGGCTGCGGTCGCCGAAGTTTCGCCGGAATTTGTTCGCGTATTGGAACGCGCGGCGGAAAATATCCGCGCGTTTCATCAGAAGCAGGTGCGCGAAAGCTTGATTTCCTGCGAGCGGGACGGCGTGGTTATGGGACAGCGGATTACGCCGATTGAGCGTGTGGGACTGTATGTGCCGGGCGGCACGGCGGCCTATCCCTCCACGGTGCTGATGGACAGCATTCCCGCAAAAATTGCAGGTTGCGGTATGCTTGTCATGGTCACGCCTCCCTCAAACGGCGGCAAGGTCAATCCCGCGATCCTTGCGGCGGCGAAGATTGCCGGTGTGGACCGGGTGTTCCGCGTAGGCGGGGCGCAGGCGATCGCCGCGCTGGCTTATGGAACCGAGAGCGTTCCGCAGGTAGATAAAATTGTCGGCCCGGGAAATGCGTTTGTGGCCGAGGCCAAGCGGCAGGTGTTCGGCAGGGTGTCGATTGATATGATCGCGGGTCCGTCGGAGATTTTGGTAGTCGCGGACGGCAAATCGAATCCCGTGCATGTCGCGGCGGACCTGCTTTCGCAGGCCGAGCACGACCGGCTGGCGAGCGCGGTTCTGGTCACGGACAGCATGGAACTGGCCAATGCGGTTTCCGCCGAGCTTGAGCGGCAGCTTGCGCTTTTGCCGCGCGCCGAGATTGCCCGCGCGTCTATTGACAACAACGGCAAAATTATCGTCGCCGACGATCTGATGCGCGCGGTGGACATTGCCAACGAGATCGCGCCCGAACATCTTGAGCTTATGGTGGACAATCCGTTTGACTATTTGGCGGCGGTAAAGCATGCGGGATCGATTTTTATGGGCAGAAACTGTCCGGAGGCGCTCGGTGATTATCTTGCCGGGCCGAATCATACGCTGCCGACATCGGGGACGGCGCGCTTTTCGAGTCCGCTTTCGGTGGATGATTTTATCAAGAAATCGCAGTATACGTATTTTTCAAAAGAGGCTTTCGACGCGGTTGCGCGCGATGTGGCGCGCTTTGCCGCGGAGGAGGGGCTGGACGGCCATGCGCGCAGCGCGACCGTTCGGCTGGAGGAGACGCGATGAGCGGTTTTTTACATTCCGATTATCAAAAGCTGGAGGTTTATACCCCCGGCGAGCAGCCGCGCGGACAGACTTTTATTAAGCTCAATACAAACGAATCGCCCTATCCGCCGTCGCCCGGTGTGTTGGCGGCGGTCGAGGCAGAGGCGGCTCGGCTGCAGCTGTATTCCGACCCGGATTGCCTGGCCTTGCGCAAAAGTCTGGCCGCGCGCTACGATGTTTTGCCGGAGAATGTGTTTGTTTCCAACGGTTCGGACGATATTTTGAATTTTGCCTTTATGGCGTTTTGCACAGAGAAGCGGCAAGCCGCTTTTGCGGATGTGACCTACGGTTTTTACAGCGTGTTTGCCGCGCTGCACCGCGTGGACGCGGAGGTCATTCCGCTGCGGGATGATTTTACGCTGGATTTTCGGGATTACTGCGGCAAAAACAAGCTGATCGTGATTGCCAATCCAAACGCGCCGACCGGCCGTGCTTTGCCGCTCGGTGAGCTTGAGGAGATTATTCGCAGCAACCCGAAAAACGTAGTTGTGATCGACGAGGCGTATGTGGATTTCGGCGCGCGGAGCGCCTGCGCGCTGGTCGGACAGTATCCCAATCTGCTGGTCGTGCAGACCTTTTCCAAATCCCGCTCCATGGCGGGGGCTCGGCTCGGCTTTGCCATTGCCGACGCTCGGCTGATTGCGGATTTGAACCGCATAAAGTTTTCCACCAATCCGTATAACGTCAACCGTATGACGCTGGCGGCGGGCGAAGCGGCGCTTGCAGAGGACACATACTATGCGGAAAACTGCAAAAAAATCATGAAAACGCGCGCCGCTCTGACGGACGGACTTTTCGATATGGGCTTTACGGTGCTGCCCTCGCTTGCCAATTTTGTATTTGCGAAGAGCGAGCGCATAGGCGGCGGGGAACTTTACCGGCGGCTTCGGGCGCGCGGTATTTTGGTGCGGCATTTTGACGCGCCGCGTATTGCCGGCTATAACCGAATCACCGTCGGCACCGATGAACAATGCGCCGCGCTGCTTGATGCGGTGCGGGAAATTTTAAAGGAGAAGAACCATGAGAACGGCTGAAATCAACCGCGTGACCGCGGAGACGGCGATCCGTCTCTCCCTGAATCTGGACGGCTGCGGCAAGAGCGACATCGACACGGCCTGCGGCTTTCTCGATCATATGCTCACGCTTTTCGCAAAACACGGAAATTTTGATTTGACCGTAAAATGCGCGGGGGATGTGCAGGTGGACGACCATCATACGGTAGAGGACATCGGCATCTGTCTCGGCACGGTGTTTGCGCGCGCGCTCGGCGAAAAGCGCGGGATCAGGCGCTACGGCAGCTTCCTGCTCCCGATGGACGAAGCGCTGATTTTAAGCGCGGCCGATCTTTCCGGCCGCGGTCTGCTTTGCTACGGCCTGCGGATTCCCGCTGAAAAGGTCGGGACGTTTGATACCGAGCTTGTAAAGGAATTTTGGCTTGCGTTTGTACGCCATGCGGGGGTGACGCTGCATATCCGGCAGATGGCGGGCGAAAACGCGCATCATATTATCGAGGGGGCGTTCAAATCCGTGGCGCGCAGTTTATGCGCCGCCGCGGCGACGGATGCCGCGCACCCGGATGAGATTCCCTCAACCAAAGGAGTGCTCGAATGATCGCGGTTGTAGATTACGGCGTGGGAAATCTGTTTTCGCTTGCGTCCTCGCTTCGCGCCGTGGGCGCCGAGGTCTGCGTCAGCGGTGATGAAAAGACGCTTCGCGCGGCGGACAGGCTTGTGCTGCCCGGCGTCGGCGCTTTTGCGGATGCGGCCGAAAAGCTTCGCCGCGGGGGGCTTGACCGGGTTGTATGCGAGGAAGCGCAAAAAGGCAAACCCCTGCTCGGCATCTGCCTTGGTATGCAGCTTTTATTTGAGAAAAGCTATGAATACGGCGAGCATGCAGGGCTCGGTTTGATTCCGGGCAGTGTGCGCCCGATTGCAGAGGTCATTCCGAAAGATCTGAAAATCCCGCATATCGGCTGGAACGCGCTTCGGTTTATCAGGCCGGACAGTCTACTGTTTCGGTATATACAGGACGGGGATTATGTTTATTTTGTCCATTCTTTTGCCGGGATGGACTGCGACGCGGCGACGATTGCCGTGTCCGAATACGGTGCGTCTCTGACGGCGGCTGTCGCACGCGGAAATGTGTACGGCTGTCAGTTTCATCCCGAAAAAAGCGGGAAGACCGGACTTGCGATTCTGCGCGCGTTTTGCGGGGAGGCGGGTATATGAATATTTTCCCGGCGATTGATTTATATGCGGGTAAAGCCGTGCGCCTGTATAAAGGCGACTATGCGCAGATGACGGTGTACAGCGAGGATCCGGTTTCGGTAGCCAAGGATTTTGAACGCGCGGGCGCGCGGTTTATTCACGTGGTTGACCTTGAGGGCGCGCGCTTCGGCGGAACGCCGAATCTGCCGGTTGTCCGGCGCATCTGCGCGCAGACGGATTTGTTTTTGGAAATCGGCGGCGGCATTCGGGATATGGAGACGGCCGAAACGTATCTGGAGGCGGGCGCGGGGCGGGTCATTCTCGGTACGGCGGCCGTTACGGACGAAAAATTTCTGCAAAGCGCAGTCGAGCGCTTCGGCGAGCGGGTCGCGGTCGGCGCGGATCTTGCGGATGGATATGTCGCGATCCGCGGCTGGACGGAGAAAAGCGCGTATACAGCCGATGCTTTTTTTGAAAAAATGCAGGCAATGGGCGTTTCCACGGTTATCTGCACCGATATTTCGCGGGACGGCGCCATGCGCGGAACCAACCGCGAACTGTATGCGTCGCTTGCAAAACGCTATACCGTGAATCTGATCGCATCGGGCGGCGTGTCCTCCATGGAGGACATTTCGGCGCTCCGCGCGCTTGATTTGCACGGCGCGATCATCGGCAAAGCCTATTATACCGGCGCGATTGACTTAAAGGAGGCTTTAGAGGCGGCAAAATGATTACAAAACGGATTATCCCCTGCCTTGACGTGCGGGACGGCCGCGTGGTCAAGGGCGTCAATTTTGAGGGCTTGAACGACGTGTCCTCGCCGGTCGAGCTTGCCCGCCTGTACAGTGAGAGCGGCGCGGACGAATTGGTTTTTTATGATATTACGGCTTCGGCGGAGGGGCGCGCGCTGTTTACGGATATTCTGTGCGCCGTCGCGTCCGAGATTTTCATTCCGCTGACGGTGGGCGGCGGCATTCGGTCGGTTGCGGATTTTGATCGTGTGCTCAAATGCGGCGCGGATAAAGTCAGCGTCAATACGGGCGCGATCGACAATCCTTTGCTGATCGGCGAGGCGGCGAAGAAATACGGCAGTCAGTGCGTGGTGATTTCGGCGGATGTCAAGCGCGTCGGCGGTCAAATGCATGTTTTTGCCAAGGGCGGCCGCGTCGATACCGGTCTTGAAGCGGTCGAATGGCTGCGCCGCTGCGTAGGAGAGGGCGCGGGAGAGGTTGTGCTCAATTCCATTGATACCGACGGCGTGCGCGGCGGCTTTGATTTGGAAATGCTCGACGCGGTTTCACGCGCGGTGCATGTGCCGGTGATCGCATCGGGCGGCGCCGGGTGCATTGCGGATTTTGTGACGCTCTTTCAGACGCTGCCGGCGGTGGACGCGGGGCTTGCCGCTTCCATCTTTCATTTCGGCACGGTAAAAATCCCGGAACTCAAACGTGCGCTCCGGGAAAATCATATCAATGTGAGGATTTAATGTATGTTCGATATTGAAACGCTGAAATTTGATGAAAACGGCCTGATTCCCGCGATTGTGACCGACGCGGACACCGGCCGTGTGCTGACGCTGGCCTACATGAATCGGGAAAGCCTGAAAATTTCAATCGAAACCGGGATGACCTGTTTTTACAGCCGTTCCCGAAAAACGCTCTGGAAAAAGGGCGAGACGAGCGGAAATTATCAGCATATCCTGCGGATCACGGCGGACTGCGACCGGGACGCGCTGACCGTGCTTGTGCATAAGGACGGCCCCGCCTGCCATACCGGCGCGGATTCCTGCTTTTTTGAAGCGGTTTTTGAAGCGGAAGGCGCGGAACCTTTCTCGATCGACGGTCTGCAAAAGCTGATTGAGGGACGAAAGACCCAGCGAAAAGAGGGGTCGTATACCACGTATCTCTTTGACAAGGGCATAGATAAGATCCTGAAAAAGGTGGGCGAGGAGTGCACCGAGGTGATTATTGCGGGCAAGGCGGGCGACCGCGCGGAGACGGTGTATGAAATTTCCGACCTCGTTTATCATGTGCTGGTGCTGATGACCGAAATGGGCATTTCTGCGGATGACATTCGCCGGGAACTGGCTTCCCGCCATGTGATCGATCATAAAATCAAACAGGAAAAAATGACCAAATGATCAAAACAAATTTTCACACGCACACGACCTATTGCGACGCGCGAAGCAGCGCGCGGGAGATGGTGGAGGCGGCGCTTGCCGGTGGTTTTGATGCCATCGGTTTTTCGGGGCACGCGTTTACTTCGTTCGATCAAAACTGGTGCATGAGCCGTGAGAAAACGGCTGCGTACCGGGCGGAGATTGCCGCGCTTCGCGTCGAGTATGCGGGAAAAATTCGGATTCTCTGCGGACTTGAGCAGGATCTGTACAGCGATGACATTCCGTGCGGTTATGATTTCATAATCGGTTCGGTGCATTATCTGCTTGTTAACGGGGAATATCTGGCGATTGACGAGTCCGCGGACATTCTGCGCGCGGGGGTTGCACGCCTGTACGGCGGCGACTGGATGCGCTTTGCCGAAGATTATTTCGCCGAGACGGCAAAACTCGCGGACAGTCCCTATATAGATATGATCGGGCATTTTGATACGCTGGTCAAATTCAATGAGGGAAACGCCCTGTTCGACGAGGACGATCCGCGCTATGTGCGGGCATGGGGCGCCGCGCTTGAAAAAATCGCGGCGAGCGGAAAGATTGTGGAAATCAACGGCGGCGCGGTGTGCCGGGGATTTCGGTCCGTCCCGTATCCGGCGCCGCCGATTTTGCGCCGCGTGCGGCAATACCGGCTGCCGGTTGTGCTGAACTGCGATTGTCATTTTGCGCCGACGATGGAGCAGGGATGGACGGTTGCGTACAACTATGCAAAAGCGTGCGGATATGACGACGCGGAACTTGACGCTTATGCAAAAATTGTTCTTGACAAAAAGAGCGCGCAATAGTAAAATAAGGAGTAAGAGGTTTGCTGTGACCGACGGAATTGCGGAGTACCGCAGGGGAGCGGCAAATAATATGAGCCGACCGTCTGGGCAGTCCTTTTTCCGGGGACTGCCTTCGTTTTTTAGGAGGAAATGGTATGAGTATTTATGATGTGCAAAGCATCGGAAGCCTGCTTGCCGGCAATTCTTATGTCGGACGGGGAATTGTCGTCGGTATGAGCGAGGATGCGCGTTATGCGGTCACGGCGTACTTTATCATGGGGCGCAGCGAAAACAGCCGGAACCGCGTATTTGTGGAGCGCGGAGATGAGGTTGTGATTCATCCGTTTGACGCTTCCAGGGTTGAGGATCCCTCGCTGATTATTTATTCGCCGATTCGCCGGATCGGCGATCGCCTGATTGTGACCAACGGCGACCAGACCGATACGATTTACGATTGTATAAAGGACGGCGGACGTTTTGAGGATGCGCTGGATACGCGCGCATTTGAGCCGGACGCGCCGAACTTTACGCCCCGCATCAGCGCCATGCTGACTTTGGCAAAAGAGCGGTTTACTTATAAAATGAACATCCTGAAAAGCGCGGATGCCGCGGGCAGCGCGTGCAATCGCTTTACGTTTTCCTATGCGCCGCTTGCCGGACTCGGTCATTTCCTGCACACGTACAACCATGACGGCAATCCGATTCCCACCTTTACGGGCGAACCGGAGCGCGTTCGGATTCCAAATGCGATAGATGCTTTCACCGAGGAGATATGGAGCAATCTGAACGAAGCGAACCGGATCTCTCTGTATGTCCGCTATGTCAGCCTTTCGGACGGAAGTGCGCAGAACCGCATGATAAATAAGAATCAATGAGGAGAGAAAAATGAAAGAGTTTGAACTGAAATACGGCTGTAATCCCAATCAAAAACCTGCAAGGATTTTTATGCAGGACGGCAGCGATCTGCCGATCGAGATTCTCTGCGGCAAACCCGGTTATATCAACTTTCTTGACGCATTTAACGCATGGCAGCTTGTCAGAGAACTGAAAGCGGCGCTCGGTATGTCGGCGGCGACTTCATTCAAGCATGTCAGCCCCACCTCGGCGGCGGTCGGACTTCCGCTGCCCGAATCGCTGAAGCGCGCCTGCTTTGTGGATGATATTGACGGCCTTGACCGCTCCCCGCTTGCCTGCGCATATGCGCGCGCCAGAGGAACCGACCGCATGAGTTCGTTCGGCGACTGGATCGCGCTTTCGGACGTGTGCGACACGGTTACCGCGCGCCTGATAAAGCGCGAGGTTTCGGACGGCGTTATTGCGCCCGGTTATACGGATGAGGCGCTTGAAATTCTAAAGAGCAAGCGCGGCGGAAAATACAATATCGTTCGTATCGACGAAAACTATGTTCCGGCGGAGCAGGAACGCAAGCAGGTGTTCGGCGTGACGTTTGAGCAGGGCAGAAACAATTTTAAAATAGACGAGTCTCTGCTTTCCAACATCGTGACCGAAAATAAAACGATTCCCGACGGGGCAAAGCGCGACCTGATTATTTCGCTGATTACGCTGAAATATACGCAGTCAAATTCGGTTTGCTATGCGTTTGGCGGACAGGCTATCGGCGTCGGCGCCGGTCAGCAGTCCCGCATTCACTGCACACGCCTTGCGGGAACCAAAGCGGATACCTGGCAGCTTCGCCAATATAAAAAGGTGCTGGAGCTTCCGTTTAAACCCGAACTCGGCCGCCCGGACCGCGACAATGTGATCGACGGCTACATCAATAAGAATGAGGAGGATGTCTGCGCCGAGGGCGTTTGGCAGAAATACTTCACCCGCCGCCCGGAACCGCTGACAAAAGAAGAGGCCGACGCCTATCTTTCTACCATTACAGGCGTCAGCGTCGGTTCGGATGCGTTTTTCCCGTTTGACGACAACATCGAGCGCGCAAAGAAGAGCGGTGTTTCCTATATTGCCGAACCGGGCGGATCCATTCGCGACGATGTGGTGATCGACTGCTGCAACAAGTACGGCATTGCCATGGCGTTTACCGGCATGCGGCTGTTCCATCATTAATTTCAGAATATAAAATACGCAAGGGACTGTTTGAAATCGGAAATTTCCGATTTCAAACAGTCCCTCTATGCTTTTAAAAACAAATTTTTATGCCTCGTGCGAAGCGCAGCCGGCGCTTTCGCTCGTACCGACGTTTTTGATGTCATAAGGCGTGGATTGGTAGACAAAATAGTTGAGCCAATTGGAATAAAGCAAATTGGCCGCAGAACGCCAGATAACCGGCGGTTCTTTTGTATCGTCGTCGCCTGGAAAATAATTCTTCGGCATTTCGATGGGGAGTCCCGCGCTTTTGTCGCGCAGGTATTCCCGTTTCAGCGTATCCGCATCGTATTCCGCGTGTCCCATAATAAAAATTTGACGGCCATGGTCGGCGATCACCGCATATACGCCGGCCTCGTCGGAGGAGGCGAGAATCCGCAGCGCTTTGCAGGCTTCGATGTCGGCGCGGTCTACCGTCGTATGGCGGGAATGCGGAACGAAAAATTCGTCGTCAAAGCCCCGGAAAAGAATCGAGCGCTTGTAGTCCACATGGTGGCGGAACACGCCGAACATTTTTTTGTCCAGCGGGCGTTTGTCAATACCGAAATGGTAGTACAACCCGGCCTGCGCGCCCCAGCAAATGTGAAAGGTGCTGGTGACGTGGGTTTTGCTCCATTCCATGATTTTGCAAAGCTCTTCCCAGTATTCGACCTCTTCAAACGGCATGCGCTCTACCGGCGCGCCGGTGATGACCATGCCGTCGTAGCGGTTGTCCCGAATTTCATCAAAGGTTTTGTAAAAAGCCAGCATGTGCTCTTCGGATGTGTTTTTGGATTTGTGCGTGGAGGTTTTGCAAAGCTCCATTTCAACCTGAAGCGGGGTATTGCCGAGCAGGCGCGCAAGCTGGGTCTCGGTTGTGATCTTTGTCGGCATCAGATTCAGAATCAGCAGCCGGATCGGGCGGATGTCCTGCGTGATGGCGCGCGTCTCCGTTATGACAAAGATATTTTCGCTCTCAAGCGTTTCGGTTGCCGGAAGCAGGTTCGGTATTTTGATTGGCATTTGGTTACTCCCTTTTGCTCAGAGCGATGCGAGCGCGTTTTGAATGTCCTCAAGAATATCATCCGGATTTTCAATGCCGACCGAGAGCCGAACAAGTTCGGGCAGAACTCCCGCGTCCCGCAGCTGCTCGTCGGTCAATTGCCGATGGGTGGTGCTGGCCGGATGCAGTACGCTGGTGCGCGCGTCCGCTACGTGCACAACGATTGCGGCAAGTTTCAGCGAATCCATGAATTTTGCAGCGGCCGCACGTCCGCCGCGCAGACCGAAGGCAATAACCCCGGAGGTTCCGTTTGGCAAATATTTTTGCGCAAGCGTATTTTCGCTGTCGCCGTCGAGTCCTGGGTAGTTGACAAAAGAGACGGCCGGATGCCGACGGAGCATTTGGGCCACGGCCAGCGCGTTGGAGCAGTGGCGCTCCATGCGCAGGGCAAGCGTTTCCATACCGAGATTGAGAATATAAGCGGAAAGCGGCGCGGGGGCGGCACCGAGGTCGCGCATCAGTTGAACGCGCGCTTTGGTGATGTAGGCCGCTTTGCCGAATTGTTTTGTGTAGATGATACCGTGATAGGAATCGTCCGGCGTGGAGAGTTCAGGATATTTGCCGCCCTTTTCCCAGTCGAAGCGGCCGCTGTCCACAATCGCACCGCCGACCACTTGTGCATGTCCGTCCAGATATTTCGTCGTGGAATGGATCACGATGTCCGCGCCGAATTCAAACGGGCGGCAGAGAACAGGGGTGGCAAACGTATTATCGACAATCAGCGGTACGCCCATCCGGTGCGCAAGTCCCGCGAATCGCTCGATGTCCAGTACGCGCAGGGCGGGATTGGCTATGGTTTCGCCGAAGAGCGCGCGTGTGCGGCAGTCGAAAAGCGCTTCGATTTCCGTGTCGGTCATTTCGGGCGTGGCGAAACGCACTTCAATGCCGAAGCGTTTCATCGTAACGGCAAAAAGATTGACCGTGCCGCCGTATATTGCGGAGAGACTGACAAAGTTGTCGCCGGCCGAGGCAATATTGGCGATTGCGATGAAGCTTGCGGCCTGACCCGAAGCGGTGCAGAGCGCCCCTACGCCGCCCTCAAGCGCGGAGAGCTTTTCTTCAACTGCGGCGACGGTCGGATTGGAGATCCGCGTGTACATATGTCCGTCGCGCTTTAAATCAAATAATTCGCCGAGCGCTTCGGAGGAGTCGTATTTGTAAGTTGTGCTTTGATAGATGGGCAGTACGCGGGGCTCGCCGGATTTCGGCGTGTATCCCGCTTGGAGACATTTTGTATCAATACGCATGAGGATGATTTCCTTCCTTCTGTGTTGGATTCTGAATCGAAATGAAAAGTGAAGTTTTTGGAATCAGCGGATATTTTCCGGGATCTTTTTTTTCGAGTTCTTGCTTTGCGGTTGTTTGGCTTTGACGGCATGTTCTTTTTCGGCAGCGCGGCTCTTGAATACAATCGGGTAAAAGACGAGACAGAGCAGCAGCGCGCTGATAATATCAATAATCGAGTGCTGTTTGATCAAAACGGTCGAAATGCAGATTAAAAATGCGGTGATTGCGAATCCGGCGCGCCAGGCCCGCGTCTGAAAGCGCTTTGTATTCCATGCCGTAAACAGTACCGCCATCGAGCCGATCACATGGATTGACGGATTGACGTTGGTATTGGTGTCAAAGGTGTAAAACCAGGCTAAAAATCGGGTGAAAATGTTGTCTCGTGTAAAGGTTTCCGGCCGCAGACCCTGCGCTGTGGGATAGATCAGGTAAATGATGATGGTCATGGAGTATGTACAGATGATAAACCACATCATACGCTTGAAAGAGGGGACATCCCAGAGCAGCGTATATAAAAGCATACCGATCAGGTAAACAAACCAGAACATATAGGGAATCACAAACCATTCGCAAAACGGGATCATATCGTCTAGGGAACAGTACATATAGTTCCAGTCCCGGTTCACGCTCACGCGCTCCACAATAAAAAAGAACAGGCCGTAAACGATCCAGTAAAGCAGAAGTTTCAAATGGGAAAATTCCGGCGTATTCAACTTTGAGAACCGGAATTTGCGGTAATCGATCATAGGTTGCCTCCGTTTTCCTCCGGCGCAAGGCGCTCTTTTTTGCTGTGCTGGCACAGCATGGTTTCAGAGGAATTTCTTGTATTTCGTAAAATCAGCCGCTTCTGCAGCCTGCAGAGCAGCGGGCGGTTGTAGCGCTGAATGATGATATACGGAACATTGCAGGCCGTATAAATCAGCCAAAGCCATATTCCGGTTGAATTTTTCCAAATCCAAAGCACGCCGATAAAAGCGATGCACAGCCAAATGTGTACATATTCGGCGACGCAGGTTTCCTTAATCAGCACCTGCACTTCTTCCAGCGTCATGTGCGGGGAAAAGCGTTTCGGCACCATATCGCTGAGATAGCGGCTCATATCCGGAAGCTTATCCCGCCATTTGTGTACGCCGAGACGCCGGTAAATGCCGCCTTCTTTTTCAAAGGCAAACGCGCGCCAGGGGATTCGGTCTTCCCGAAATCGCTCACGCGGGAGCGCCTGCCCCCAAAAATGCGAAACGATGCCTAAGAAGATTACATAAAAAATACTCCACAGCATTTCCATAGCTTTGTATCTTTCTCGCTTTCCTGTTTCAGAACCGGGAATTTTTTCGTTGTTCTATCTTTGCTTTTAACGCTGTAAGACGGTTGTTTTCGCGCTGCTTTTCCAGAAAGCTGCGTAAGTTTTCCGAAAGGCGCGCATGCTCTCCCAGTGCGAAAATAAATTTATACCGTTCTTTTTGCTCAATGGTTTTTTGACGCACATGCGCTTTAAATTCATCATAACGAAAGAGCAGCTTGTTTTCCTCGGCAAAGCTTTTGATTCGCGCGACAAGGCGGAAAGAATAGCAAAGGTCGATGAGAAACACGCCGTAAAACATACCGATAAAAAAAGAAAAAGCCAAATTTTCGGAAAACCAAGCCAGCGCATCTAAAATATAGGGGTGTATGAAAAAATAATATGCCGCGCCGAGCAGCGCCCAAAAAAGAGAAAACAGCGGACAAATGATGCCGTCCAGATTCAGCCACATACCGGAATAATCCCAAAGCTGAATATGCAGGCGCTTAATAAAAATCAGTCCGGCAATGTATTCAAGCAGGGTCATGGCGACTGCCATGACGGCAAACAGAAGCAGCTTGCGTATGCCCGTGCTTTCAACCGGTATAAAAGCTTCGAGGCCTGCCAAAAGGTACAGCGTGCATAAGCCGAAGCCGTAGAGCGGCAGATACGGCCCCGTCAGGAATCCGGGATTGATCCATTGCCTCGTTTTATTTTGAGGAGAAAAGCGCCGGAATAAGACTTCGATGCACCATCCGAGCAGACATCCTGCTGCAAACAGAAAGGCTAAAATTAAAAATTCATTCATAGCATGCACCGACAGGCACGGGGCCATCCTCCTTTGTGCTGATTGCTTTGAGTCCGGCGCTCGGCACCGCAAATCGAATCGCGCCGGGGACAATTTCCGCATGAAACTGCCGGTACTCTGCCAGTTCGCCGTCCAGTGAAACCGTAAAATCGTACGGCGCGAACACTTCTACGGTTTTGGCGCGCCGATAGATCAGAATTTGCGAAAAACGACGGTCGGTCAGATGTTTTCCGTCTTTATACGCGCCGATCAGACGTATAAATTTTAAAAGAGAAATCGGTTTCACAAGGCAAAATTCCAAATATCCGTCGTTGTCTTTTGCCAGCGGCGCGCAGCGATAGGCCCCGCCGACATATTGTCCGTTTGAAATGGTGCAGAGCAGATACGCTCCGTCATATACTTCTTCGCCGTCTACAATAAAGCGCGCGCGGTTGCGCATTGCCGCAAACAGGGCGCACAAAATTCCGGTTGTATAGGCATGTTTGCCGCCGATGATTTTTTTGCGGCGAACACGCGCCATGATTTTTGCCACATAGGAATCAAATCCGAAGTTGCATACGTTCAGCGAATATTCGTTGCCTACACGGATGATGTCGATTGACTGCTCCTTTGCCGCTATTAATTTCGGCAGGTCAAAAAAAGCGTGCTGTCCGCCGTAGTATTTGACAAAGTCGTTTCCACTGCCGAGCGGAACGCAGGACATTCCGGCCTGCGGAAATCCCAAAATGCCTTCAGCCACTTCTTTCACGGTGCCGTCGCCGCCGCAGGCATAAAAACGAACCGGTTCTTTATGTGTCTCGCAGTAGCGTCGTACATAGCCGGTGGCGTCCTTGGGCGCTTTTGTCTCATAGATCTCATAATCGCAGTCTATATCGCTGAACCGGCTGCGGAGTGTTTTCAACGGGAGTTCTTGCCCGGCCATCGGGTTAAGAATGAAAATATGTTTCATCGGCTATCTCATCCCCCGGTATATTGCAGCAATTTGACGCGGTATGCAAACGATCCATTTGCTTCAATCTGACGCGTCCGTTCTATAGTTTAACACACAATCCGACATTTCGCAAGCGGATATAAAATATTCAAAAAATATTAAAGTATTTTATTAGGAAAAATATGGAAAATTTTGAAAATAGGGTTGACGAAACCATTTTTTTGCAGTACAATAGCTAAAGTACAAATAACGCTCAAAAATGTGTTGGGAGGTCGGCATGCAAATCAAAAAGCTTTCAGTATATGCGGGTACTGCCATTGCTTGCGCAGTATTTTTCGTGTTACTGTGGCTGTATTTGTTTTCAGTCGGAACCCTGACTGACAGTGAATCGGATTCGCTGGCATCCGAGATGGATCTGAATTTACCCTCGTTTTCTGACGGATGGGTGTATACGGACAGCGGACTTGCCGTAAAAAATGTTCCCGGCAAAGGCGCGCATATGGAACTCCGCTTTTCTGATTCCTCTGCACAGATTACAAGAACGGTAGGACAGGATCTCGGATTGGGGCAGTTCCTTGGTTTTCGTGCGGATGTTACGGCTTTTTCCGTATTCTGCAATGATTCGCTTTTGTACGAGTATTCAAACCCTGCCGACAATATCGATCCCAAAAGACCGCATGGTTTGCGCTTTTTTACCGTTCCGATTCCACAGCTTTCCGCCGAGGATCGTATCACGATTCGTATGGAAACAAAACACGACGGGCTGTATCCTGTTCAATATATGTCTCTCGGCGGGATCGATGAGATCTATATGTTTATCCTTTCGCAGCAGTTGGATACGGCGCTTGTTTGTTGTACGCTGGTTATTTTTGCGATTTTTCAGATCGGTCTCAGCGTCATGCATCTGCTGATGCGCATTCGGCCGGTTCGTCGCGTATATATCTGGCTGTCTTTTGTGATTCTGCTCGCAACGGTTTGGATTGGACTTGACAGCGGCTTGTTTATCCTATTTATTCAGAGCTATCCGCTGTATTATACGCTTTGGTGCCTGAGTTTCATGCTTTTGCCGGGTGCGGCGGTCATGTTTTTGAATTATTGCGGCGCGCGGACATCCCGTTTCGCCTTGATTTTCGGTGTGGCTGATTTGGCTTTTACCGTACTGTCGTATCTGTTGTATTATTGGGGGATTATCGAACTCGGATCCGTCATGCCGTTTTTCTGTCTGCTTGCCGTTATGGTGCTTGGGTATATGCTGGTTAAGCTTGTGCGGATGGATGTGGAACACAACTTGTTCTATTTTTCCGGTATGCTGATTCTGTTTGTGATTTCCGTGATCAGTTTGGCGGCCTATAGTGTTCATGCGCTGTTCTTTGCCTCTCATTTGTTCAAATACGGCATGCTTTCGTTTGTGATTTGCATGGTGCTGTATATTATGATGGACATCGGACGGTTGCTTGCGCTGGAAAAACGGGCGGCTGTTGTTGAATCACAGAAATCTCTTTTGGAAAACGAACTGTTTTTGACGCAGATCGGTTCCCATTTCTTCTATAATACGATGAACATGATTCGCGGGCTGATTAAAATGGATTCAGACGCGGCGTATCGTCTTACGGATGATTTTGTGAAATATATCCGTTCTCATGTGGAAGCGGTAAATGCGAAAGACGGCATGATTCCGTTTTCCAAGGAACTTGAGTCGGTTGCGGCATATGCGCGTATTTCCGGTGTGCGTATGAACAACGCATTGCATATCGAATATGATATTGAAACCGTTGATTTTGAAGTGCCGGCGCTGACGCTGGAGCCGCTTGTGGAAAATGCGATCCGGCACGGCGTTTTTCCGAAAGGCGAGGGGAACATTCAGATCAGCGTGCGGGATATCGGCGATGGTTTTTCGGTTACGGTGACGGATGACGGCGTCGGATTTCAGGATTTGCATGAGGGCGTCGGCATCTCGAATATACGGCACAGACTGTGCCGATATGCGGGCTGTCATCTTACTTTTGAAAGCGTTCCCGGCGTCGGGACGACGGCTGAAATTGTATATTCAAAAAATATTCAGGAGGGTATAAAAAATGAAAATGATGTTGGTGGACGACAATCTGATTGAGCTTCGTCTGTTTGAAATGGAGTGCAGCGATTTGCCTGATTTTGAGGTGACTGCCAGCTTTTCAAAGCCGCTTGAGGCTTTGGAATATGTGCGGGAACATCGTATAGATATTGCACTGTTGGATATTGATATGCCGCAGATGGACGGCTTTGAATTGGCGGAAAAAATTCGTGAAATTCGCAAGGAGACCATCATCATCTTTGTCACTGCGCATATGGATTTTGCCGGCCGCGCGATGCAGATGAAAGCGGATTATATTATTTTCAAACCGTATAACCGCAATGACGTTTTAGATGTTTTGCGCCGTGCCCGGATGATGAAGCCGCAGCTTGAAAAACGCATTAAAGCGCATCTGTTCGGCAAGTTTGATCTGTATGTGGAGGGCGAGCGTGTCAATTTTAAAACCAAGAAAGCAAAGGAATTGGCGGCGCTCTGCATTTGTCAGCGCGGCGGCACGGTGTCTACGTATGAGATTATAGAGAAGCTCTGGGTTGGTACGACGGTGCAGCGCGCGTCTGAAACCAGCGGTTACCGCAAGGCGATTAAAGCGCTTGTGGAAACGCTGAGAGAATATAACATCGAGCATATATTTGAACGCAAATACGGTTCCTGCCGTATTGCGCCCGATGAAATCGAATGCGATTTTTATCAGTTGCTGGATTATGACCGGAGCGCAGCCGGAGCGTACGGCGGTTCTTTGTTGCCTGAGTATGTTTGGGCGGTGGAGTTCAAAAGCCGCGCGGATGAAATCGCATCCATGATTCGTATATAAAAATACGGTTATACTCTATAGGGAAAAGTTTTGCAGAAAAGGCGCCCGTCGGCGCCTTTTCAGCTTGCCGCAAAGTAAAAACAGCAAAGAAAGAAAATTGCAAATAAAATACGTTTCCAAGGCGGACATGCGCCGCCTTGGAAACACCTTACAGGCGCGCGAGTGCCGCTGGAAGCGGCGCGACGGCGTGAGCGCACCTCTCGAAGGGGGCTCTCTTTGTGGCGTCAGGACTCCTCCCGGCTACGCCGGGTCCCTCCTCACGCCTATACGCGCCTCATCGTCGAAAAACCTTGGTTTTTCGACGGTCAAAAAAGGCGCCCGTCGGCGCCTTTTTGCCGCTCTTTTGCGGAGTTTGCCAATCGGAGGGAAAAATGAAAATTTCTGTACTGAAAAAATATGCTTCGCTGATTGCATGTACCGGAGCGCACGTGCAAAACGGCGATGAAGTGGTGATTACGGCTGAATTGGATCAGCCGGAGTTTGTGGAATATGTTGTAGAAGCTTGTTACCGCGCCGGAGCAAAAAAGGTTACGGTGGAGTTTTCGCATCAGCCGCTGCAAAAGCTGCATGTACGCTATCGCAGCGTGGAAACGCTTTCGACAGTTGAGGATTGGGAGGTTGCAAAGTTTGAGCACTATATTCGGGTTTTGCCGGCCAGAATCTATTTGGTCAGTGAGGACCCGGACGGACTTTTCGGTATGGACCGCGAAAAATATGCTAGGGGCGCGCAGGGAAGATATAAAGTGCTGAAGCCTTTGCGCGACCGCATGGACAATCGTTATAAATGGTGTATTGCGGCGGTTCCGGGCAAGAAATGGGCAAAAAAGGTGTTTCCGAATTTGCGCGCGTCCGCGGCGGAAGAAAAATTGTGGGAAGCTATTTTGCAGGCGTCCCGCGCGGACGGCGCGGACCCCGCGGCCGCTTGGGAAGCGCATAATCAGGCGCTTTCGCATCGGTGCGCGTATTTGAATTCTCTCGGAATTGCGTCTTTGCATTATTCATCGTCAAACGGAACCGATTTCACGGTTGGTTTGATTCCCGAAGCGCTTTTCTGCGGCGGCGGTGAATATACAATCGGCGGTGCGTTCTTCAATCCGAATATTCCGACAGAGGAAGTGTTTGTAAGTCCGATGCGCGGGCAGGCCGACGGAATTGTATATGCGACGAAGCCGCTTTCCTATAACGGTCAGCTGATCAAAAATTTTTGGATTCGGTTTGAGAAGGGAAGAGCCGCAGAGGTACATGCGGAAAAGAATCAAGCGCTTTTGGAAACAATGATTGCCATGGATGAGGGCGCCGCGTATCTCGGAGAAGTCGCACTGGTGCCGCATTCTTCACCGGTTGGGCGGCAGGGATTTTTGTTTTACAATACGCTTTTCGATGAAAATGCCGCCTGCCATCTGGCGCTCGGAGAGGGCTTTGCCAATACAATTCGGAATTACAGCGAACGTACACTGGAGGAATGCCGGGCGCTGGGCGTGAATACTTCGATGATTCATGAGGATTTTATGATCGGCGCACCCGATCTTTGCATTACCGCCACATTGCACAGCGGCGATACGGTATCGATTTTCCGCAATGGCGAATGGGCGTTTGAATAACCGGTTTATATAAAACATGCGGGCAGTGTGCGGAAATTCAGCGGCGTGCGCCGCAATCAGAGCGGCACGCACCGCATATGCGCGCCCATCGTCGGGAATCCTTATGTTTTAAGCGGATAAAAGCCGTCTGCCGTAAAAAACGGCAGACGGCTTTTGATGTATTGACCGATTATAGAGTACGTGAAAATACCGGAAACGGGTTGTCCGTTGACTGCAAGCGCGGCGGTAAAAGCGAGCGGCAGTCTGATCGAACGCCGCGGGTTTCCTTTTTCGGAAGACAAAGCTGCAAATATTTATCGGCCGCTGAGACAGGGGAACTCGCGCAATACGTCCTTTACATCGGCGACGATTCCAAAATCGGCAAATTTAAAGATCGGCGCTTCGCGGTCGGCGTTGACGGCGATGATCGTGCCCGACTGGCGTATTCCGGCAATGTGATGGATGGCGCCCGAAATTCCGAGCGCGATATAGATGTCCGGATTTACCGATTCACCGGTAAGTCCGACCTGAACATTGTAGGGCAGATAATCGTTGTCCACCATTTTTCGGGTAGCGGCTATGCCGGCGCCGATATTGTCCGCGAGCGCTTTGATTTCGGAGACGCTTTCCCTTGCGCCAAATCCTATTCCGAAAATCACGCTTT
The DNA here is from genome assembly GCA_900546635.1 of uncultured Eubacteriales bacterium. Lineage (GTDB taxonomy): Bacteria > Bacillota > Clostridia > Oscillospirales > CAG-272 > UMGS902. The sequence continues at coordinate 3,057 of URDS01000020.1, read as the reverse complement.
GCTGTTCCTGCTTGGCGGTGCGGACAGTTGCCATTGGCGGAGCGCTAATACAGCGGATTTTCGCAATGATATTTCCCGAACACGCGGGACGGTACATATAAAGGGTATCGCCGTCGGTCTCAAATGAGGTGCAGTCGGCGCAAAGACCAGTTCTGAGCAGCGCCGCCACTTGCGGCGCTATTGCTTTGCTGACCGCGTCGCTGCCCCATAAAACCGCGTCGGGGTTTCCGTTTTTTATCCGTTTTGCCGTTTTGGCGGGGCTGTCGATCGGAATAACCGTGACATTTTCTCCGATGGTTTGCGCCGCTTCCAGCGGAGCTTTACCTGCTATCCAGACATTTTTCAGCTTTTTTTCGCTCGCCGGCAGGGCGATTTTTTTTGCGCCTTTTCCGAGTCCCTCTTCAATCGCCGCCTGAAGCTCTGCCGTCGATATAAATGTGCAGCGGCGCCTGTCGTTGCAGTTTTCAAAGGTTTTAACTACCCTTGTGGGAGAGCCTGTCAGTCCGCAGCGGGATCGATCGGCGTTTAGATCCGACGCGCTCAAGACCTGTACCGGCGCGATCTTTGAACGCAGGCTCGGCAGTCTTAGATTCAGGCTTTTTTCCACCGTGATAAGGGCAGGCAGCTTTGCCGAAACCGTTTCTCCGGCGCGGTTTATACAGGTGATTTTATCGGAGCAGGCGGCGATGGACATAACATTTGTCAATAGGCGGTATCCGGCGGTTATCGAAAGGGCGGGGCCGACTTGTCCCGTATCGCCGTCAACCGACTGCCTGCCGCAGATGATAAGCTTTGGAGAAAGTCTTTTCACCGCGAGACTGAGCGCGTAGGCGGTAGCGAGTGTGTCCGCGCCCGCAAAAGCTTTATCGGTAAGCAGTACCGCGTCCTTGGCGCCGAGTCTTGTAAGGTTTTGGAGGAAATCGGCGGTTTTTTGGGGGCCCATGCTGAGCAGCGTGATTTCAGCGTCCTTTATTCTAAGCGCGGTCTCGTAAGCGCTTGCGTCAAAGGGATTGATTTCGCCGTCCGCCGACTGCCGTATACAAACAACTGTTTTCATGCGTTTACCTCGCGTTGTAAATCGGAGCCAGAGCATCGTGAATCTTTTTGTACGTATCAAATGTTTTGCGGTATTTTTCGCAATTATCGCGGTTGGGACGGGTGATGGACTTTTGCTTTACGCATTTCTTTACCGCGTCGGCGGGATCTTTAAACACACCGGCGGCGATTCCGGCCAGCATCGCGGAACCGAAGGAGGAATCGCTGCTTTCGGTGGTTTTAAGGGTAATATTGAGCACATCGGCGGTCATCTGCCGCCAGAGCGCGCCCTTTGTTCCGCCGCCGATTGCCACAGCGGTTTCTTTATAGGCAATGCCGAGTTTATCGAGCGCGATTTTGGAGTCGAGCAGGGAATAGCATACCCCTTCGAGCACGGCGCGGGTAAAATGCGCCTTTGTGTGGGTCGCGCGTATCCCGGTGAAGCTGCCGCAGAGCGTCGGATCGGCATACGGCGTCAGTTCACCGTTCAGATAGGGGTGGAAGATAAGTCCTTCACAGCCGATCGGAATTTCCGCTGCCCGGCAATCAAGCGCCTGATACTCCCCTCCGAACGTGTCTCGATACCAGCGGTAGAGCCGTTTATTTATGCACAACATTAGCTTTTGCTTTGCGGTGAGTAGAAAGCCCGTCATATCGCCTTGCTCTCAATCACCGTAATGATGTTGTGGTTGTTCTCGATGTAATCAATAATTCGCTGGTACTCGTCGGCAAAATTGAAGTCAACCGTTATTTCCCCGTTCTCATGCACCCAAACCGCTTTTACGAGTTCAACCATAATCCCGCGGTTAAGGCTCTGAATGTTTTTGTATTTCAGAAAGGCGGTTAGATACGGGTCGTCGGCTCCGATACCGTCAGCCATGATTTGCATTTCCTCTTTCAGATAAGAGATATTCGCTTCAAGCTGCTGTATCTGTTCTGCAATCTTGCCTTTCAAGCGGCGGTATTCCTCTTTTGTGATTTCGCCGCTTTTCCAATCGAGGTACAAGCTGTCGGAAGCGTCATTGTACTGTTTTAGTTGCTTTTCTGCCTGTTTCAATGAATAGGATAACCGTTTGTTTTCCCTGTTGATTACAGGCGCGTTGTTGATACGTTCAATTTCTTCTGCAAGCTGATCTACAAGGGCAATTTGCATTTGCAAAGCTGCCAAAACCGCGTTTTCCAATTTATCCTGCCGGATAGAATGTTTGCTGCAAATCTTTTTGTCTGTGTAGCTGCGGCAAGAATAGTAGGCAATATTGCGGGCGGTTTTTCGCCGCATGGCTTTTTTACAGTCCGCACAACGGACAAAGCCGGACATTAAATAGACTTCCTGTTTGCCCGGTGCCGTTCTTGTATCGCGCTTATGTAAGGCTTGCGCTTTTTCAAATGTTTCTCGGTCAATGATCGCTTCGTGTGTGTTGGGGACGACAAACCATTCATCTTCCGGGACGCTGATCTGCTTGTGTACTTTGTAGCTGATAACGCGGTGTCTGCCCTGTACCATTACGCCCGTATAGATTTCGTTCTGCAATATCCTTGCAATCGTGCTGGCAGACCACAACCCGTCATTTTTGCCGGAATTAGGATTGTTGTACTTCAATCCTTTTTTCTTTTTGTAGGCTTCGGGGTTAGGCTCTCCCATTTGATTAAGCCTTTTGGCTATCCCCATTTTGCTGTACCCCTCATTCACAAACCAATGATAAATGCTTTTCACAACTTCCGCTGCTTCTTCATCTACCAATAGGCTGTTTTTGTCGTTCGGGTCTTTTTTATAACCATAGGTGGCAAATGCACCGATGAACTCGCCGCGCTCCCGTTTCATCTTGAAAGTTTTGCGGATTTCTTCGGAAGTGGTGGCGGCAAACTGTTCATTGAACATTCCCCTTATAGGTACTTCAAGCCCGCTTGCCGAATGGGGGTTAGCGTAGGTATCAATGAATGGTGTGCCTGTGCAAATAAACCTTGCGCCGTTAATGGGTATGAACTCCTCTAAAAACTTTTGCTGGTCGGCAAGGTTGCGGA
>URDS01000019.1 GCA_900546635.1 uncultured Eubacteriales bacterium | reverse complement strand
CCGCCGATACCGGAATCAGCTTCGGTGTAACCGGCAGAGAATGCTCGGAGAGCTTCTTTTCCACAATACCGAGCGTCAAGCGCGTGCCGTACACCTCGGGTGAAATCGTGCGCAGCACATACGGCAGAGAACCGATGTGATCCTCATGCCCGTGCGTGAGCAGGATACCGCGTATTTTCTCTTTGTTTTTTTCAAGATAGGTAATATCGGGTATGACCAGATCGATTCCCAGCATATCCTCGTCGGGGAACGCGATGCCGCAGTCCACAATCACGATATCGTCGCCGTATTCGATCAGCGTCATATTTTTTCCGATTTCGTGCAGCCCGCCGAGACTGGCTACGCGCAGTTTTCCTTTTGGTTCCGCACTGCTGCGCTGCTGCCTGCTCCGAACATTTCGCGCACGCTCGGCCGACGCGGTCTGTGCCGCTGCCAAAGCGGATTCCTTTGTCCGCTTGGTCTCCGGCTTTACAGCCGCTCTTGCACCCGGACGTATCTGCGGTCTCCGTTTCCGCGGCGGCTGCGCCGTCTTTTCGGACGGCTGTAAAACAACCGGTGCACCTGCATCGGCTGTATTTTTGCTATTGTTATTTGACATAAAATCTCCTTCTAAAAATGGTATAAAAACAAAACTGTCCTCGGACAGGCAAGGCCGCGCTTTGGCGGAATCGTATTCTGCTGCGGAGCGCACGCGGAACGCACAGGCGGACGCTTTACACAGCGTTTCAATCAGGGGCACGCCCCGTCATGAAGCATTTTCAGCGAAAAACGCAAGTTCTCGCTGAAAAAATGAAGCGAACCCCGCCGGCAAGAGAAAGGCGGGAAGCATCTTCATTTCGTTAACCGTTCATCATCACGACTCTATTATTATACAACAAACGAATGCGTTTTGCAATACAATCTTCATAAAACTGTAAAAATCAGCCAAAGCGCCGCGCAGCAAAAGAAACCGCAAAGAAACGGAATCAGCCGCGAACGCTCGAACGGACGGCGGCGGCGGGTCGTATTTCTGTCCACAATACGCTGCGCCTCGCGTATAATCTCGTCATCATCGCGGGATTTTCCCTCAAAATCTTTTCGCAAAAGGAAATAGGCCTCGTCAAAAATCTGCGACTCGGTCCCTTTCAGCATAATAATCTGTCTCTGACATCCGCGCATAGAATCACCTCGCAGATATTTTTTCCAATTTTACCCGTTATATGCAGGGGAATTTCTGTTTTTGAATCGGTATTCACGAAAAAAAATCGTGCCGAAGCGCGGTCTTTCAGCTTATCGATACAGTGAAAACCGCAAATAAAAAAACATCCATAAAATCTGTTTGCAAAGCGGACATGCGCCGCCTTGCAAACAAAAATTCCATGAATGTATCTCCGCTGCCGATGCAAAAAAGTTATATTACGATTCCGCATCGACGGGCGGTTCGTGCTTATACGTTGCGCGAAGCGCGACCGGCGTCAGCAGGCTGGTCAAAATAATCAAAATCAGAATAAACGGCATAATCGAAGAACTGATGATCCCGTTTTCCACGCCTTTCTGCGCGCAGACCAGCGCCACCTCGGCGCGCGCCATCATACCGAGGCCGATACGCAGAGAATCCTTCCCGCTGCAGCCGCAGATTTTAGCGGTAATTCCGCAGCCGAGCACTTTGCCGACAATTCCCGCAAGGATAAAGGAGCAGCCGAACCAGAGCATCTCGCCGCCAAGTCCGGTAAAGGTAATCGTCAGCCCAATATTGGCAAAAAACACCGGAGTAAAAATCATATAGCTCATAACGTCCGATTTCCGCTCGATATACTTGCTGTCCGGGTTGCGGGACAAAATCAGACCCGCCACAAATGCGCCGGTAATGTCCGCAACGCCGAAAAACCGCTCGCTCGCGTAAGCAAAGAAAAAGCACATGGCCAGGCTGTAAATCGGAATCAGGCGGTGATGCGGAAAGCGTTTGTCCAAAAGATCAAACAGCTTGTTCAAAAGGATTCCGAGCGGAAGCGCGATGGCAAAAAAGAGCACGATTTTGCCGATAACCGCATAGGGCGATTCGACAATCGCCGTTGCATCCTTCATGGCGATGACAAACGAAAGCACGACCACGCCGATGATGTCATCGAGCACAGCCGCGGTGACAATGATGCTGCCGACTTTCGTCTTCAGGCGTCCCATCTCACGCAGAGCGGTAATCGTCACGCTGATCGAAGTCGCCGTCAAAATCGTACCGTAAAACAGGCAGGAAACAAGCGCCTCATGCGTCAGCCCGTCAAAACCGCCGTGAAAGGCCACAGCCACCAAAAAGCCGAGTCCCATCGGAACCGCCACACCGGCCATCGTCACAATGACCGCGCGCACGCCGACCGCGCGCACCTGACGCAAATCGGTCTCCAGGCCGGTTTCAAACATAATCAGGATCACGCCGATTTTGGCAAGAAAACCGAGTCCCTCCAGCGCGCCGTCCGTCAAAACGGTCTGACCGGGTATGTAGCGGACAAGACTCAAAAGGAGTCCGGTCAAAAGCAGACCGACAACAGAAGGCAGATTCAGCCGCGCGCACCCCTTGGCCAGCGTTTTGGAAAGCACCAGAATCAGTGCCAGCGGCAAAAGCATTGCATAATATTCCATAATACCAGTACCCTTGTAAAAAATTTCAAACAATGAGTATTGTACCACTGTATTTTTACGCAGTCAAGCGCAAAACTATACAAAAAGCGTCATGAAACAAAGCGGCGGACATACATTTCACCGGTATGCCCGCCGCTTTGGAAAATATAAGTTTGCGCATCGAATTTTGAGCGGTCTGCCGCCGGAATAAAACGCCGCAAAGCGGCAAAATGCAAACGGACCTTTGCTTTTCGATCGCGGATTTGCGTCATTTCAAACTGCCGAGCAGCGTGACCGCGCCGCGGCAAATCAGTTTTGCATGTTCGCTCAAATATTCCTCTCTGCAGGGCATCGCCCGGCCGAACTCCTCCAGCGACGACAGCGCGTCGGGCGAAGAACGCCGCGGCGCCGTTTCCTCCAAAAGCAGAAAGAATCGCCCGTCGTCCGAGGAGAAAGCCGCGCTTCCGCCCGAATAGCGTCCCGAAATCAGACGGCAGGCGCGCAGCAAAGAATCCATGCTGTCAAACCGATAAAGCAGTTTTTTGATTCCCGCCGTCTTTTTCCCCGTGTCCGTACAACTCACAAAAAGCTCACAGCCGCCGGTTATATTCTTATATGCCTGTATGTAAATGCGATCACGCGCCGCATCAAAGCCAATCTGACGTTTTGCCTCGTCTAATATGCTCCAGATCGCGCGGCGGGTTTCCGTATTTCCGTAATCCAACCGCTCAAACTCGATCGCATAAAATTTCATATCCTCCTCGGTCAGCATGACTTTCAGCTTATCCGCTCCGATCAGGATCAGTTCCATCTCTACACCCCGTTTCTTACTACTATTATAAGTTGAAACGGGCAAAAATGTAACCCCTAAGATTCTGGCATACGGGGAAGAAAGTGGCGAAAATACGCCGCATAAACCGAAGTATGGCGCGATAAAGCCAAACCAGGACGTTTTTACCTTCTCGAATAACGCCCCCGGCGGCGGCGCGCGCGGCGGACAATCGTGCGTATGACAAAATACAAAACGGTCAAAAGCAGGGCGGCGAAAAGCGCCGCTTTGAAAAACACGCTGTGCGTGAAGCGGTCGATCGAATCAAGAAGCGCCAGAAAATCACTTCGCGGCAGAGAATTTTTCGTAATCAGTTTTACACTGCCGAGACTCTGGCCGTTTTTTGAAACTGTATAGACGCCGACCTCAGCTCCCTCTGTAACCGGCGCTTCGAGCACCTCATACTCCAGCCGGTAAGCATAGGTCAAATCGGTCTTTATATCCAGTGAACGCGGCAAATACAGCGTCAGAGACTCCGCCGGAACGAGCGTAACATAATCCGCGTCGGCCGACAGGGACACCGGGATTTCACATACAAGCTTTCCGGCGGAAATAACTTCCACATAGCCGAACTGCTCCAGCGCATAGCCGCAAAGCGCGGAGGCCATCGTGTAGGCGGGATTTTTTTCGCCCTCATTAAAATGACCGCCCATCACAATGATGATATAGGTCAAATTCTCCTTTTCGGCGACGCTCGCAGTGCAATATCCCGCTTCGGAAGTGGAACCCGCGTTCAGTCCCGTCAGTCTTGTGTCAAAATAACCGGTCTCCGAAACCTGAGACACCAGCGCATTCCGATTATACAGCAGCCGCTCCCCGTATTTATTCGTGGCGGGCATCGTATATTTCACAGCGCCGGACAGTTCGGTCAAAAATCCGACTTCATAAAAAGCGCGCGCGGCCTTTACCATATCCCGCGCCGTTGTAACCATGCCCTCTTCCGTCATGCCGGAAGCATTTTTGAGGACGGTATCCGTCATGCCGAGTGACTGCGCTTTCAAATTCATTCGCTCCACAAACGCCGCCGTTCCGCCGTCCGCGGCATGACAAAGTAAAAGCGCGCTGTCGTTTGCGCCGCGCACAAGCAGACCGGCAAACAGATCCCGAATCGGCACGGTCTCGCCCACATAGTAGCCGACTTGATTCCCGACGGCGTCCCGAATCATGCTGTACTCGACCGTTATCGTCTCATCCAGCCGTTCCGAAAGCGCTTCGTACGCGCAGAGCGCCGTCATCAGTTTGACAAGCGACGCGGGAGCCAGCACGGTATCCGCATTGTATTCATAGATATAAAGATCGTTTTCCGGATTGTATACGGCCGCGGCCGAAACGCCTGTGGGATCGGGCACACTTTCCTCGGCGATGCTTTTCATCGGCGTCTCCGCGGCAGCGGCGAAGAAAAGCAAGGGCAGACAAAACACAGCCGCAAGCAAAACGGCGGCAATTTTCTTCATACATGTCCCTCCCTTGCTTGAAAATAATCAAATGCCGCCTGCCGGTCGGCGCCGATGGCGCGGGTCAACTCCGCAACCGTATCAAAACGCCGTTCCTCTCGGCGAAAATGATAAAATTCAACGGTTACCGTACAGCCGTACAAGTCCTCCGAAAAATCAATCAGATTGGTTTCGAGATTTACCGGAGCATCCTGCTCTACCGTCGGCCGCACACCGATATTGGAAACCGAGGCATACGCCTTTCCGTCCACAATCGTTTTCGTAAAATAGATTCCCGTCTTCGGAATCAGCTGCCCGCGTCCAAACGACTGGTTGACGGTAGGCAATCCGATCGTCCGTCCGAGCGCCTTGCCGTGCAGCACCGGCGCCGTCAGATGATACGGCGCAGCCAAAAGCCGGTTGGCCTCTTCCACCTGTCCCGCAGAAAGCAGATTCCGGATCCGCGTAGAACTGACCGGCGCGCCGCACGCTTCCACCTCGCCGACAACATCACAGAAAATGCCATGCCCGGCGCAGAGCTTCACAAGGCAGTCGGTATCCCCCGCGGCGCCCGCGCCGAACCGATAATTATAACCCGCAAAAACCGCGCGGGCATTTAAGGACGCAAACAGCACACGATCGACAAAATCCGCCGCCGAGCATGTCCGCAATTCCTCAAAATCATAAATAAGCACCGTTTCCACACCAAGCGCGCGGAACATGCGCAGTCGGTCGTCCAGAGAATAAATTGCCGGCGCGCCGTGCGGAGAAGCGGAAAAAATAAGCACCGCTGCGCGCAAACCCAGTTCGGTGCTTTTCCGTTTTGCCGCGGCAAGAATCTGACGATGGCCGAGATGGATCCCGTCAAACATTCCGAGCGCGATACAAAGTCCGCCGTCCGCCAAGGGAGCGGCGGGCACAAAATCAACCCGCGTCACGGTTTACTCCACGCCGAGATATTTTTTGACGAGCGTATTGAGCAGCTTGTCCCGGTCAATTTTGCGGATCAGGCTGCGCGCGCCGTTGTAATTTGTGATATAAGTCGGGTCCTCGGAAAGAATATAGCCCACAATCTGGTTGACCGGGTCGTATCCCTTTTCACTGAGCGCCGTATATACCTGAAGCAGAATCGCCTGTGTGCCGTCATCGTCCATGTCTACTTTTTTGAACACCTGCGTCTGCTGTTTCTTATTTTTATCCAAAATCATAACGGGCACCCGCCGCTAACGCGGCTTCCCTTTCCTAAAATTTCTGTTTGCATATGTTCACATATCAAAAATCAAATCGGAAATTACTCCACTATTATTATAGACTAAAATCCGTGCGGTTTCAAGACTTTTGCCCCACTTTAATAAAATCTTCATTATTTTATTGACAGAGCGCGCAGCCTGTGGTAAAATAATACGGCGTCGATGGGGTGTAGCCAAGTGGTAAGGCACCAGACTTTGACTCTGGCATTTCGCTGGTTCGAGCCCAGCCATCCCAGCCATAGCGAGTGCTTATAACGGATTTGCGTTATAAGCACTCGCTTTTTTGCTGCAATCTCCTATAAAAGCAAAATGTGACAGAACCGATATACATCGGCTCTGTCACTGACCGTCGGAAAATCAAGTTTTTCGACAGCGGGCCGCGATAGCCAAACCCGCTGCGGGATGCACTTGAACGTCCGCAGAATGCATTCAAGGCCACACGGTTCCGTCTTGAATACACGCTTTATATTTTTCACTTTGTCGATAGGCTGCGACAAAAATTTATATAGTTTATTTTAATTTTTGCTTTTACGCCAAATCGAAAGCAGTCTCTGCCTTATGCCAGAATCAACGCGGTCAAATCCATCGGATCTACGATTTTGCCGTCCTTGTAGACCCGCATGTTGCCGCTTGCGATTTCATCAATCAGAATGACTTCGCCGTTCTTATCGAAACCGAACTCAAATTTGATGTCGTAAAGCTCCATTCCCTTTTTTGCAAGATCGTCGGCAATGATCTTTGTAATTTTCAGGGTCTGGGCTTTCATGCTGTCATACATTTCGGCGCTCATAACGCCCAGGATAACAAGCGCATCTTTGGTAACCAGCGGATCGCCTCTGCCGTCGTCTTTGAACGTGGTTTCAACATAACCGCCGTCAAGTTTTGTACCGTCCTCAATATATTGGCCGTAACGGCGGATAAAGCTGCCTGTCGCAACAAGGCGGCAAATCACTTCAAGACCGTGACCGAAAGTTGTTGCGGAAAGAACTTCCATCGTCGCATTGTCAATATCGGCGCTGACATAATGGGTTTTCACACCGGCTTTTCTCAACATTTCAAAATAATATACCGAAGTTTTAAGGTTTTCTTTTCCGATGCCCTCGATTGTTAATCCGACAGCATTTTCACCGGGATCAAATTTTCCGTCTTTTCCGGTGCAATCGTCTTTAAACTTGAGCATTACATTGCCGTTTTCCATCGAGAAGACATCTTTTGTTTTGCCGGTATAGATTTTTTTCATATTCACTTAACTCCTTTGAATTTTGTTAAGAATTTTCACAACCGCATCCTCAAAACCTTATGGTCTACGTTGATATTATCATAACATAATTATGCAATACAATGCAAGTAGAAAATCGTATAGAGAACAGCGTAAAACAGCCTTTTCATGTGATAAAATTAACCAAATATCAGTCCCTGAAAACACATGATTATTCGGCGCCGCGCACCGTAAAACTGCCTGCGATATAACCAGAACAGAAGGGTTGTGTACATCCGAACACCAAATGGCATCGATAAAGGTAAAAAACGCTGCAAAAACGGCGCTTCCGACAACGCCGGCAACCGAAAACACTGTTCCGACCACACAGCGGCCGATAGAGAACACCAAAGAAGCTTCATCTGCGTAAAACAACAGTCATCCGCAAGCAAGAAGGGGTTTGGCCAAAAGCGAAACCCCTTCTTCTGCTTAGCGCGCCTCACATACATGCATGTACAATACGCAAAAGATCCTTTATACCGATTCGGCCATCGGCGTCTCGATCCTCGGCAGCGTCATATCCACCGTCCCGGATCATTTTTAAAAGCCGCGCCACAGTTCCCGGCAGCAAAAACTGCGTTTTCTGCACTTCGGTCAGATTGCCGAACAGAAAACCGTTTTTATAAAAAGCGGCCGTTTTCATCCGGACATCATTTTGCGGCGTATAGGAAAACGTACCGTAATGGACTTTCACATCCGAACCGCGGCCGTATGTGCCGCTGCCGGTGCCGTCAAGATCGGCAATGCAGAACGCCTCCGAAGCGCTCGCAGCCGTATCATAGGTAAGGTACAGACGGAGGTAAACCTTATTCTGTAAATTAAAGGATTTGCTCAAATTCCGGTACGCGCCGTCCGCGCCGAATGCATCCCGCGCCGTGCGGTCAAGCGGCAGAATCATCGTATCTGCTTCTATCGGCGCGCAGGTATATGTTCCGGCCTTTTGCAGATACCGCACCGCGGCACAAAACAAATCGGTGCGGTATACCGGCAATCCATCCTCCCCCTTTTGAATCAAATAAACCGCGCCGTCATCCGTCATCACCGTATTTTTATAAGCCGCGGAAGAAATACACCAGACAAAGCACGCTTCACCGGGCGCAAGAATCACTTCACCACGCTTCTCTGCAAGGCGCATGACCATATCCACCGCCAAAGCGTTCGATTCCCGCAGCGCTTCCCCGCTGTCCGCTGTGCCGTACCAGACCAGAATGCGGCTCAAATCAATGGGTTCATCGCTGACATTGAGGAGAGAAAAGCCTTCGAGCGCATCGGCATACGGCGTTCTCCGCGCCGCGTCTGTAATGATCAGCGGCTGGCGGACTCCGTTCATACCAGGCACGGCTCCGCTGTCCGAACCGGCAGTCACAGTCAAATCCGCGTACAGCGGATAGTGGTCGGAAGCGTTTTTGCCTATGTCCCCGGTCAGCAATCTGCATTTTGAAATTGCAAAATCGCCGGGCGTTACGAAAATATGATCGATCGGATAGCCGCCGAACTGAGCGCCGTCCGAAAAACCGTGATAGCTTGCCCGGCGCGGCTGCGACGCTTCGGCAATCAGCGCGCAGTCGTCAAGCTTTGAAAGCAGCATCCGATACCCGGCTTCCGGTTCGCGCATGTTAAAATCGCCAAGACAAATGACCGGCAGTAAACCGTAGGTCTTTTGCATACTTTCGATCTGCAAAAGCACCTCCGCCGCATTGGATCTGCGCCAGCGCACACCGTCCGCGGCATCCGTGATGCCCCCCTCGTAGCCGGAAACGACAATCGCGAAATGCACGTTCAGCACAATCAACCGCTGCCCGGTCTCCCTGTCGCAAAGGACGCAGTAGCACATGGATTTCGTCCATGAATCCTGATATTTGTCGGTAAACCGGCGCGCCCCCGCCGAACCGCTCACCAGAGTGAAACGGTCGGCATTATAAAAGACCGGCACGCAGTTTACGATCGTGTTTTTCAGCGGATCATCCGTCAGCGTACCGACCGCCGACGCATATCCCCTCTCCCCAAACCGCGCAAGCAGCGGAGAAAAGCCCTCGCGGCATTCCTGCAAGCCGAAAATATCCGGCTGCAACGAATCAATCACCGCTTCGATGGAAGAAAACCGCGCGGTTTTGGTGTCATCGTTCAAAACATTGAGCGACAGAACGCGCACCGCATTTGCCGACTTCGCCGGTATGCAAATCATCAAACAAGCCGCAAAAACAATTCCCGCAAACAGGAAAAGGAACGCCGAGCGCCGTTTTTGCGCCGTCGCGCCCGATTTTCTCGAGCATACGCACATAGGCCGCCTCATTCTGGACGATCGGCAGTCAGGCGATGGGCGGCCGCGGCCGCAAACGCGGCGCAGCTGTTTTCGGGTTCAAGACCGCTGTGGCCGCGATGCGCAATCATTTTTGTACCGGCTTTTTGAATTTTCACAATGTCCATACAAGTTCTCCAAGTCCTTTATCTCAATAAAATTGCAAAAAGAGCTTTTCTTTCATTATATAGCGCCGCCGGAAAATATGCAAGGCGCACACGCGAAAACGCATGAAAACAGGCGTGCAAAATACAGGCCGGCCTTGCGGATTTTCCTTTTCTATGCTACAATTAAACTATATACAGTTGTGTTTTGCCTGTATTTTACAGGCACGCACAGCATTCAAAATACAAAAGACGGTGAAATATGAAAACAACAAAGCAAAACCGAAAAAATACATCGCCGCAGCCCCTTGATTCCCGCCTGCCGGAACTTCTCTTGCCCTGGTATGCGCAAAACGCCCGCGCGCTGCCCTGGCGCGCCGACCGGGAGCCCTATCACGTCTGGATTTCAGAAATCATGCTGCAGCAAACCCGCGTAGAAACGGTAACGGGATACTATACGCGCTTTCTCTTCCATCTCCCCGACATCCAAGCGCTTTCCGAAGTCGAAGAAGAAAAGCTGCTCAAACTTTGGGAGGGACTCGGCTATTACAGCCGCGCACGGAATCTGCAAAAGGCCGCGCGCCTGATTATGCAAAAATACAGCGGCGTCTTTCCGTCCGCATATGAAGAAATCCGCGCACTGCCCGGCATCGGAGACTATACGGCGGGCGCTGTTTCGTCGATCTGTTTTGAGGAGCCGCGCCCCGCCGTGGACGGCAACGTACTGCGCGTGTACGCGCGCCTTACCGCAAGCGAAGAACCTGTCGATCTGCCCGCGGCGAAAAAAAGAATCACGACGGAGCTTGCGGCGCTCTACCCTGCCGGCCGCTGCGGCGATTTTACGCAAAGCCTGATGGAACTCGGCGCGACGGTCTGCGTCCCCCGGTCGCCGCGCTGCGGCGAATGCCCTGTCCGCGCGCTCTGCGCGGCGGATCAAAGGAAAATTGCGGAAAAACTGCCTGTAAAGACGCCGAAAAAAGGCAAACGCGAAGAACAACGCACGGTATTCTTCTTTCAGTGCGGCGATAAAATCGCGCTATGCAAACGGTCAGGGCGCGGGCTTTTATCCGGACTGTGGCAGCTGCCCGACGTCACAGGGGCGCTGAGCGTCAATGAGGCGCTGGCCAAAGCCGAAGTGCTTGGAGTATGCCCGACGGCGATTCGCAGCGAGATGCATAGAGAGCATATCTTCACGCATATCCGCTGGGAAATGGTCTGCTATGGAATCAACTGCGGCGCAATGCCGGACAGCTACACATGGGTCGCGCGGGAGGAAATCGAACAAAGCTACGCGCTGCCGACAGCCTACCGTCAGTTTTTTACCGAAAGCTGAAGTTTGCATGTCAGCGAAAAATGCATATGCCGCAGGCAAACTGCCTGCGGCATACAATCATCAAAAAAACTTTCAGGTGCGGCGGCTATTCGCGGCGCTATCCTCGCCGCCGGGACCGTCCCGGCGGTCGCGGTCATCCGGCACAGCCGTCATGGCTGCTCCCGTCCATGCATTGCTGCCCGCATTTTTCGGTTCGGTGCAGTACGGCACTTCAAGGGGCGCGTCCTTAATATAGATTTTTCTCGTCGGATCTTTTTTCCCTGTCATCTAAAATTCCTCCTTTTTGCAGACTTCTTTATTTATAGTCTGCGCTGCTTTGAAATACACAGCCCCGGAAATTTGAGGAATTTTTCAATTTGAACAACATCTTCTAAAAACCTCTGGGATATGCATATGCATATCCCAGAGGTTTTTATTCTTCGTTTGAATCGCCGAATGCGTTTAAAAAGACACCTTGCGTATGTCCGCGCCAAGCGCGCGAAGCTTTTCCACAATATTGTCGTAGCCGCGCTCGATGGTGTGAATATCGGTGATCTCGGTCCGGCCTGAGATCGCCAGTCCCATAATAATCATAGCCGCACCCGCGCGCAAATCCACCGAACGCATCGGCGCACCAACCAGACTGCAGTTGCCGTGCACAATCGCGCTCTTGCCCGCGACATCGATATTGGCGCCGGTCTTGCGGAGTTCCTCCACATACCGGAACCGGTTGTCCCACACGCCCTCCGTCACCTTACTGTCCCCGTTTGCCAGACAAAGCAGCGCGGTCATCTGCGGCTGCATATCGGTCGGAAATCCGGGATATGGCAGCGCCTTGACGTTGATCCCACGCAGAGCGCCGTCCCGACGCACCAAAATCGCGTCGTCCAGTTCCTCAACCTCAACGCCCATTTCGGAAAGCTTTGCGGAAATCGAATCCAGATGCTTTGGTATAACATTATTGACCTGGACCTCGCCGCCGGTCGCCGCGGCGGCAAACATAAACGTTCCGGCCTCGATCATGTCCGGAATAATCGCATAGGAACAGCCGTGGAGCGCATCCACGCCCTTAATTTTTATGGTATCCGTGCCCGCGCCCATGATATTGGCGCCGCATGTATTCAAAAAGTTGGCCAAATCCACGATGTGCGGCTCGCGCGCGGCGTTTTCAAGCACGGTCGTTCCCTCGGCAAATACGCTGGCCAGAATGGCGTTGACCGTCGCGCCCACCGAAACCGCGTCGAAATAGATTTCATTTCCCAAAAGGCGTTCCGCGCGAGCCTCAACGTAGCCGCCGAGACCGGAAACCTCCGCGCCGAGCGCGCGGAAGCTCTTGATATGCTGATCGATCGGCCGCGGGCCGAAGTCACAGCCGCCGGGCATACCGACCTTAGCATATTTAAATCTGCCGAGCTCCGCACCGATAAAGTATGTAGAGCCGCGCATCTTGTTGACAAGTTCATAGGGCGTAAGTCCCGGACGGACATACCGTGTATCGATTTCAACCGTGGTATGATCGCGCTTGACCCGCGCGCCGATTTTCTCCAGGATCTCCAGCGTCAGATCCACGTCCAGAACCTCGGGCACATTCTCGATCACGCACCGTTCTCCGGTCAGAACCGTGCCGATCAGCACCGGAAGCGCCGCATTTTTGGCTCCGCTGATTTCCACGGTGCCGGCAAGCTTTGCGCCCCCGTTTATTACGATTTTATCCATAGATCTCTCTGGAGGCGCGGCTGCGCCCCCGTTCCTTTCCCAGGGTAATATACAAAAATCCAAAGCATTTTTCAGGCATACTTTTTTAGTATACCACAAATACCCGGCTTTGAAAAGACAAACGGCAAAAATCTACTGATATTTTTCACCGCTCAGCGCATTGACGACTGAAACCGTGCCGTCCGCGTACAGCACGGTATAAGCGGGAATAAAATACATTCGACTCTCCTTTGCGCTCTCATAGAGCGTATAGCAGAGTTCCATTTTGTATACTGTACCGCGCATGCCGCTGGCTTTCTCACTAAACAGTATATTGATCCGATTCAAAATCGGTGCGCTCTGCCAATCGGACGGCCGCATAAAAAAGCACTTTCCCTCCGCGTAGCGCATTTCCCCCCCGGAAAAACCGAAAACGCAGTTCATCCCAAACACGGGCGTATCGTCCCGCGACTGCTCGATCTCGACAAATATCCGCTCTCCGCACGCATAGAACACAGCATCGGAAAACGCCCCCGACTCCGTAAGAAGCAGCTTTTCCAAAATCTTCTGCTCCGCGCTGCTGTCTTTTTTGATCTCTTTTGCAGAATGAAAATCATCCTGCCATTCCTCCGCATCGGTTCCCCCGGCAATATACCGGACGCTCAAATCATCACCCAGCCGCGCGACGGCGCCGTCCGCGCCCTCGGCGCGCAGCCCGTCGGGCAAAAGATATACACGCGACGGTTCTGCGCCGAGCAGCGTCGTTGCCGTCAGATACAAATAATCGTCCTTGATATATTCACAGTACCAGGTGTCCGACTGATCGTTCTCTACACAGAGCAGATCAGCCGAAACATCAATGCCGCCCTCTTTCAGCAGTGAAACCGCGCGCACCGCCGTTTCCTCAGAGGTCAGATTGCGCTGCGCGTAGAATCTCGCGGCCAGATAGAAGAGCAGCAGATTGACCGCCACCAGGACAAGAATCAATAGCGTCTTAACCTGTTTCCAGTTCACGTTTGGCCTCACTTTCACGAATATACCACGAAGCATTCCGTTCGTCGACCGACTCTTTAACCGCCGGATAAATCAGGCGAATCGCCTCAATATCCGTTTCGTCGGCGGCATACCGGTAACACCAGCCGGACGGAAAAAGCGTGTTGCGGTAGCTTCCCTGTGTGCAAAGCAGTCCGCGCGCCTCTATACGCTTAAATCGGCCGTTTTGCACCGTGATTTTGGCAAAATAGGGGAGCGCCGCGCCGGTTATCTCAATAGAATTTAATTCATATCCGAAAATGACAGTATACGCGTCGCCGTCCCGATACACGTCTTTGACAAAATAGCCTGCCGCGCCGCCGAACGCCTGCGGCGCAATCTCCCGCAAACGCTCCGCCATCTGCGCGGCGGCCTCCAGCGCGTCGTACAATCCCACATCCAGTTCACTCTTCGCCGCGCTCAAAAAATCCGCAATGGAAATTCCGCTGTCTTTCGCGGCGGAATAAACCAGCATCGTATCGGAAAGCGAAAACGTGCCGTGCGGCTCCACGATCGTGCGAACCGTCTCGAATGAATACGCCGCCGACGCGCGGTCCGGATTGTAGCCGAGCAGATACAAGATCGCACGGTAAGCGGCGTTGTCCATTCCGAACGCGCCCCCCCGCGTCAGGGATACCGGATAAACCGCCGGCGACTTTTCGCAGAGCGCAATGCCGGACGCTGTAAATTCCACCGGCGCAAGACGATCATCGGCCGCAAGCAGGCCGAGTTCAACCAAGCTGACCCACGCGCCGGCGTCGGCACAGCGGTATTGCCCGCGCCCGCTCGTATACAAAATCGCCTTCCCGTCCTCGGAAACACGCAGAAACAGCCGTTCCACCGTAAAGGCGTCCGCTTTGGCGGCCGAGACCGCCTCCCCGGTCAGCGCATAGAGGATCTGATACGGCAGTGCGGACGGAAATTGAAGATATACATGACGCCCGGCCGCGGCGGCGCAAAACTCCGCCTCCGTGATCTCGGTGATCTCGGCGCCGGAGGCAAGGCTGTCATGCACCGCCTGGAGCGCAAAGGAATAAACGGCCTGCGCCGCCGGTTCAAAGCCGAACGCGCCGGCGCTGCCCGCGCCGTCCGAAACCGCGGCAAACTCCGCAAAAAGCAGGCCGCGCTCGAATAAAGCCGGCACGGAAGTATATTCTTTGCCGGCAGGCACCGCGCCGCCGGACAGCGGGATCGCCGTGTCCGCCGCCGTACCCGCGGCAAACTGCGCGCCGCCGATATACAGCGCGGCAAACAGCAGCATCGTCACGGTAAGCAGTAAAATCGCGCCGGTCTTTGCATATTCAATTGTGCGGCCGACATAAGATTTCATCGTTTTCCTCCGTTTTGATGCAAAAAGTCAGACGGCTTTATGAAAGCTTTCCCTCTTTCGGAAGCGTTACGGTAAAGGTCGTCCCAACTGAGACCTCGCTTTCCACCGAAATCGAACCGCCGTGCGCCTTTGCAAATTCCCGGGCAATGGCAAGGCCGAGGCCTGTCCCACCCTTGTCGCTGCTGCGCGCCTTTTCCACCCGGTAAAAGCGTTCAAACAGATGCGGAAGATCCGCTTTCGGGATGCCGACGCCGTTATCGCGAATCACGATGTCCACAGTGTTTCCCCGGTCGGCAAGGCTCAGGCGTATTTCTCCGCCGTCCGGCGTATATTTGATCGCATTGGACGTGATGTTGATAATAATCTGCTCGATGCGGATCTTGTCTCCGCAAATCGTCACCGGCTCATGCGTTCCCTCAAACGTAAGCGTATGCCCCTTGGCGGACGCATTGACCGCGAGCGTCTTGGCGATGTATTCCAAAGACTCGGTAATATTGAACGGGCGCGCACTGAACTGCATCGTCCGACTGTCAAGCTGGGAGAGCGTCAGTAAATTCTTAATCAGCATCTCCATGCGCGTGCTTTCGGTTTCCGCCATGGAAAGAAAGCTGCGGTTGGTCTCGTTTGCGGTCACGCTTTCATCCGATTCCAGCGCCTCAATGACCATACGGATCGTCGTCAGCGGCGTGCGCAGTTCATGTGAAGCGTTCGCCACGAATTCCCTGCGGCTCCGGTCGAGCGCAAAGGTCTGCGTCACATCGTGAATGACCAAAATCACGCCCTCGCGCATCCTTGCGGTATCACGGTAGCGAATATTTCCGAAATACAACTCGTACACACAGTCCTTATATTCAACGGCGGGAACGCCCCCGCTGTCCTCAAGATCCAAATCGATCTTTCCCTTGTCATACCGCATCAGGCTGAAAATGTAATCGAGCGACAGGCGCGCGCGGTCTACGTCGGCAAACAGCTTTTCGGCCGCTGAATTGATTTGCAGCAGCTTGCCGTCCTCGCCGAACGTCACAACCGCGTCCCGCAGGCAGGAGAGCACCGTTTCCAGCTTTTCGCGCTCGCCGTTGATCTCGTCCAGATTCTCCTCGATCATGCTGCTCATCCGGTTGAAATTTTCGGTCAGCACACCGATTTCATCATTGGAATGCACGCTGATCTTTTCGCGGAAATCGCCCTCCGCGACGCGCTGTACGCCCTCCGTCAGTCTCGCGAGCGGCAGCGAAATCGCGCGCGCCAAAAAGAAAGAGAGCGTCATCGCGATAATCAGACCGACAAAAAGCGCCTGCAAAATGATGGCGAAGAGCATCCAGTTGACCTCCTGAAGCTCGGCCTGCGTATCCTTGATGTAAATAATGCAGGAAGTATCCTCGCCCTGCACCGGAACGGCGTAATCGGCATACTCCGACCCCTGACTGCGCGCATTTCCGACACTGCCGGAAAGCGCGGTCAAAAGATTCGGCGTCATGGCAAGACTGCCGCCGCCAGCGGAGTCGCTTCCGGCTAAAAAGCGCCCCTCATGATCCAGAATATAAAAATTCCGATAATCATCAATGCCGAGACGCGAACTGTACGAGGTCAGAATCGTTTTCTGCTGTACGGAATACTCATCCCCCTCGGCGTCCTCTATTGCATTTTTCAAATAAATATACAACTGCGTGTCCGTGCCGAAATTTTCTTCCATGCGCTCGGAAAATTCATTGTTATAGTAATTCAGCACGCTGGAAACCAGAACGGCGCCCACAACGCTCATGACAATGAGGATAAACAGGACAAGGATCAAAATGATTTTAAAATACAGTCCTCTGTACATACTACACCTATTGGATGTAATAACCCACGCCGCGCTTGGTCAGCAAATAATCAGGCGCGGAGGGGTCATCCTCCAGCTTTTTGCGAAGACGGGAAACGGTGACGTCCACCGTGTTTACATCCCCGATATAATCGCCGTAGCCCCACACCTTTCCGAGCAGTTCTTCGCGCGAAAAGGGCTTGCCGATATTCTGCATCAAAAAGAGCAGCAGATCGTATTCCTTTTTGGAAAGCTCAAGCTCACGGTCGCCCTTGCGCGCGACATACCGATTGCGGTCAACCGACAGATCGCGCACGCTGAGGACGCCGCTGCCGTCCGCGTCGGCGCTGATCACCTCGTCCTTATGGCGGCGGATATTCGCCCGAATGCGCGCGATGACCTCGTTCACCGAGAAAGGCTTTGTGATATAATC
The DNA here is from genome assembly GCA_900546635.1 of uncultured Eubacteriales bacterium. Lineage (GTDB taxonomy): Bacteria > Bacillota > Clostridia > Oscillospirales > CAG-272 > UMGS902. The sequence goes on along the minus strand of URDS01000019.1, from coordinate 15,569 downwards.
GTCCGCGCCGTTTTCGAGCCCCGCGATCTTGTCCTTTTCATCGTCCCGCGCCGTCACCATGATAACCGGAACGTCGCTGCGCGTCCGCACCCCCTCGAGAACCTTAAAACCGTCGAGCTTCGGCAGCATGATATCCAGCAGAACAATGTCATACTGTCCGAGCAGCGCGCGGCGAAGTCCCTCCTCGCCGTCGTATGCGCATTCGGTCTCAAAACCGGCCTTGTTCAGATTGAACGACAGCAGCAGCGCGATGTTTTTTTCGTCCTCGACGATCAAAATCTTCCGTTTTTGTTTTTCCATATGCCCTCCCCGATACCGTTACTGTCCCGCCGCCGCTTCGGACAGCGGCATGGACACAAGCGTGGTATATGCGTCAAATTTTCGAAAAAAATCCGCGTAAAGCCGACGGCTGTCATAGTCGCCGCTCAGCGAAAAATTATAAATTCCGTACATCGGAGAATCATAAAGCGTCATATTGACCACCCGTTCATTCTCCAAATCCTCGGCGATCAGATTGATGCGGCAGGATTTTTTATAATAGCCGTCGATTTCCGGAACGACGGCGTAAAGCTCAATCGAAACGTATACGCGCGCGGTCTTTCCGAGCAGCGCAAACAGATAGGTGTTGGCCTGCGTCATCTCGTCGATAAACGTTTTCAACGGCCGCTCACCCAAAACATAGGCCGAATCCATATACCAGGCGACCGTATGCCCGGCAGCATAAATCGCCGGCAGCGCCGACGCATATTTTTCCACATCGTCGGGCGCCAGCGCAAAGGTCGCCCGATGCGCGCCGAGCGCCTCGCAGAGCGCGCCGACGCTGCCCGCCGTGGGCATCAAAAGCACGGGGTGCATAAACACGCCCGAAGCCGTCCGCCCGCTCGGAACCGACAGGAAAACGCTTTCGGCCCCCTCCGAAATACCCGAATACACGGAAAGCAATTCCTCAAAGCTGAGCAGTTCCGTGCCGTCGCCGAGTCTCGCCGACAAAAAGCCGTCGGCCGCATAGGCGGTTTCAAACGTAAGCCCGAAAACGCCGCACACCTTATCCGGCAAAATATACAGTTCCCCGCCATAGCGGTATATCGGATGCTCGGATATGCTGCCGTCCGATTCCAAGGCGGTCCCCGATTCCAGATTGATCGAAAGATAGGTCTCCCCGCGCTCAATAAGCACCGAACCCAGCCGCTCGGAGACCGTGATCTCCATGCCGGGCAGCGCGCCGAGCGCGGAGACGGGAATCAGGCGCAGTCCGCCGCTCTCAATAAACGGCGCGCGCGCGTCCCCCTCCCATATGCCGTCCCCGATAAACAGGGAAATATGGCTGTCGGCCGCATGCAGCCCCGGTAAAAGCGACAGCGCGAGAAAAAACGCAAGCAAAAGCGCAAGACTTCTTTTTTTCATATGCCGCCTCCTAAAACCAAAGTATTGCCGCGCGCGCCGCCGCACATTCCGCAGAGCGGAAAATAGATGAAAAAGTCAACGCACAGGCACCGCATCAGTACTGCGTTTTCAAATAAGCCGCCGCAAGATCGACGACCAGCCCGTAGCTCTTCGTCCCCGCAGTCTGTCCCTGCGACACAAGATAGGCGTTGTTCACCGCGTCCGACACGTCGGCCGCGGCGTTGTCCGCATACGGCGCAAACATCTCGGAATACGCGGCATATTCGCCGGCAAGCCCGCGCCCGACAAACGGCGCGATTTGGCTGCGGTAAAGCTCGGCGTCCGCCGAAATCAGCGCGCCGCCGAGATATTCAAACAAATTCGCATAGCCGCAGTACTGGATATACGGATCGTCTGACGCGGCGCAGGCCAGAAACGCGATGAAATTGGCCTCATCCTCAGGCGCGATCCCGCGCTGGTGCGCCATCTCGTGCGCGGTGGTATACACAATGATAAAATCCGGATAATTGACGTTGACATTGGCCTCGCCCGACCAAAACGTATAAAAGCCGGACATATGCGTATAGGTCAGCGGACGGCTGAGCGCGATCCGTTTTACCGTTGTGTGCAGCGGGGAAAGAAACGCATATTCCGCATACAGCGTATCGTACGCCTCGTTCAGCTTTTTCACCATTTCCGAAAAATCATACGGCATACGGGAAGCCCCCGTCGAATCAAACGAAACCTTGGATTCGAGCGCATTGGACTGCGCAAGCGTATAAGCGCAGGCGTTGTACAAATCTTCTGCCGTAGGCGTTCCCGCCTCAATGTTCATTTTTTCTTCCAGCGGTGAACCGTCATAGCCTGTGGCATAATTCAGGACAAAGGAAGAATAAAAGAAAATTACAAGGGCGATAAGACCGGCAAAAACCCGTGCGGTTTTGCCGTTATCGGCCAGCACCCGCACATAGTATACAACGAACCAGATCCCGACCGGCAAAGCGCAGATCATCACGGTTTCGGCCAGCGAGAACGGGAAGATCGAGGTGATATGCCCGCAAATCGCCCGAAACACCGAGGAAATATAGCGGTTGAAGAAATCGGCAAAGCCGACAGAACACGCGGCGGCAATCTTCACCGCGACCGCAAGCAAGAACAGCGCATATAGAACGCGCGCAAAGCACGGAACATTTTTTGAAATAAAGCGTTTTACCTTATTCACGGGTATCTCTTTCCCTTTCCTTTTTGATAAAATCCGCCATATCGCGCGGAAGCGGCGCCGAAATCTGCAAAGCGGAGCCCGAAAACGGATGAACAAAACACAGACGAAGCGCATGCAGAGCCTGTCTCTGCATCGCGTCCCCGCCGCCGTACAGCGTATCCCCCACGATCGGATACCCAAGCGAGGACAAATGCACGCGAATTTGATGCGTGCGCCCAGTTACAGGACAGCAGCGCACCACAGAACAGCCGCCGGCATCGGCGACCGCCTCATACCGGGTGCAGGCAAACTCGCTGGCAATGCCGTCCGGACACGAAACACGCCGGATCGAGTTCGGACTTTCGCGCCGGATATAGCTCTGCGCCGTCCGCGCCCCGCGCGGCATATGATTTTGACAAATCGCGATATAGGTTTTTTCATAGCCGCCCGCAAGGCGCGCGGGCGAAAAGCGATCCGCGGCGAAACGATTTTTGGCGATCAGCACAACGCCGCTTGTATCTCTGTCCAGCCGGTTCACGGCGCGAAAAACAAAAGGCTCTCCCCGCTCGGCCATCAGCCAGGCGACCCGGTTGGCCAGCGTATCGGTAAAATGCCCGCGCGACGGATGCGTCGGCATATTCGGCGGCTTGTTGACCGCCATCACATACGCATCCTCAAATAAAATCTCGACCCCGCCCGGCGCGGCGGTCAGCGCATCCGCCGCCGTCTCGTCAAGGCGAAGCACAACCCGGTCGCCCGCGCAAAGCAAATAGCGGACGGTGACCGGCGCGCCGTTTACAAAAATGCCGCCCGTGCGCTTCAGTTCGGTCAAAAGGCCGTGCGATATGCCCGCCTCTCTTCGCAAAAAGTCGCGCAAGCGCACGCCCGCCTGCCGCGCATCGACATCAAAACAAAATTCGCTCAACGATAACTCCCAAAGCCGCGGCAGCGCCCGCGTTTCATACCATACATTGCACGGTTTCCAATCGGCAAAAAGCGCCTCCGGTTCAGACACAAAGTCCTAAAAAGCCGCCAACAAAGCCAAGGCGCTTACCGGCAACCCGCAAACACGGTTTTTGACCGTCCCGCGCAAGCGGCGCGCCGTGTCCCGGCTTCTTTTTCGCGGCGGCGTTCCGGCGCGGCGAACGCTTTTTTCATACCGCCTGCCGCCAAATTCTACAATATACTATATTGTACCATCCGCATACAAAAAAAACAAGTAGGCGGGCACATTTTTGCCGCAGGCTAAAAATTTTGCGTTTGCTATTGCAAAGCGGGCGAAAGTCGTGTAAAATGGAATACAAATCTGAACTTTACACATTGGAGGGATTTACTGTGCTTAATATCAAATACGAGCTTACCAAAGAGAAAAAGGTAAAGCCGGATCCGGACAAGCTCGGCTTCGGAAAATATTATACCGACCACATGTTTGTCATGGATTACACCGAGGGTCAGGGCTGGCATGACGCGCGAATCGTCCCGTTTGCCAATCTATCTCTGTCTCCGGCCGCGATGGTGTTCCATTACGCGCAGGAAATGTTCGAGGGGCTGAAAGCCTACCGGGCCAAAGACGGTCGCGTACTGCTTTTCCGCCCGCAGAAAAATATCGAGCGCATGGCCAACACAAACGACCGTCTCTGCATCCCGCAGATTCCGAATGAGGACGTGCTCGACGCGCTGAAAGCCATCGTGAAAACCGACAGCGACTGGATTCCGGAAAAAGAAGGAACGGCGCTCTATATCCGTCCGTTCATCATCGCCACCCAGCCGCAGCTTGGCGTGCATCCCTCGACCGAATACATGTTCCTGATTATTCTTTCCCCGGTCGGCTCCTACTATCAAAACGGCCTTGCGCCCGTCAAAATTTTTGTGGAGCGCGACTATGTGCGCGCCGTTCGCGGCGGCACCGGCGCATCCAAAATCGGCGGCAACTACGCAATCTCGCTGAAAGGTCAGCAAAAAGCGGAAAAAATGGGCTACTCTCAGGTGCTCTGGCTGGACGGCGTAGAGCGCAAATACATAGACGAAGTAGGCGCGATGAACGTGTTCTTCGTGATCGGCGACGAGGTTGCAACGCCCTCGCTTGAAGCCGGAAACATTCTGCCCGGCGTTACCCGCGCTTCCTCCATTGAGCTTTTGCGCAAAATGGGTTATACCGTAAACGAGCGCAAGATCTCGATCGACGAGGTCATTGAAGCGCACAAGGCCGGAAAGCTGAAAGAAGTATTCGGCACGGGCACCGCGGCGGTCATTTCTCCGGTCGGCGAGTTGTACGACGGCGAAATGAAAATGGTCATCAACGGCGGTGAAATCGGCACGATCTCGCAGAAGCTGTACGATACGCTGACCGGGATTCAAAAGGGCGAAATCGCAGGCCCCGACGGCTGGAGCGTCGTTGTAGAATAAGCAAATTCCGAAAGACGAATACATCGTCTCGGAGTATGCAAGGTCCCCAAGCTTTAAAATGAAAATCGGCATCTATGAGATGCCGATTTTCATTTTGTGTAACAGCTTTTCCTTTGGCTCTCCACTGAATTTATATCAAAGTAAACACTTTGGGGATATTGTAATATTGCAGTAGATTTTATTTTTCCGTTTTTCCCAAATTCTGTTTATCTCTTTAATTTCTGTCCGATATATGCTGTCAAAAGATCGGGAAAATTAACCGTCATTCCGTCTACGCCCGCATCATAAACAGATTGCATAACCTCAGAATTCGATATGCCCCACGCTCTGACATGGAAGCCCATACGATGCCAAAGCTCAACATTTTCTCTGCTGATCTGCCCCGAATGAGGACATAATTCTTCCCCTTTCAGTTCCCGAAGACACGCTATTACATCATTATTTACCTTTTTTACAAGATAGCCGATTTTATACTTCTCATTGATTTCTTTTGCCCGTTCCAAATTATCAAAATTAAAAGACGTAAGTACCGTTTTTTCCCTTACTCCGTATTTTTCAAGAAGACAAATCGTATCTTTTTCAACAAAAGGCTGTTTGAACTCGATCGCAAACATTAAATCTTTGAACGCAATATATTTCAGAAAATCCTCCAACAGTACAATCTTATCCCTGAGTTCTCGATTCTTTCCACCGAAAACAAACAACTCATAAAGCTCTTTATAAGAAAAATCCGACAAATTTCCGGTTCCGTTTGTAACCCTGTCAACGGTATCATCGTGAAAAAGCACCAACCTATCATCTCTTGTTCTCTGAATATCGGTCTCAATTCCGTTTGCGCCCATCGACAATGCCGCGAAAAAAGAACTCATCGTGTTTTCCGGAAAATAATAACAGGCTCCACGATGTGCATAATTAACAAACATCTATTTTTCTCCTGTTCAATTTAAATGTATCGGCGTTCTGCTGAGTTCTTTTTGAAATTTTAGTTAAACTTCTGTTTTATAATCTTTACAGAATCCGAAGAAATCCCGCGATCTTTCGACCTTTCACTCTCAAATGGATCAATTAGGATAGGATATATTGACAAAAAACCGTTACGGCGTGATCTTGACAGACAGCTTACCGTCCTCAATCTGCAAAATATCCGCGCGCATAACGCGATCTGCGCCGGGCAGACGGTCGCGTCCGTGGTAAACAATCCATTCCCTGCCCGCATACGACACGGTGGAGTTGTGTCCGGTACCCTCTACAAACTCATTCTGACGGAGCAGCGGCGCATAGGTATGCGCATCCGGTACTTTACAAAACTGCAACTCCCGCATGTCGTCCGGCTCGCCTTTAGCTGTAGCATAGCCGACAAAATAAGTCGTATTCGTATACGCGCTGCCGCTGTACATCAGATAATGCACGCCGTCACGGTAGAGATAGCACGCGCCCTCAATCGTATGCCAGTGCTCACCCGGACGGAAGCGGTCGCGCTTGAAAATTTCCTCATCGAGCGTGGGACGAACCGCCACAACCGGCTTTCCCTCAAGCCTGTCGGGCGCAATCAGCTTATCCAGCACAATCAGCGTGCCCACGCGCTCGCAGTTTGTGTCGTTGACCGAGTAAAAAAGATAGGGCTCGCCGTGATAGAGCACGGGATGCGCGTCGATCGAAAAGGGATCGGCGAGTTGACCGACATAAGTAAACGGACCTATCGGACTGTCCGCCTGCGCGACGGCCAGCGCCTGAAAATGCGCGTCCTGTTCATTCTCCGGCTTTGCCGAATAATACATATAAAACTTTTCGCCGAGTTTTATCACCGCGGGCGCCCAATACTCATTCCACCCCTCGCGGCGATAGCAGACGCCGCTGTAAGTGAAACCGCCGAGGCGGTCGCTTTCGTACAGATGTACGCCCTCCCGCCCGGTCGCGTAAATATAATACCGGCCGTTCTCCAAAAGCGCAAAGGGATCGGCCTGGCTCCGCGGCGCGCCGGTCTGATTTTCAGCAAGTATCTTCATTTGAATACCCTCATTCTCAGGCTGTGCAGTACCACGCGGCCTTTTTTATAGTAGTAGCGGTATTTCACCCGCTTCTCACATTTCAAATACATGGCGTCAATCGCCTGCTCGTACCGGTCGATGTCCTGCGCGTACAAATCGCACTTCTTTCGGCAGTCCTTAAACTGCAGGCAATACGTCAGGCGGTACCAAAGTCTGCTCTCCCGCTCATCCTCCCGCTTCCAATAGGCGTCGAACTGCGCTTTCATCGGCGCATACATGATCTTATCCATTTCCTCGCGGGTAATGAGTCCCTGCTCAATCGCCATTTCCACAATATCCGTGCCGGGCAGGAAGTTCAGCCCGTGCAGCTGAAGCTCCAGCGGCATGGCAAGCTCGCGCACAAGCGCATAGGTCTCCTTTAGATGCTCTATCTTTTCAAACGGATGCTGAAGCATGAAATCATAGCTCGACCAGAACACGCCGCTGCGGCGAATAATCCGAGTCGCCTCAATGATGTCCTCCTGCGTTTCAAACCGGTGAAAAATCTCCTTGCGGATATAGGGCGAACCGGATTGAATGCCCATAATCACCTCGGTAAGACCGACCGAAACCAACTTTTTGAGTTCATCCTCACGCACCATTTTCGGATGCGACCAGATGGTGAACGGCAGATGAATGTGCTTTTTATACTCTACGATAAACCGATCGATCCAGCCGGGCGTGTTCGGGAAAATTTCATCGTAAAAATGGACGAAAACCAAATTTTTCATTTGTTTTTTCGCCTCAATCAGTTCGGCGATCACGCTTTCGACCGAGCGGGTGCGGACATACTTTGTCTCTTTCGGGAACAAGCGGTGCAGATTCACGCAGCAGCAATACGAACAGGTGAACGGACAGCCGCGCGAGGCAATCACCTCATAGCTCGGCGAGGAAAGCTGCGGATCGCCCTCGATCAGCGTGTCGCGCTCGATGTAGCAGGCCTCTTTGGAATGAATGACCGGCAATCCGTAGCCGTCGATGTCCTCCAAAATGTCCCCGATCTCGTTGACCACGGCCTTGCCGTCCCCGTCCCGGTAGCAAAGCGACGGAATCGAGGTATAATCCGATCCGGATTCAAGCGCCAAAGCGAGCTTGGTCATGGGAATCTCGCCGTCCGCGCGAATGACAAAGCTGTCGGGCGCATCCAAAAAGCGTTCCGGGAACATGGAGGCAAACGCGCCGCCGAATACAAGCGGCATATCCAGCGCGCGCAGCGCGGCCACCAGCTTCTCCACCGATTCCAGATACATCGAACTCATCACCGACAAGCCGACAAACAGAGGATTTTCCGCCCGAATCCGCTCGACACAGAGTGAAATTTCCTTTTCGGTGGCCACCTGGGGATTCTGGCTGTTAAAGCCCTTGAAGAAAATCAGTTTTACGCGGTATCCGGCGCGTTCAAGCGCGCCCTCAAGATAGCGCACGCCGAGCGCTTTGACATTGTAAAAAGCGATCAGCACAATGGTCTTCTTTTTCTGTCCGTCCATTTTTTCTCCTTTCGGGCACACGCCGCCATACAGTCCGCGGCCGAAAACCGCATTTCCCGGCGACGCTTCGGCCGCATGGCGCGCCCCGCAGTTCTGCATACATATTACTTTATATTATATAAGGGGCAAGTCTGCAAGTCAAGCGAAAAAAGCACGGTGAAAAATATATTTACAGAAAAGGCAAATTGTGCTACAATAGGCGCAATGCAAAACAAAGCCGCGGCAAAGCGGCGGCACGGAGGAAAATCATGCTGGAAACCATCAGAAAAATCGTGATCGACGCATCCGTTTTGATGAAAAACAATCGGTTCGAGGTCAAAACCAAGGACAGTCCCGTCAACCTTGTGACCGACATGGACGTGGCGGTCGAAAAATTTTTGAGAGAAGCGCTGGAAAAGGCCGTTCCCGGCATCGGCTTTATCGGCGAAGAAGAAGCTGCGTCGGCAGGCGCGCTTGAGGCCGAGTACACCGCGGTAGTCGATCCGATTGACGGCACGACGAATTTTGTGCGCGGTATGCCGCTGAGCGTAATTTCCGTCGCGCTGCTCAAACGGGGCGCGCCCTACATCGGGGTGGTCTACAACCCCTATACAGACGAACTGTTTTGCGCCGAGCACGGATGCGGCGCATATCAAAACGGGCGCCCGATTCACGTCTCGGCGCGCCCGCTCAACGAGGCCTGCTACTTTACGGCGTGGAGCTTATACAAAAAGGAATACGCTCCGCCCTGCTTTGATTTGTGTCAGGACATCTATTATGACATCGGAGACATCCGCCGGCTCGGCGTATGCGCGCTGGAACTCTGCTATTTAGCGGCCGGACGCGGAGAATTATACTTTGAGATCCGCGTATTCCCCTGGGATTTTGCAGCGGCGCAGCTGATTCTGACCGAGGCGGGCGGTTTCATCGGCACCGTTGATTACGACGCGCCGATTTACACCCGGCCGCAGCCGATTCTCGCGGCAAATTCTGCCGAAAATTTTGAATATCTGAAAAATAAAGTGAAAAAGCATGTGCCGCACATCCCCTATACGGACTGAAGCGGGAATTCCAACGAAAATCGCCTTTCGGCAAGCAGAAAACGCCTTGTGCGGATTGAATCCGCACAAGGCGTTTTTACTATACCCGACCGCGCACGGCGGCCGAAAAAATCAATAAATTTGCAAAGGCGTCTCCCAGAGGTCGTATGTGCAGACCGGCACATCGAATACGGAAAGACCGACATGCAGCGAATTTCCCTTGGTAAAGCCGGTCGAACCGCTCTTGGCCAACACATCGTCTTTCTGCACAATGTCGCCGACTTTCACCGTCGCCTCGGAGAGATTTGCATACCAGCTGATGAGACCCCAGCCGTGATCGACCGCGACAAGCACGCCCGCATACTCGGACGCGCCGACGTAAATCACACGTCCCGCGTTCACGGCGAGTACTTCCGAACCGCTCTTGGCATAATAATCTACGCCGTCATGCCGGTAACTCTCTCCGAGCGCGGTAATGTTGCGCTTCAGACCGTAACCGGTCATAATGGTGCCGTTATAGCCGACCTCGGCAATCCCCATTCCGAAAAGGCCGTCAAAATACTTCTTACTGAAATCACCGGATGCAACCTCCGTGACCAGCTTTGCAAAGGACGCAAGCGTCGCCTCCGTGCGCGTCGCCTCGGCCGTCGTCTTGGAAATATCATAGGACTGGGTCTTGAACGTCTTTTCCTCAACCTTGAGCGCCGCCGTATAGCTTACGCCGCTGTACGTGAACGTCAGCGTATACGTACCGGCCTCCGTCTCATAAGTCGTCGGCAGAAGCGCATGGCAGGTCTTGCCATCCGCATAGAATACCGGACGGATTTCCTTGCCGCCGTGCGACAAAACAGGCTCGCTCTTAAAGCCGATTGCAGACGGATCGGAGACGTTCGTCGCGGTAACGGCCACAAAGCCGCCGGGCAGAACGGTGTCCGCGCCGAGATAAAACGCGGTCTGCTCCTCGATGTTCAATGTAAAAGCATAGGTTGCCTTTCCGCTTGACATATGTTCCTCATTGCCCAGCCACTCGGCCTCCGCCTCGATCGTCAATACCGGGTTTGCACGAACGTCAACGTCTCCCGCAAACGCATCATAATCGCCGGAATACAGCACGGTTCCGTCCGGATTTTTGATCGTCACACGAAACGTGGCCGGCTCTCTGGAAAAGGAAAGCAAAAGTCCGTTTTTGCTCGTATAGGTAACCTTGCCCTCGGCGCAGTCGGTAAGCGTTCCGCCGACCGGATTGCCGCCGGCAGACTCATACGCCCAAACGTATTCAAGCGGCGCAATCTGATTTTCACCGTTTACAAGCTGCGGCAGATAGGCTTCGGCATACAGACTCTGCGCATATTTGGTTTCGAGAAACGCGGCCGCATCCTCCTCGCTCACAAGGTAAGACACACCGTCCGGATCGAGATAATACACCGCGCTCGTATTGAGCGCAAAGAAATAGCGGTACTCAGTCTCACGCTTGCCCTCGATATAGGTCATCTTAAAATACTTTGCGCCCGACAGCGTTTCGGGCGGCGTCTGCAGCCGAATCGCATTCGCATTTATCCGGCTCAAAAGCGCGGCAATGTCGCTGTCGATCGTTTCTTCATAGGTCTTCCCCGCAATATCGCTGATGATAAGACCGGACGCGCTGTCCGGCGTGACAGGCGTTCTTTTGGTGTCAATATAGCTGTAAATTCCGATATACGTCGGTATAAACAGCGCCAAAATCAGGACCACAATCAGAAACTTATTTTTCATGGCATCCTCCCGCGACATTCTTTTACAATTTACATTATACAGAAGTTTGTCCAAAAGGTCAAGATGATTTTCCAAGTATGCGCCGGGAAATCACAAATCCGAAATCAAAGCGGACCGCAACCCTCAATTTAAAATTTATGTGAAAAATATTGACAGTTGTGTGAAAGATATTGACTATTCGGTCTATTTTTTATATACTACATACATTGCATATACAGGGAGGCATTTTCATTTGAACCAAAAAGAAAAAACAGAGAAAACAAAAGAACGGATTTTACAGGCGGCCATGGAGGAATTTGGCGCAAACGGCTATGCCGGCGCCACCCTGAACAACATCTGCAAAACAGGCATTTCCAAAGGGTTGCTCTACCACAACTTCAGCAGCAAAAACGAACTCTATCTTCTCTGCATCCACAGAAGTATAACGAAACTGACCGCATATTTAAAGCAGCAAAACCTGGATTCGGATTTGGAAACCTACATGAAAGCGCGGCTGTGTTTTTTTCAAAATCACCCGCTTGAAGCACGGCTGTTCTTTGAAGCGACGCTGCAGCCGCCGCCGGCGTTGAAAAATCAAATCGCGGAACAACGAAAGGAAATCGACGCTTTCAATTTGGATCTGTACAAAAAGGCCATTGCAAAAGTTTCGCTCCGACCCGGCATAACCGAAAAAGACGCCGTCGCCTATTTCCGTTTTCTCCAGGATATGTTCAACGGTTATTTCAGCAGTCCCGCCTGCCGCGACATGTCACTTTTTGAGAAAATAACCGTTCATGAAAACAACCTTTCCAAACTGTTTGAATACATGATATACGGCATTGCCGAAAAGAGGGAAAAAATATGACTGTTTTGATTTTACAATGGCTGCTTGTCATTGTTTTGGCTTTTTTCATCGGAAAACTGGTTGCGAAATGCAGACTGCCCGCCATCCTCGGATGGCTCATTGCCGGAATGATCTTCGGTCCGCATGCTTTTGCGATTCTGCCGAACACGCTTTTGGAAGCGTCGTGGTACGGCGCAATCATTCATGTGCTTGAATGCGGCGTCGGGCTGATGATCGGCACGGAACTGGTATGGCGGCGCATGAAGCAGTACGGAAAAGCGCTGATTATCACTACCCTTACGCAGTCTCTCGGCACCTTTATCGTTGTATCCGCCGTTTTCGGCATCATTTTTGCTTTTATGGATATTCCGATCTACCTTGCGTTTGTCTTCGGCGGAATCGCGCTGGCAACCGCGCCCGCGCCCGCCCTCTCGATCGTGCGGGAATTTCAGACAAGCGGTCCGGTTACCAAAACCCTGATTCCGATGGCCGCTTTGGATGATATGGTCGGCGTTGTTGTCTTTTTCACCACGATCGCCATTGTCGGGCGGAATATTTCGGGCGGTAGTCTGCCGATTTACATGATCTTCGTCATGGTGCTGCTGCCGCTCGTCATCGGTGCGATCGTCGGATTTCCCGCGGGACTGCTCCTAAAGCCGGCGCGATCCAAAGGGGCGACCCTTTTGATTCTTTTTTCCATGATTGCCGCAACCACGCTGCTCGGATTTGTCTGCAACACCTATCTGATGCCCTCGCCCATCTTAAACTTCATGCTGATGGGCATGGCTTTTTCGGCGGTCTTTTCCAATATGATCTCCGAGGAACGCCTGGATGAAATCATGAAAGCCTTTAATCCGTTTCTCGGAATTTCGATGATTGTTGTCATTTTAAATCTGGGCGCGCCGCTGGATTATCACCTGATACTGGGCGCCGGAGTCTTTACCGCCGTTTACATTTTGTCCCGCGGCTTTGGAAAATACTTCGGCGCGCGGCTCGGAGCTAAAGCCACGGGTATGCCGGTTTCCGTGCAGAAATATCTGGGGCTCACCCTGCTCCCGCATTCCGGCGTGTCGCTGGTATTTACGGGAATTGCCGTATCGGCTCTGACCGCTTCTGCGCCGGAATGCGCCAAAATCATTCAGGGAACCATTGCGGCCGCCGCGGTTATCAACGAAATCATCGCCGTCGTTGCCGCAAAAAAAGGCTTTGAATGGGCCGGAGAATTTTCCGATCCCAAGCAGCCCAAGCAGACAAGCTAAAGACCGCGCGTTCACGCCTATATCACGTACACGCCTATATGAAAAAATTTCCCGTTTCACCCAAAGGCAAAACAGGGAAACGACAAAGCCGACAGTCCGCGACGCCTTTCATACCGGAGCGAGCGCAAACTGCCGCCCGGTGCACAAAATCGCACAATCACCGCGTGATTTACGCGCACCAAAAACAGGGGGTGCAATTCTAAGAATTGCACCCCCTTAGGCTGTCGAAAAACCAAGGTTTTCCGACAATGAGGCGTGTATAGGCATGAGGAGTACCGTGCGTAGCACGGGGGAGTCCTTGTGCCACAAAGAGAGCCCTCCTTCGGGGAGCGTATTTGCGCCGTCGCGCCTCCCTACGGTCGGCACTCGCACGCCCGTAAGGTGTTTACAAGGCGGCGCATGTCCGCCTTGTAAACGTATTTTTTATCCGCAATCCTTATCCTTATGACAAGCTGAGGGGTGCAATTCTAAGAATTGCACCCCCTGCGATTTTTTATTACTGCCAGTTGGAAACGGCTACCTGATAATATTCGTTGATAAGATCCAGGAGCGCCTGCGCGGAATTTTTATACGTATCGTACATCGAGGTAAAGTTCGTATTGAAAGCGCGTACCATATAGATCAACTGCTTGTTATACGGGCCGACCTGATAGTAATACCCGATGTCAAATACCAGCGAATCGAAGATAATATCCAGCATATCCGCGGATTCCTCATCGCGCGTGCCCTGACCGATCAGGTTAACATCATAATAAACAGGCGTAACCATTTGCTGTCCGTAGTACGCGAGCGCCTCGGTAATGACACCGGTGCGGTCGAGATCGTTCTGAATCAGCGGCACACAAATAAACTGTGAATTGAAAGGCGCAACCGTCGTATAATACGCATCCTGCTGCTCATTCAGTTTCGGATAGGGCAGAATACCGAAATCGCTCTCCATTTCACGGAAGCTGGGCATTTTTCCCATATTTGTTGTCCAGAACAACCCCTGGTCGTTCAACCACATATCATTGGCGGATTTAATATTTCTCTGATATGTAAACGCGTATTGCGTATCATATGCAACGGCAAAATATTTTTCCAAGCCCGCAAGCGTCGTTTCATTATAGAGTGTGAGTTCAATTGTGCCGTCCTCGGCGATCGTGCAGCACTGCTCACCGACTGCATTTACGATCCCCACAACCGAGTCGTCCCAAACAAGCAGACCGAAGCGGTCATTCTGATCCATAACGCCGTCCTGATTCAAATCATCCGTTACGGTTTTGCAAAGCTCGGCAAATTTCTCCAAAGTCCATTTGTTGTCATAAACAAGCTGATACGGATCTTCCAGATCATACGCCGAATGCAGCGCTTTATTGAACATAATGGCAAAAGCCGCGTCGTTATCGGACATGGTGATCTCACCGGTCGTAAAGAACATGACATCCTTGACCTCAAGGCTCTCATTTGCTTTTTGATCCCACCAACTCTTGGTCAAATCAATGCCCGGAACCGAATTTAAGTCATAGAGAAAATTGCTGTAAGCCAAAACACTCACATCATAGCCCGCGATCAGTGCGAGGTCAAAATTGCAGTCGCCCGCGTTGACATCGGTGCTGACCTGCAAAAAGCCCGGTCCGCCGCCGCTCGAATACGCCTTTTTGGTCGTCTGAGAAATGCTGATATTGTAGTTTTGCTCGACAAGGCTCTTACGCTTATACTGCGCATTTTCCAAAGGAAGCGAAGATTCCTCCTCATATATAAAATCCTCATACGCGACGTTGCCCGCGGTCAAAATGTTAAAGGTCTCTCCTCCATAATCCGCAGTTTCCGGAACGCCGAGTTTTTCTTCTTCCTCCGAATCGGGTTCCGTCACATCGCCCGTACCCGTAGCGACGCCGCTTGTTCCATCAGTGCCTTCCGAAGTACCGCAGGAAACAAAAACGCCGATGCACATAACCACTGCCAGTATCCAGACCAAAATTCTGTTTGTGTTCATATGAAAAGCCCTCCCTAAAAATTTCAAGTACAAAATTATTATAGCATAGTATCGTAAAAAGTTTATACAAAAAATATTATTTTTGCAAATACTTTTTTGCGTTTTGCACAATTTTAAAAATTTTCGTCTGTAAATCAATTGCTTATAGAAAAAGCTCCGGCAAAATGCCGGAGTTCAGCCTGTCAAAAAAGTGAAAATCGTAAATCAAATACGTTTACAAGGCGGACATGTGCC